>CALFYE010000510.1 GCA_937952145.1 uncultured Myxococcales bacterium
GGCCGAAAGCGTCGCAAGGGGGGCGGCGACTGGTGCAAGTGCAAGAGCAGAAGCTGCACGGGCTCGCCGCTAAACGGAGGCCGACCGGTGAGCAGCTCGTAGAGCGTGACCCCAAGCCCATACACATCACTTTTGCCTGACAGCTCCTCGCCGCGCTGACACTGCTCTGGAGACATGTAGGTCGGCGTGCCCACCACCTGGGAGTCCGAAGTCTTTAGCGTGTTCAGCCCGACCTCGTCGGCCAGCTTGGCGATACCAAAGTCGAGGATCTTCAGCTGCTCGCCTGCTTCCCCCGCCACGATCATCAGGTTCTCCGGCTTGATATCGCGGTGAATGACTTCGTGCTGGTGAATCAAGCTAAGCGCTGATGCCGCCTGTTGGGCAAAGCGCAGCGCATCGTTCAGCGGGAGCTTGCCCAGGCGACGCAGGCGGTCGCGCAGCGACTCTCCGCGAATGAGCTCCATTACTAAATAGGGTTTGGACTCGCTTTGCTCATAGAAGCCAAAGAGCTGCGTCAGGTTCGGGTGCTGTACGGCAGCCATCGCCACCGCCTCTCGCAAGCTCCGCTCGCGCTGCAGCGCATCGGAAGAGCGCGAGCGATGCAAGAACTTGATGGCTACGCGCTGACGCGTGGTCACGTGCTCGGCCTCGTAGACGGCCCCCATTCCGCCTTGCCCGATCAACTGCAGAATGCGATAGGCGCCTACCACGCTCGGCGGTGACTCGATTGCGCCTTCAGCACGCGGAGCCGGCTCAAGTCCTACGGAGGTCATGCTGCCCTCGCAGAAAGATTTCAGTGTATCACGCTGCCCAGCTGCGCTGCCCACCTGCGCGAGTTCCCGTTTTACCCGCCCAGCTGGGCAGTCGCCGCAGCCCGGTTGCCGAAGCTCTGCGACGGAGACCGCGTTCGCAGGCATGCCAAAACGCTGGCACGGCGATTGCGTTAGTCATCATCTGGCCGGGCTGGTTTCTTGGTAACAACTAGCTTGTAGCTAACACGCAATAATGGGGGAATCTATGCGCCACATGATCCGCAATACTCGTACTCTGATAACGCTTATCCGAGGCTTTTCACAGATCGCCCTGGTCGCCGCGCTGCCGCTTTTGGGCTGCGGTGCGCCAGGGGTGGTTGGGCCAACTGGCCCGCAAGGGGAACGTGGCCAAGATGCGGTCGTGAGTATGTACGAATTCAGCGTGCCGATAAGCTGCTTCACCAAAGACCTTAACTCGGCTATCTACTTCTGCCAAGCGAGCAAGATGCCGACTATCGCTAAAGACCAGGCAGTGCTGGGCTATGTATTTGTCGGGCCGAACGCGAGCGCGGTCACTTGGTGGCATATGCCATTTAACCAGTATTACAGCAGCACGGACCCCACCGCGTTTGTGCACTTTGGCTTCGATATCAACACGGGGGGCAAGCTGTTCCTCGATGCCACCAACTCGAAGGGGGGAGCACCGCTGAGTGGCGCCGGCGCGGTCAGCTATCGGTTCTATGTGCTGCCGGCGACGCAGGTCATTACGCTCAGCCAGCAGGTGAACCTGGGTGACTTGGCGGCGGTAGAGCAGGCGCTAGCGCCCCCGGATGGGGACGCTGCCGCGCTACGGTAGGAAGTCTTTGCGCCGTAGGCGGTGGCGCAGCATCAGTCGTCCCACCGTGCGGCGCGAGAGCCCGAGCAGCCGCGCCACTTCCGCGACGACGCCCTGCTGTTCCGTCAAGAGTCGCTGCAGGATCTCTTTTGAGAGCTGAGCAGAGCTGGGAACCGGCGAGGACTCGGCAACCGCTGCCGCGTCGCTCACCGCACTGGCAGTGGCCTCGGCTGGGGACTCAACGGGTTCTCCCTGGGCAGGGGCAGGGCGGCCTCTATCGCTGGTGTTCTTTGCCCCGTCAGCGGGGCTGCGGGCGGTGTCCGATGGCGGGAGCATGGCGTCAGAAGACGGTGCAGCCTTCGTCAGCTGTGTGATGTCCAGTCGGTCTGCGATAAGGGGCAGATCCAGCTCCGTCTCGCCTTCTGCGCTGGCGCGGTTGCATAGCTCGTGGGCTAGCTGCAATAGCTCGCGGACATTGAGCGGGAAGCGATAGAGCAGCAGGGCCTCGGCCAGCCGCGGAGTCAACGGAGGAGCTTTCGGAGGTCCAGCCAAAAGCAGGAGGAGCAAGATGTCCTCGCGACGCTCGGCAAGAGGCGGCAGGCTGAGCGTGCATCCGGCCAGGCGAGCATAAAGATCGGCGCGGAAGCGTCCGGCATGCACGTCACCCCGTAGGTCGCGATGTGTCGCCGCGCTGAGCCGCACGTCGCACGCAAGCGGCCGCCCGGCCCCCACTGGCAGCACCGACTTGTCTTCTACGACGCGCAGAAGCTTGGCTTGCAGGGCCAGCGACAGCTCGCCGATTTCGTCGAGGAAAAGCGTGCCGCCGTGTGCCTGTTGAAAGAAACCGACATGGCTCGAATGCGCGCCGCTAAACGCCCCGCGTACGTGACCAAAGAGCTGACTCTCCGCCAGCTCGCTGGGAATGGCCGCGCAGTTGATCGCCACAAGCGGCCCACCGCGCCCACTCTGTCGATGCAGTGTCCGCGCGGCGAGCTCTTTGCCGGTGCCGCTTTCCCCGCATAGCAGCACCGGCGCCGTCTGCTTGGCGGCGATCGTTAAGCGATGGCGAAGCTCGCGAATCGCGCGTGAGCAGCCGAGTAGGAACGTGTCGTCGCCATCGTGTAGCGGGGCCAGCTCATGGCGGAACAGAAGGAGGGTACTGCCAGCCCGGATCACATCTCCGTCAGCCAGGATCCGCTGCGTGCACGGGAGGCCGTTGCAGTACGTGTGGTTCTTGCTGCTCCGATCCGAAAGCGACACGCGCTGACCGGCGCCACTCACTGTGAGCACAGCGTGGTTACGCGAGAGCCGTCGATCCTCCACCAGCCGAAGGCCTGTCGAATCGGAGACTTCACGTCCGATGGCGAGCTCTCCGTCCTGCAGCACGAGCCGCTGTGGCGCAGCGAAGATCTGGCCGGCGCTGTACAGAACCAGAAGACTCGGAACTCGCTGCGGCGGGCGCGCCTTTACGCGATCCGTCTCCGTGGTCTGCATGGCGCAGATCAGTATACGCCCCGGGGGCAGCCCGCAGCGCGCAGTTTGTGGCAGTAAGCGAATAATGATCAAAAGTAATGAGCATTCAAAAATTGATAATTAAATGGAAATATTCTGCTATGTGACTGCTGCGGTCATTTGCAGTTAAATCGGTCGTTGCTGCGCCAATCTTGCAACGTTAGCTGGCCAGCGCCAGCGCCAGCGCCAGCGCCTGTGCCTGTGCCTGTGCCTGTGCCTGTGCCGAAGCCTGCCATGCTCCGCGGCGGAAGCCTTCGCGGGGCTCAGCGGGGCGTATCGAGGCCCTGGTCAAGCGCTAGCTCGGGATCGAGGCGGGTCTGGAGGCTGCCCCCAAGGAGGAGGAGGGCGGAGCGGAGGGCGGGGAGGAGGGGGGCGGCGATTTGGGTGACCAGGCCCTCGATGTCGAGGGTGCTGGGGCCGGCGGGCGAGGCGGCGCTGGCCAGGCTGGTCTGGGGATCGGCGGTGCTGGCGTCGAGGAAGTTGGGCAGGACGGTGAGGATCTCGGACAGCAGGCTGGTCTTTTGCTGGGGGTAGTAGAAGAGGGGGCCGGGCTGCTCGACGGGCAGGCCGGCGCGGCGGCGGGCTTCGGCGATGGCTTCGAGGAGGCCGCCCTGACGATCGATGAGGCGCAGGGCCTGGGCTCCCTCGCCGCTAATCACCCGGCCCTGGCCGCGCTCGTGGACCTCGGCCTGGGTCATGTGGCGGCCGGTAGCGACGGTGGCAAGGAAGCGCTCGTAGCCTTGCTGCAGGCTCTCGCGCAGGGTCTCGCGCTCGGCTTCGCTGTAGGGGCGGAAGGGGCTCTCGGCGTCGGAGTGGCTGCCGCGCTGGAAGCTGTGACGGCGGACGCGCAGGAAGTCGAGGAGGCCGCTGGCATCGACCTTGCCGCCGAAGATGCCGATAGAGCCGGTGATCGTCGATGGCAAACCGAAGATGACGGCGCAGGGGGCGGCGACGTAATAGCCCCCTGAGGCAGCGATGTCGCCGAGCGAACAGACCACTGGCTTGCGCTTCTGGACCTCGACGACTTGGCGGGCGATGACGTCGGCGGCGGTGGCTGAGCCGCCGGCGCTGCTTATGCGCAGGACGATGGCCCGCACCTGGGGATCGCGGCTGGCGGCTTCAAGCGCGCTCACGATGGTCTCGGCCCCGACGGTGCGCAGGCCGACATAGGGCACCTCGCGCGAGGTACCGCCGGTCATGTCGCCGTGGACGTGGACGATGGCGATGCCGGGCGGGGCGTAGCTCGTCGGGTGCTCGACGACGCTGGCCAGCGGCACCAGTGGCAGGGCGGCGCCGACGATCTGACGGATCTGAAGCTCGGTCTGATCACCGGTCGCGATGACGTCGACGAGCTTGCCGGCGAGGGCGCGATTGGCGGTGAGCGGGCCGGACTCGATGAGGGTCTGGACCTGGGCGCGTTCGAGCAGGCGGGCCGACGAGACGGCGGTGAGCAGGCGCTCGAACTGCTCGTCGATCAGGCCCTGGCGCATGCGGCGCGCGAGGTCTGTGGGCTCGCTGCGGGTGTAGCTCTCGGGGGCGGACTTGTAGTCGCCGATGCGGACGAGGTCGGCGCGGATGCCCAGGCGGTCGAGGGCCTCGCGGAAAAAGAAGGTCTCGGAGTGCAGGCCGGTGAGGCGCAGGCCACCTTCGGGGTCGAGGAAGATGCGCTCGGCGGCGCTGGCTACGTAATATTCCCGGCTATTGAGGGTGCCGCTATAGGAAAATACGTGCTTGCCCGCGGCGCGTAGGCGCAGCACCGCCTGACGGAGCTCCTCCGCCGTCGCCCACGAGCCGCGCAGGTCGGCGGGGATGATGACCACGGCCTGGGTCTGGGGGTCGCGCTCTAGCCGCTGCAGGCGGGTGAGCAGCCAGATCGTCGATTCGGCGCCGCGTCCGCCGAGGTCGACGCGCACCATCCGCGCTGAGCCGCGATAGATGGCCGGGTAGTGCTCGCTTGATACGCGCAGTCCCAGGCTCATTCCGTGGAAGCCCAGCGTCGATTGGGCGGGGGCCGCGCCCCCCAGGCTGCTGCGACCGGCGAGAAGGGCGTAAAGGTCAGCACCGACGCGGGCGAAGTCAATGGCGACCCCCAGCGAGACGCGATAGTCGAGCTGATGGCTGAGCTCAGGCGTGGCCGCGGGACCGGCGCTTGGTGAGATCTGGCTGGGGTCGAAGACCACGCTGCCTTCCAGCGACAGACCTAAGCCGGCGGTCGGACGGGCCCACAGGCGGGCGCGGGGCCATAGCGTGCGCGACGACTCGCCGACCCGCAGGCCGGCGGCGAGCTCAAAGCGGTAGTCGCCGAGAGGGCGGAACAGGGTCTCTAGCTCGTAGCTGCGCTCTAACTGCACGGCGCTGGTTCCGGGCTGGCCGCTGTGGACAAGCGGTGCGGTGAGATCGCTGGCGACAAAGCCAAGGGCGGCGAAGCGACTGATGGTCAGGTGGGCGCCAAGCTGCACGGTGTCGCTGCCGCTGGGGCTGGCCCACGATGGGGCAAAGCCATGCGCATAGCCCAGGCCGAACGCCACCCAGGGCCGCAGCCGATACGACAGCGCCAGGCTCAGCTTGCCGGTGACGGCGGCCGGTCCACTGACGGGGGGGCGCAGGATCTCAAGCGCTCCGCCGACGGCGAACTTGCTGAACAGGGGCAGCGGTCGCGAAAGATACAGACCCGAGCCGCGCCCGGTAAAGCCGGTGTCCAGCGAAAGCTCGGTGTGCCGCAGCCCAAACAGGTAGCCACGCAGCGGAGCCATGGCGGCGGGATTCTGCACCACCGACCACGGCTCGCCAGCGTCAGCAATGCCGCCGGCTGGTGGCAGCACCGACTGCAGCGGCGAGCTTGCCGGGATCTGCAGCTGCGCCGAGGCCACGGCCGGCAGCAGCGACAACGCGAGACCAAAATAAACAGCACGAGCCAGCAGAGCGGGAGCGACGTTCATCGGGGTAGGTCGGCGAGGGCAGGGGATTAGCGACGATCCGGCGACAGGACCAGGGTGCGGTCGTAGTCCTCGGCCCGATCGAGGACGATGCGCTGTGCCGCAAAGCCGGGCAGGCGGACTTCGACGGTGAGCTTACCCAGGTCGCGGGCCTTGGTCTCTTCAAAGGGCGTCGTGCCCAGGGTTCGTCCATCGGGATCGACGAGCGCAGCGCCCGTGGGCTGGCTGGACACCCTCCAGGTGATCCGGCTGGTACCACCGACGTACTGCTGGACTAAGAAGCCGCTCGCCACCAGGCTCAGCGCTCCCAGCAGAAGGTAGAGAGCAAGGCGCTTGCGGCTAGCCCGCGGCGACTCATCCAGCGTCGAAAGACCCGGCAAGCTGGGCGCGCTGGTCTGATCTAGCTGCGACAGCGCTAGCGAGACCTCGCGCATGGTCGGCCGACGATCCGGCGACTTGGCGAGCATGCGCATCACCAGATCTTCGAGATCCGGCATCAGCTGCGGCCGGTGCTTGCGCAGCGGCTCGGGCGGCTTGTGGATGTGGTTGTACATCAGCGACACCGCCTCGCCCTCGACGAAGGGCGGGTGGCCGCAGAGCATCTCGTAGATCACGGTGCCCAGGGCATAGACATCGGCGCGTTCGTCGATCGGCGCGTTGCCGATACGCTGGCACTGTTCGGGCGCCATGTACGCGGCGGTGCCGATGAGGCCCGCAAACGGGCTGGTCTTGACCTGGGTGTCGGACTGCGACTCCGACGCGGCGATCTCGGCAGCGACGGCAGCAATGCCGAAGTCGAGGACCTTGGCGCGCTCGCCGCCGGGCACGGCGTCGTCGCGGACGATCATGATGTTTTCGGGCTTGATGTCGCGATGGACGATCTTTTTGGCGTGGGCGGCGGCCAGCGCGTCGGCAATCTGCTTGCCAAAGCGCACCGCGACCATCTCGGGCAGGCCCTCGCGATTCTTGGCCAGGCGACGGCGCAGCGGCTTGCCGTCGAGAAACTCCATGACGATGTAGGGCAGGTCGCCGTTGGGCAGGACGTTGCCGCCCAGCACGCGGGCGATGCCGGGATGCTGCGGCACGTTGGCAGCGACGGCTTCCAGACGGAAGCGGGCCAGGATCTGCGGATCTTGCGCCAGCCGCGGATGCAGCACCTTGATGGCGACGCGACTGCGGAACTCCCGATGCTCGGCCTCGTACACCACGCCCATCCCGCCACGACCAAGCTCGCGGAGGACGCGGTAGTTCTCAATGTGTTGCGGCTTTTCCATCGGGCTTGCGGGCGAGGCTGGGGGTGCCTCCCGGCGGCACATCCTCGGCCATAGTATCGCAGGAGGCCGCGCCGGGACTGCTCCTTTCTTGCGCGTCCTTTCCCCTCGCCGGCTTCGGGCTCGCTGTAAGATGCGGCCATGAGTGTCATCCCTCGTCTGCCGCCGCGTCCACCGGCGCTAAGTCCACAGGATCCGCGCTACTTCGACGAGGCGGATCTGCTGAGCGAGCTCAAGCGCGCGTTTCAGATCTGTCACGAGTGCCGCATGTGCGTGAACTACTGCGGCTCGTTTCCCGAGCTCTTCCGACGCGTCGACGCCGCCATCGACAGCGGCCGGGCCGAGGGCGCCGAGACGTTGGATATGGGCGATGTGCGCGCGATTGCCGACGAGTGCTGGCAGTGCAAGCTCTGCTACATCAAGTGCCCCTACACGCCCGACGAGGGCGCGAGTGAAGCGCTCGACTTCCCGCGTATCCTGGTTCGCGAACGGGCCCAGCGGGCCCAGCGCGAGGGCATACCGCTCGTCGATCGTCTGCTCGGTGAGCCGCAGCTTATCGGCAAGCTGGGCTCGGGCAGCGTCGCGCCGATTGCCAACTTCGTGACCACGCAGCGCCTGCTGCGCAAGGTGCAGGAAAAGACCACCGGCATCAGCGCCGAGTTTCCGCTGCCGCCGATGGCTGACGAGACCTTCCTGTCGTGGTTCCGTCGGCATGAGCCGGCTGCGAGTGCGGGTCAGGCCGGCGAGATCGTGCTGTTTCCCACCTGCTACGGCGACTACAACGTGCCGCACGTGCCGGCGGCAGCGACGCGCGTTCTGGAACACAACGGCTATCGCGTGTTCTATCCCGAAGGCGGCGAGGATGGCCCGGCCGAGCTCCTAGGGGCGGTGCCGACCTGCTGCGGTCTACCCAATATCGACGGCGGTGACATCGAGGCGGCCCGGCGCAAGATCGCGCACAACGTCGCGCTTCTGCTGCCGCATGTGCGGGCGGGGCGCAAGGTGCTGGTGGCGGGGCCCTCGTGCGGGATGATGCTGAAAAAGGAATGGCACGAGTACGTGCCGCTGCCCGAGGTGCGTGAGGTAGCCGCCGCGACGCTGGATGTGCTGGAGTTTCTTGTCGTGCTGGGCCGCGAGAAGCGCCTCAACCGCAGCTTCCCGCGCTCGCTGGGCAAGGTCGCCTATCACGCCGCCTGCCACCTGCGAGCGCAGAAGATTGGCTTCCCGGGCATGCGCGTGCTCAACGTCGTGCCGGGCACCGAGGTCCGCATGGTCGAGGAGTGCTCAGCCGTCGACGGAACCTGGGGCATGAAGGCGCGCCACTACGCCACCGGCCAGAAGTACGCCCAGAAGCTAGTGCGCGGCGTCGAGTCGGGAGGGGATGCCCCCAATGTCGTTCTGTCCGACTGCAGCCTGGCGTCGCTGCGTATCGCGCACGAGACGGGTCGCCGCATCCTGCACCCCATCGAAGCGGTGGCGCACGCGTATGGGTTGATTGATGTGCTGCAGACGGTGGCGGGCGGGGCGCACTAGGGAAGGTGTTTACATATCTCGCAATTGGGGCCCCCCAGCTGTTCCCCGCGCCTCGTCTCGCAGAGCGCGGCAGGCAGCTTTGGCCATCCACGCCTTAAGCGGGGGGGGGCGCAGATCTTTGTGGACCGGCGGGCGGGGTGCGCCTAGCGTTGCGGCGTGCTGAAAGTTACGCGTTCCGAGATCCTCTCTATCGCTGAGTACGAGCTGATACGTCCCCATTTTCGCGCGCGCGTCATCGCGGAAAAAGTGCCGCGGCGGGTGATCGTGGGGGACTACATCTCGGTGCTGTTTGAAAATCATGACTCGGTGCTGCTGCAGATTCAGGAGATGCTGCGCACCGAGCGCATCACGAGCGAGTCGGCGATTGCGCACGAGATCGAGACCTATAACGACCTGATTGCCGGCCCGGATCAGCTGAGCTTCACGCTGTTCGTCGAGATCCCCGATCGCGAGACGCGCGAGCGCATGCTGACTGAGCTGGCCGGGCTGGAGACGGCGGTCGCCATCGAGGTCGATGGCGAGCGCTTCGCAGCGACGCAGGATCTGCCCGAGGCGCACCTGCCGACGCGCACCACGGCGGTGCACTACTTCAAGGTGCAGCTCTCGGCGGCGGCCGCGCAGCGTCTGCGGGAGCGTCGCGTCGAGGTGGCGCTGCGCGTCGATCATCCGCGGCTTGTGCTGCGACATGCACTGAACGCGGCGACGCAGGCGGCGCTGGCGGCCGACCTGCGTGACTGAGTCGGTGATGCGCAGGCTCGCTACTTGCCCATCGGTGTTCGACCGGAGGGGTCATGTCGGTGGTTGAGGAATATCGCCAGCAGTACGGCTTTCGCGACTGGGCCACGGCGTACTCGCGGCTGCCGCTTTCGGCGGGACAGACGGTGCTCGACCTGGGCTGCGGTCTTGGCGACCAAGCGCGCGACCTTGCGGCCCGGGGGGCGCAGGTTATCGGCATCGATGCCAGTCCCGAGCTTCTCGCCGAGGCGCGACGGCAAGGCTGCGACCACATCGTCTATCACCAGGCCGAGCTGACGGCGCTCGCGGGCTTGGGCTTGCCACTTGCCGATGGGCTGTGGTGCTCGTTTACGGCCGCTTACTTCCCGCCGCTGGCGGCGCGTCTGGCGGTGTGGAGCCGCCTGCTTAGGCCCGGTGCCTGGCTGGCGCTCGTCGAGGCGGATGACATCTTCGGCCATACCCCGATGTCAGAGGCCGATTCCCGTCACATCACCGAGTACTATCGCCAGGCGCTCGACGGGGCGCGCTACGACTTCAGGATGGGTCACAAGCTGGTCGCCGCTGTCGAGGCCGCGGGGCTTGAGGTGTTGGAGTCGCGCCGCTTGGCGGATCAGGAGTTCAGCTTTCAGGGCCCGGCGTCGGAGGCGGTGCTCGCGGCCTGGACGCGACGCTTGTCGCGTCTGTCGGGGCTGCAGGCACTGTGCGGGGCGGAGTTTCCGGCGTTCCGCGAACGCTTCTTGGCGATGCTCGCTGACCCGCGACACGAGTCGCATGCGGCCGTCTACATGCTGCTGGCGCGTCGGCCGGGCCACGCATCGCGCTAGGAGCTTGTTGCAGTAATCAAGCAATCCTCAAAAATAAATAAAATATTTGTAT
>CALFYE010000511.1 GCA_937952145.1 uncultured Myxococcales bacterium
CGTCGAACGGTCCGCCGGATGGACACATGCTTTGCACACGGCGCGGGAAGCTGGCCTGCTAGTGACCGATATCTTGCTGCTCTCTCGGGTACCGCGGCAGGTGATCCTGCTCGGGTGTGAGACAGCGCAGTCTGCGGAAGAGACGGGCGGCCAAGAGGCCCTGGGTATCGCGCAGAGCTTCGTGGCCCGCGGTGCAGAGGCTGTAATCGCCACCCAGCGGCCCGTGAAAGCGGCTTGGGCCGCAGCGCTAGCCCGTGCACTTTCGCGGCAGGGTCTGACCGGGCAAACGCATGACTTGGTTGACCTCTTGCGCCGCTCGATCTCTGAGCTGGCTGCTCAGCCGGAAAACGCCGCGGAAGATCTTGGCACCTTCCGGGTCGTCGTGCCGTAAGGAGCGCTTCGTTCCTAGCGATTAGGCAGGCCGGGATCGTTCATGCGCCAGTCGTAGTCGATGTGATCGATCTTGGTGTCGGGGGGCAGCTTGGCGTTGTCGGCGCGGTACTTGTTGATGAAGTCGATGACCGCCATGTTGCTGCCGCCGAAGTCGTCCTTGTACCACTTGAAGATCATCGACAGCTTGACGGTCTTCGTCGCTGGGTCGTAGTCGACGTTGCGCTTCTCGTTGCAGAAGCGCTTCGACTCGGTGTCAAGCTGGGCCTGCACCTTGTCGGGGGTGAAGGCATCGCGTGGCAGGCGTGGGCAGCCGCCGCTGGCGCAGTTCAGCGCGAAGTGCAGGCGGCCATCCTTGAAGCGCGGGCGGATGACTTTCTTTTCCAGGTCGTCGAGATCGACCTCGGCGCCGTTGACCTGAAACTCAGGGTTGCGGAAGAACGAATACAGTCCCTGATCGACGCGCTTGAGCTTGGGAATGCCGTCGATGACGTTCTTCCAGACCAGCAGGTTGTAGGCCGAGATGTAGTAGGCGAGAGCCGCGTTCTTGCCCTTGTAAAGCTCTGGCGTCTTGTCCGGCCCCGTCGCGGAGACCACGGCGTAGAGCTTCTCGACGGTCTCGGTGTCGGTCTGCTTCAGCTTGTTGTAGTCCACGCGGCCCTGGTCATCGACGTACTTCTTGAGCAGCGCATCGTACTCGGCAAACGGAAAGGCGCCGGCCGGCGCAGCCAGGCGTGGGGCCAGCGTACCGGCATAGGCCGCCGAAGCCAGCAGCGCGCTGCCCAAGAGCAGCGCCGGCAAGCGGCGAGAACGAGACGACAAACGAGTGGGCATAGGCGTCCTCCCAGAGTGACGATCCGGCGCAGGGCCGAAGGTGGCGTGGTGTAAGCGTATCATGGTCGGGCAAGCGCAAGGCGTGCGCGCCACCAGGAATTACGGGGGGGTGGCGGGCGCTGGTTCCGCTTCTCTTCTCTCTAGACGCTGCAGGGCGGCCTTGGCTTCATCGCGCAGGCTGGCTTCGGGATGACTGGTGGACACGAAGCGCAGATAGCTCTTGGCTTCGTCCCCGCCCAGCGTCGCCACCGCCTCCAGCAGCTTGCCCATCTCGCTGCCATCGAGAAACGCCACCGAGTCAAGCAGCGGTCGCACCGCTGAGCGATCGCCGATCTCGATCAGCGCGCCAATCGCCGAGTCGCGCAAGACCAGAAGCACATCCTGCTGCTGCCGCGCTTTTTGCGCCTGGGCCAGCGCCTGCCTCCGCACCGCCGGGTCGGCCAGCTCCGCGGGACTCGGCTTATCGGCAGCCAGCAGTGCCTCTTTCCGCCGCGAGCCGGTCTCGCGAATCAGCCCGACCAAGACCGGAATGGCCAGCCGCTCGCGCCGCCGCCCCAGGATCTGAATCGCCGTCGCCCGCAGCGCCTCGTCGCCCGCCTTGTCGGCGACCCGGGTGACCAGCTCGCGCGAGTCGGCTCGCAAGAGCTGAAGCTCCGCCCCCAGCGTGTAGGCGCTGTCTTCGACTAGGCGCGACAGCCGATCGAAGACCCAGGCGTTCTCGGGCGGGGCTGACAGATCGTCTTCGCTCATTCCCAGGTGGTCGAACTTCGACAGCTCCAGCGACGGTTTTTTTGCCTCGGGGCGATCCTCAGAGCCGACGAGGCTGGCGCCCCCCTGCAGGCTCAGCACGCCGGCACACAGCGCCCGCAGCCGAATCGACGCGGGACCGGTCGCGGGCGGCACAGCGGGCGCTCCCGCACTCGGCCCGCGGGGGGTTCCCGTCGGGTCACGTCGCTCTTGGGTCTGCACCTGCAGCTGTAGGCGCAGCGCGAAGTCAGCCGGCTGGGGAGCCGGCGGCTGAAGCTGCACTGGCACACCCGCCCGCCCCAGGCCACGGGCCGCTGATTCGACAAGGCGTGTCACGCGGGGATCGGCGGCTTCCTCACTAGCCTCGCCCACGCCAGCGATGGCGATGCGAGTCACGCGCGGGACGGGCGCGGCCGGCGGGCTCTTTTTGCAGGCCACGACCCCAAGACACAGCCCAAGACACAGCCCAAGACACAGCCTCAGGCACAGCCCCGACAGTGACGATCCGGCCCCCAGGCGCGGCCAGCCCGGCACCCTGCTGCTCGCTTTACGAATGAGGCCCATACCCAGCTGTTAGCAAGAAACGGCGGGACCGCGCCCGGCAAATTCAGCCCCCCACGTAAAAATTCGGACCCCGCGGCCATCCGGTCTGTAGTTTTCCTAGGAAGTCCCGGGCTCGCGCGCCAGGCGACGCTCGACGACCTTGCGATGAACGCCCAGCAGGCGGGCCGCGGCGCTCTTGTTGCCGTCGGCCAGAGCCAGGGCTTCGCTGACCAGCGCCTCTTCGATGGCCCCCAGCTTGTCGCCGACATCGAGGCGCAGGATGACGCGCGCCAGCTGGGCCAGCGAGGCGGGCAGCGGCCCCTCGGGCGTCGCCCCGCCCGTGACCGCTTTGGGACTCGGCGGCGTGGCCGACAGCACGGCGGCGGGCAGCGCCTCGGGCCCAACCACCTCCTCAGTGACGACGGCGGCGGCGTAGTCCATGGCGTTCTTCAGCTCGCGCACATTGCCTGGCCAGCCGTAGCGCAGCAGGCGCTCCATCGTCGCGGGTGCCAGCATTAGCGACGGGCGCCCCAGCTTCTGACCGGCTTGCGCCAGGAAGGCCCGCGACAGGATCGGCAGCTCGCGCGGCCGCTCGCGCAGGGGGGGCAGCACGACGACGGCGCTGGCCAGCCGGAAGTACAGATCCTGGCGAAAGCGACCGCGGCTGACCTCTTCTTCCAGGCGGCGATTGGTGGCCGCGACGATCCGCAGATCGACCGGCCGCTCGCGGGTGTCGCCGACGCGCAGCAGGCGCTTGGTCTCTAGCACGCGCAAGAGCTTGGCCTGCAGCGAGAGCGGAAGCTCGCCGACCTCGTCGAAAAACACCGTGCCGCCGTGCGCCGCTTCCAAAAGACCAACCTTGGTCGCCACAGCACCGCTAAACGCACCCCGCTCATGCCCAAACAGCTCGCTCTCGGCCAGGCTCTCGGGCAAGGCAGCGCAGTTGATCGACACCAGCCGCTTGTCGCGACGAGGCGAGTGGGCATGCAGGACCTGCGCCGCCAGCTCTTTGCCGGTCCCCGTCTCGCCGTGGATCAGCACCGGCAGATCACTGGCGGCCAGACGCTCCAGCAGCGAATACAGGCGCAGCATCGCCGCATCGGCGAGGAGGATCTCCTGCTCGCCAATGCGCAGCAGGGTGACAGCGCCGCTCGCGCTCCGCACCTCACGTGCGGCGGCCCCTCCTGCCGCGGCCTGCGCCCCCGCAAGCAGGCTGGCCGCGTCCGGCCCCTCCTCCGGAAAGCAGGCAAAGCCGATGCGCACCGTCGGGCACAGCGACGCCAAGAGCGGCTCCAGCCCCTGCCCTAACCGCTCGGTCTCAGCGCGGTTGCGATCGGGCAGGAGCAGCACCAGTCGCCCTTCCCCATCGCGGGCCACGGTGTCAATCGGCCGCAGCTTGGGCCCCAAGATCTCGGCCACCCGCGCGAGCGCAAGCTCAGGGGTCGCGGCGGTCCCGCTCAGCTCGGGCAGCGCGATGCACATCACCGACAGCTCGCCGTAGCTCGTCTGGGCCCGCTCGATCTCTTCCTCTAAGCGCTCGCGCAGCGGGGTCAGGTTGCCGTGGATGGGGCGCAGAAGGGCCGCCGGACTGCGTCGGCGATACAGAAGAACGACGTCGCAGATGGCGATAGTGTCGCCCGGCTGCAGCCGCTGGGCCGCGCTGATGCGCTCGCCGTTTACCCGCGTGCCGTTGTAGCTGCCGAGATCGCTTATGTAGACGCCGTCCTCCCCCGCCGACAGCCGGGCATGCACGCGCGAAGCCGACGGATCGCGCAGGCGAATCTGCACATCGGGAGCGCGGCCGATCAGCAGGTCGCCGCTGCTCGGCAGCTCATAGACCGATGACGAGTCGGTCTCAATGATCAGGAGGTGGTCGCCGGTTGGGCTGGGGCCGACCCCGCCCTTCGACGCCCCGGATGTCCCCCCCGGGGCTGGCAAAGCTGCCCGGTGCAGCGTCAGCGTGACAGCAACTGCCGGGGCGGCGGCAGACGGGGCGGGGGCAGGGACACCGACCGCAGCAGCAGGGGGCCCAGAAGGCGAAGTAGACATGGGTAGATCCTACTTTTCCTGCCCCGCGGTGGTGGCGATTTGAGCAAGACCTCGGATCGGCCCCTCGGAAACGCCCCCGGAGCTCAGTTCACCGACGGGGGGCGGTTAGAGCGCCTAACAAAACCGTAGCAAGGAACCCCGGCCGCAAGGAGGGAGGAGTGAGCGGCCTTCTGGCCGTGACCGACGACTGACGCAGCGG
>CALFYE010000512.1 GCA_937952145.1 uncultured Myxococcales bacterium
TGCTATGTCCCCATCGCCGACCCGCAGGCCCGCTTTCACAACAATCGCGTGACGCGCGACAAGGTCTCGGTCCCCGCCTGGAAGCGACAGGTCAAAGCCAAGCTCAAGCCGCTGCGCGCGGAGATCGAGAGAGCCGAGGCGGAGCGGGCGAAGGCGGCGGTGCCGAAGAAGAAACAGGATCACGAAGTGCTTCAGGCAAGGGCCACTGCCGGTTACGTCACCAATCGTGCCGCGAGGCGGCAAGAGTCACTGCAGTAGCTCTGCCCGCGGAAGCACGACCCGCACAGCTGGGTCAGCATTCGACACACTGCGCACAGCCATTTGCCATGCGCCTGCGCCGCGGCTGCACGACGGGAGGTTGATGCGTCAGCCAGGTCCAGTCAGCCCCGCTGGATCAGCCCCGTTGTGCGCCCACTCTGGGGCCGCCAGGGCGGGGCCGCTCGCATCCAGCGTGGCGCCAACTTCCGGCGGAGCCGCGACGCAACAAAGCACCCCAGATCAAAAAACACGATGAAGGAGATGCGCAAATGGCCGACACCGGAGCCGAGAGTCCCCTTTTACTCGCAGGCAAAAATGCGCCGACCGAAAGCGCGAGGGGCGGGAAGCACGTGTCGTCGGCCAAGAAGGGGCGCCCGCCCCAAGGTAGACCGAGAGCAAGGGAAGACCGGAGCAGCGGTCGAAGGAGACGTGGGAGTCGGAGGACTGCACAGGGGCGAAGAAGTCGGGGAGCGGGTCGGCCGCCCGGACGCGGCGGAGCAAAGGCGGTCCGAGTGGAGTGGGGAGTAGAACGAAAGGATGTCTGGAAAGTGTTGGACGCGGAGCGCGGCGATCGAGCTTGGGAGCCTGACCTGAGCGAGCATGAACGAGCGATCTCGGGAGGCGATGCGTTCAACGCGGAATGGGGCGGAGCTCGCTGCCCTGGGCATCCAGCCTGTCGAGGCTGCGAGCGAACTGCCCACGCCCAAAGGAGCTGCGGCCGAACGGCAGACGCAGACCCTGAGGCGTCCGGTCGGTAAGGCGAGGCTTTCCACCGAGCCTTCAGCAAACATCAGAGGTGCGGAGAGGAGACGGACACTCAGAGTTCCCGCCTGCCCCACTCGGACCAGGAACTCCTTCCACAGATTCTCGACAGGGAGAGCGTCCTAGCGGACTGTCAAGCGTCTAGCAGCGTTACCGCGCTGCCTGATACGATGGGTGCGAATTCCCATGCCCATCAAGATCGACCTGACCGCAGAGCTACAGGTCGCGCTGACTGACCCATCCGTTCGCGCGATTCTCAGCGAGTACATCAAGCAGGCTGTCAAAGACGCCATCGCCGAGCGCGACACCGACACCTGGCTCGATCACAAGGACGCGGCGCAGCTTCTGGGGCTGTCGGTGCCGTCGTTCATGGGCAAGCGGCGGCGCTATCCCGAGCTGGATCAGATGAGCGCGGGCAACGGCCGCATGCGACGCTGGCGACGTGCGGATCTGGAGCACTGGCTGCGCGGGCAGGGGCGCGGAGGACGTCGTCGAGCGGCGCCGACGTTTGGCTCGTCGTTTTTCGGTGGCGATGGCGATGCGGAATAGGTTCGTGCGAGCCGCTCACATTTTCTTGAAGTAGCAGCGCCCATTCTTCTTAACCGCAGCAGGCACTTCGCTGCTTGCCGTCCCCATCGCAGCGGCCAGCGAGCATGAGAAGGCTGAGAATCTTCCTGGCAGGAATCGCTATCGTCGCGGTGACGGCTGGCATCGTACGTTTTTGGCCGGGAAGGTCGCAGCAGGTCTGGGTCGGTCGTCCCGTGCGCCCAGCGTCCGATTGGCACCAGCAGGTATCGGACTGGTCTGGCTCATCCATCGGCGCGATGGCTGTTTCCCACGGCACCCGCCAGTGTTCCGCACCATGTCATCGTGGCCAGCAAGCGGCTGCAAGGCGGCGACGCGCAGCAGCTTTTCCAACTGTGGCAGTCGCAGACGTTGGACTGCGATCCACGTGCTGGCTTTTCGCTGTGTCATTCCCCCAACTTCGCGTTGAACTTCTACGTTGATCATGACCAGCGCGGCCGCGGTCAGGCTGAAGCGCGGCCGCGATCGCTGATCAGGGATCATGGTCTCGACGGAGCGCGATCGCAAAACGCGGCCCCACCCCGATCCAGCGCGGCCGCGATCCCCGCAACGCGGCCGCGTTCTTCGCACGGGTCGGCACAGGCACCGTCTCGCACCTGCATGTGGGCCGCTGTCGGCCGCATCCCGTCGCACTCCGCGATAGCGAGGCGGAGATGGACCAAACTTGGTCCTTTTGTCCGACGGATTGAACATTAAAAGTAATTCACATTACAAAAAATACATTCAGCTATTCGGCGTTTCCCGTCGAGAAGATGCCAGCCGAGCTACGCGCAAGCGAACGCAGCAGCAGATTTGGCCAAGATGCGAAGGGAGCGGGGTTATCGACGGGGATCTATGGCGGAGAGGGGCGGGTGGTCCTTATTTGGTCCACCGGACTCTTATGAGGATCGCACTACAGAAGAAGTCTCTGAATCTGAGCGCAGTACCATTTCAGATGAACCGATGCCGTACGCCAACCATGCAGGCGAGACGCGCAGAACCTTGGCAATCTTCTCGACGGTCAGGATACCGACGTTGCCCTGATTCCGGCGCTCCTCGATATCCCCGACGGTCATACGTCCCAGGCCAGCGAGCTGGCTAAGTTTGGACTGCGCGAGGTACATGCGCTCGCGCGCTTCACGCAGGCGTTCAGGCAACCCGCGGCCGCCAGTAGGTAGGGATCGTCTTCGGGGCACATGGCACCTGTAGCCTAGGTCATTAGCAAAGGCGAGCCGTGCCAATTTCCGTCGAGGATCGTGCCAAATACATGCGTTTGCTTGTTATTTACGGAATCAGTATGTATTTACCAATCGTCACGAGGCGATAGCCAACATAAAGCCGGGGCGCGGCGAGACGTGACCCCGCCGGCCCCGTAACCAGCCTCGGTGCTACCAACACCGGGCTAGCTGGAGCGCATCATGCCACAGTCCACTCGTCTCTCTCTGCTCGCTCATCTTCCGAAGTCTCTTCTGTCCACCCGCGATGACAAGGTGACGTTCTTCGTCGACTTCTGGACGCGCATGCACGGCGAAACCAGCAAGCTCGTCGCCGCCGCACTCAAGTACGTCGAATGGTCTCGCGAAGGTGCCGCGGCAAAGCGCTACGTCTGGGAAGTCTGCGAGTGGCCGAACGGCGGTACCGCAGCATGGGCCTTCGTATGCTGGATGCTCGACGAGCAAGGGATGTGGTTGCTGCGGTTCGCATCGAAAGAAGACGCTCTGCACTACTTCGAGCAGTCGCCGGACATCGTGATGCGGCCGCGCGATGGCGTTGCCGATGATGTGGCCGAAGGTGCGCGACAGCGACGGGCTTCCTGAAACCTCAACGATCTTGATACGCTGCATGGTGCTGGCCTCTGCGCGCGTCGTGCGTGCAGGAGTCAGGGCACGACGAGGTTTCCATGGGTGACGTGAAGAATCGTGGCAGCAAAGAGCGACCGCAGTGGTACTGCCGCTACATCGACGTCGACGGCAAGCGCAAGCATCGTCCGACGCATCAGCAGACTAAGGCGCTGGCCATGCGCTTCGTCGCGGAGGTCGAGGCGCGCGTCGCGCGTGGTCTGGTCGGAATTCCCGATGCGACATCGCCAGAGCGACAGGGCCGCGCGCTGACGCTGCTCGCGCTGGCTGAGCGGTTCATGCATGAGGCGAATCCACCGACCAAGAATCCCGAGCGGTATCGGCAGTGGTTCCGCTACACGATGGCCAAGCATGTGCTGCCCGAGCTTGGGATGCTGCCGGTCGCCGTCGTGAAGCCCGGTCAGGTCGAGGCGTTTCGGGATCGCAAGCTGGCGGCGGGATACAAGCCCGCGACGGTGAACGCGATGCTGAAGGCGATTTCCGTGCTGTACATCTGGGCGCGGAAGCAGAGCATCCTCGACGGCGCGAACCCGACCAGCGGCCTGCGCAAGTCTCAGCCCGCGGGCCTGATGGACTACCTGAGCAGCGACGAAGTCAACAAGCTGCTGACGCACACGCGCGAGCACGACCCGACGGTGTTTCCGATGATCGCCGCCGCGATCTACACCGGCATGCGCAAAGGAGAGCTATTCGGTTTGCGCTGGATCGACGTGCTGTTCGACCGCGGGCTGATTCACGTTGCGCACAGCTACGGCAAGACGCCGAAGTCCGGCAAGTGGCGTCCGGTGCCGCTGCACCCTGCCCTCGCGCCGATCCTGCGCGACTGGCAGCGCGTATGCCCTCCTGGCGCGCTCGTCTTCCCCGTTGTGCCCGAGCGCGGCCAACAACCTCGCATGGGTACGCCCGACGACATGATGGGCCTAGAAGACCTGCTGCGCGCCGCCG
>CALFYE010000513.1 GCA_937952145.1 uncultured Myxococcales bacterium
CACCCGCGAGTGGTACATGCATCCGAACGGCCAGCTACCGGCCTATGAGTGGGCGTTTGGCGACGTCAACCCGCCGGTGCACGCCTGGGCGACCTGGCGCGTCTACAAGATCGACCAAAGGCAAAGGCAGCGGGTCGGACGCGGGCCGGATCTGGAATTCCTAGAGCGCGTCTTTCACAAGCTGATGCTGAACTTCACCTGGTGGGTGAACCGCAAGGACGCGCAGGGTCGCAACATCTTTCAGGGCGGCTTTCTGGGGCTCGACAACATCGGTGTGTTCGATCGCAGCGCGCCGCTGCCGACGGGCGGTTTCATCAATCAGTCGGATGGCACCTCGTGGATGGCGATGTACAGCCTGAACCTGATGCGCATCGCGCTGGAGCTTGCGGTTCACAACCACGTCTACGAAGACGTCGCCACCAAGTTCTTCGAGCACTTCCTAAGCATCGCCGAAGCGATGACCAATCTTGGCGATGAGCACGTCGGGCTGTGGGACGAAGCCGACCAGTTCTACTACGACGTGCTGTGCCTGCCGGATGGCAGCATGCAGCCGCTCAAGGTGCGCTCGATGGTCGGCCTGATTCCGCTGTTTGCCGTCGAGGTGATCGACCCGGATCTGCTCGATCAGCTGCCCGAGTTCAAGCAGCGGATGGAGTGGTATCTCAGCCATCGCCCCGAGCTATCGAACCTGATCTCGCACTGGGATGTGCCGGGGCGGGGCAAGCGGCGACTGCTGTCGCTTCTGCGTGGGCGACGGATGAAGCGCCTGCTCAAGCGCATGCTGGACGAGACCGAGTTCCTGTCACCCTACGGCGTGCGCGCGCTGTCGAAAGTGCACGAGGGCCAGCCCTACGTCATTCACGTGAACGGCCAGCCGATGAGCGTGTCGTACCAGCCGGCCGAGTCGCTGTCGGGGCTGTTCGGTGGCAACTCGAACTGGCGCGGGCCGATCTGGTTCCCCGTCAACTACCTGATCATCGAGAGCCTGCAGAAGTTTCATCACTATTACGGCGACGACTTTACCGTCGAGTGTCCGACGGGATCGGGGCAGATGCGGACGATCGCCGAGGTCGCCGATGAGCTGTCGGCTCGCCTGGGGCGCCTGTTTCTGCGCGATGCCGATGGCCGGCGGCCGGTGTTCGGTCCCGACGAGAAGCTGCAGCGCGATCCGCACTTCCGCGACTATCTGCTGTTCTACGAATACTTCCACGGCGACAACGGGCGCGGCGTTGGGGCTTCGCACCAGACCGGCTGGACGGGTCTTGTGGCCAAGCTCTTAAGCCCGCGTCGCCACCGCGAGTAGGAATCATGGCCCCCGGAGTCGAGATTTTTTCCAACCAGTACGTGACGGCGCGCCTGGAATACGACGGACGCTTGATCCGCGTGACGCGCTCGGCGGTGCCGTTTCCCGACGGGGAAGCCGCTGAACGGGCCTATGAGCCGCTCATTCTCCTCTTCGATCAGCTGGGTCGCGCCGAGCGCTGCGTCTTGTCGGATATGCGGCTCGCGCCAGGCCGGAACGACCCCGCCTTTGAGACGGCGTTCGCCCGCGTGCGCAAGGCGGCGTTTTCGGGCTTCCGCAAGGCGGCGACGCTGGTGCAGTCCAAGGTCGGGCTGCTGCAGATCAGTCGCCTGATGCGCGAAGATCGCATGGAGCGCTTGGTGTCGGAGAGCGAGGCAGAGCTCTTGGCTTACCTGGGATTTCCGGAGACGTGATGTCGCGTACCGCTAGCAACTGCCGCTGCTCGGCCGGCCGGGGGGGGCGATGACCGTCGAGGGGATTATTGCGCGGCTGCAAGCGCAGGCGCAGCGCGGGGCGATCGTCGGCGGGCAGCTAGTCGTGCGGCGGGGTGACCGGGTGCTGGTCGATGCCGCGGTCGGCTTTGCTCGCGGCCTGCGTCAGGGGGCGGGGCCCTCGACGGAAGTGACGCCCAAGACGCGCTTTCAGGTGATGTCGGCCTCGAAGCCCATCGTCGCGCTGGCCGTCGCCATGCTGGAAGATCGCGGTGAGCTGGATGTCAGCCTGCCGGTGGATCACTACGTGCCCGGCTTTGCCCGACACGGCAAGGGCCAGGTCACGGTGCTGGATGTCTTGCAGTATCGCTCTGGCGTCCTTATGGCCGACTTCGCCAACGCCCCCGAGCGCTGGGCTGACTGGGAGGCTGTCGTCGCTGGCATGATCGACGCCAAGCCCGCCTTTCCGCGCGGCACGCTGGCCTATCAGCCGCACTCGTTTGGCTGGATCTTGGGCGAGGTCGTGCGGCGGGTCAGCGGTCAGCCGCTCGACGAGTTCTTGGCCAGTCAGCTGCCCCCTTCCTTGGCCGGCTTGCGCCTGCGCTACGACGGTGAGGCCGCCGAGACCTACTGGCAGGGCCCGCGTCCGTTCCAGCTGGCCGGCGTCGACTTATCGGCGCAGTTCGAGCGGGTCAATAACCAGATCGCGGCGCGCACTGCGCTGGTCCCTGGGGCTGGCATGTACACCACCGCCCGCGACCTCGCGAGCTTCTACCAGATGCTGCTGCGTGGCGGTGTCACCGACGAGGGAAAGCGCCTGCTAGCAGCCGCGACCCTCGGCCGCTACCTGAGCCCGCAGTCGTCGGGCTTGGACCGCAACTTCGGCGCCTACGTCCGACTGGGGCGGGGCTTCGCCTTTGGCTGGCCGCTGCCGCACTTTTACGGCTGGTTCAGCAGCAGCCGCTGCTTCGGCCATGCCGGTGGCTTTTCGACCGTCGCGTTTGCCGACCCCGCGACGGATACCGCGATCGCCTATGTCAGCAGCTCAAATCGCGGCATCCCCGATCTTCTGCGTCGCTGCGCGCCCCTCGCCAGCGCTGCTCGATCCCTCGCTAGCTAAAGGCGGCGCTCCGTCGGAGGAAGCAACGGGGTCGGCGGTCCGTGGCCACACTCGCGCGGATTGTGCGCTTTCCTTCCTCCCCCAGACTCCGTACCCTAGCCGCGTGGATCTACACAATCCGGTGGAAGCGTCGATCGTCCGTAGCCTTGCTGAGGCGGCCCCTGATGGCTTGCTCCTTGTCGATGCGGATAGGCAGATCCTGTTTGTCAGCCAGCGTGCCCTGGAGTTGTTTGGCTACACCCAGGACGAACTCCTGGGACAGCCCGTCGAGATCCTGGTGCCCGAGTCGAAGCGCGATGGCCATGTGGTTCATCACCAGAACTTCACCACCAGCCCCCGCTTTCGGCCGATGGGGACCGGCCTGACGCTGCAGGCCCGGCGCCGCGATGGAACGCTGTTCCCCGTCGAGATTACCCTCAGTCCAGTCAGCACCCAGTCAGGGGACTTCACCGCCGCTGCCGTGCGCGACATCAGCGACCGCTTGGCCAGAGAACGAGCCCTGCGCGAGGCAGAGGAGCTGTTTCGCACGACCTTCGACGCTGCCCCGCACGGCATGGTGCTGGTCAGTCCCAATGGCGTCATCTTTCGCGCCAATCCCGCGCTGGCGCGCCTGCTGGGCTACTCGCAGGACGAGCTTCTGCAGCGGGTCTTCCTGGACCTCACCCATCCCGAGGACCGGCCGCTGCATCAAGGTTCGCTCGATCGCCTGATCCGCGGCGAAGTCACCAGCTATCAGCTCGAGCAGCGCTACCTCCGCAAGGACGGCTCGCTGATCTACGCGCGACTCTCGGTCTCGGTCGTCTTCGATGCTGCTGGTGCGCCGCGCTATCGCATCGGCCAGCTGGAAGACATCAGCGAGCGTCGACGCCTAGAGCTGGCCCGCGAAGCGACGCTGCGCTGGCTGCACGAGGTGCTGGATCAGTGTCCGGTTGGCATTGCCCTGGTGCAGGGGCCAAGCGGCGAGCACTGCGAACTCAATCGTCACGCCCGCGAGCTTCTGGGCGGTGAGCTGTCGTCACAGGGTGCACCCGGCGAGCTGCCGCTATGCGACGACGCCGGGCCGCTGCTTGGCGGGCGCCATCCGGTCAAGCGGGCGCTGTCCGGCCAGCACGAGTCGGGCCTGATGCTGTCGCTGCAGCGCGCCGGTAGCGAGCAGGTGCCCGTCTTGCTGGACGCCGCCCCGATCACCAATGGTGAGAACAGTGAGATCCAGGGCGCCGTCGTGGTGTTTCAGGACATCACCTTGCTCAAGCAGATCGACCGCCTGCGCGCCGAATGGAATGCTGTCATCGCGCACGACTTGCGGCAGCCGCTCAACGCCATCTCGCTCAACGCGCAGTTGATTGCGCGACGAAAAAAGGACGGCGATCTAGGCGTGCCGCTGGAGCAGATCGCGAGCTCAGCGCGGCGCCTCAACCGCATGATCGGCGACCTGCTGGATCTGTCGCGACTGGAGGCCCGGCAGCTTACGCTCAGTCGCTCGCACATCGACCTGGCAAGCCTCATTCAGGTCTGCGTCGAGCGTATCGCCGTTGAGGCTCCCGAGCGCGCCTTCGAGCTGCGGATTCCTCCCGGCCTACCTGCTGTCCATGTCGATGCCGACCGCATTGCTCAGGTCATGGACAACCTGCTGTCGAACGCCATCAAGTACGGCGCGCCCGAGAGCCCGATCGAGGTCGATGTCGTCCCGCAGCCGCACGAGCTTTTGATCGCGGTCAGCAATTACGGCGCCGGCATTCCCGACGGTGAGCTGCCGCATCTCTTTCGTCGCTTTGCTCGCGTCGGCGTGGCACGGCATGGGCACATCAAGGGCGTCGGCCTGGGCCTCTACATCGTGCAGCAGCTAGTCGAGGCGCACGGGGGTCGTGTCCAGGCCGAGAGCACCCCCGGCGAAAAGACCACCTTCCGCTTCTCGCTGCCTTCGTCCCCGTCCTAGCCGCGTCTCTGGCCTCGCAGCTCCGCCCAAAAAATCCACCGCTCCACTCTGCAAATCCACGCGCCAAGAAAAGTTTAGACCGCGCCGCCCGGGTCGGACGTTAGACCCTTGCATGAGCGGCCAGCCTCCCATTTCGCAGCGAAAAAAAGCGGCCGGAGAGAATAATTTTCCGTCGCTGAGCCCCTGTCCTGGCTGGCACTGTCAGACCCAACAGTTATAAGAGTTTTCGTACTTGAGCTCGGCCGAAAAGCTCCCCGCGATTTTCGGCCGAGCGACGAAACATCACGATCGTGAGCCGCGTGGAAGCCCTCCTGTTTACAGGCTGGCTTGCGTGGCTCACCCGCGGGTGGAGTGCTCAAGAGGAATGAAGGCCATGCGTTCGTCCACGTTGTCTCGTATTCATCTCGTGTTTGTCCTTGTTGGTCTGCTGCTGGCTGGCGCTGCGCCGGTTGGGGCCGCCCCCTCGCAGGGCGGTGCCTCGACGCTGAGCAGCTCTAGCTCCGTCGCTGTGACGGGAAACGATCAGGGAACCAAGGGCACCGGCTCGGCGGGATAAGCAGACCCGCACGCACCGGCCGTGTCCTATCGTGTGCCGCTTGCCGCTTGGACCCCGCTCGCTCGTCGCTGTATCGCTTCGCCAGGTTCTAGATTCTCTGCGCAGTGCTGGGTCGCAAAGACCCGCCCACGTGCTCCCGGGGGGGATGCCCGCCGGCCCCCGTTCCCCTGTCGCCGTTTTTCCCGCTTCATTTCCGGGAAGCAACAGCGCTACAGTGGGACCGCTGGAGCCCTAAGGCATGGGATTTCTTGACCTTTTTCGACCCAAGTGGAAGCACAGCGACCCCAACATTCGCCTG
>CALFYE010000514.1 GCA_937952145.1 uncultured Myxococcales bacterium
CGCGTTCGCCTGCTCGATGGCCGCGTTGATGACCTCGGGCTTCAGCTCGCCCGAGAAAGTGCTCCACCTCGGATTCGTCGGTCCCAGCCTCGACGAGACCCTGCCGAAGAGCGCCTCGTAGGTCCGCGCGTACTCGGCGGCATCCGTGAGGCCCCTCGGGGTCTGGGAGAGCGGGGCGAACCCCGGAGCCGGAGGCGTGACGATCGGCGTCTGGCGAATCGGGGGAGCGGGAGCGAGTGGCGCAGCACTGCTTGGTGCCGCATGCGCAGCACTTCGCGCGGGACCGGATCCCACGTTTAGGAGCACGCCGCCGATTTGGGAGGCGACTCCCCGGAGCACAGACCCCCAGCTAGCCACTCCTAATTAGTAGGTCACCGACGGGGATCTGGATCGCCTGGTACACGCGATACCGGACGCCAAATAGGAGTCTTCGGCGGATTCCTAAGTCCGCTTGGTACACACGTTATCGACCTCCCTGTGTCATGGGAGACGCAACCAAGCGCACCGAGCAGGTCCACGTCCGCATGTCGGCCGCGGAGAGAGAGGCTCTGCTCAAGCTCGCGGACCAGCTGGGCCTCACGCCGTCCGAGCTGATTCGCCGGAGCTTCACCCCCTACGGAGCTGACCTCCTCAATAGGAGGCGCCGCCGCGCTCACCGGGAGGTCGCCTCATGCCTGTCGTGAGCCTCAGGCGGCGGGTCGAGCAGCTCGCGCGGGATATGGACCCTGCGAGCCATCTGGTCGATCTCGGGATCGAGGTTCAGGGTCCTGACCGGGGAGTGTTGTTTAGGGCCGGCGGCATCTGGCACAAGCGGCTCAGCAAGTACGTCGGCGAGTCCCCGGCTCCCCGCGTCCTCCGCTTGATGGCGAGCCAGATGGAGGCGGGGACGCTGCTCGCGCGGTGGTTCGCCGACTACGACGCCAAGGTCGAGGACCGCCTCGCCCTCATCAACTGCGTCGATGCGAGGCGCGGTGGCAAGACCCACTTCGTGGTCCTCGCGATGCTGAGCTTCGCGCTCCGCTACCCCCGCAGCCACCTCGGCAAGACCGCCGTGTGGATCGTGGCCCCGAGTTTCCCGCAAGCAAGAGAGTTGCACGAGACGATCTCGACCCTGCTTCCCCCGGAGTGGTTCCGAGACGGGTTGATCCGCTACCACAAGTCCCCCAACTACTACTCGCTCGCGTGCGGCTCCGAGATCTGGATCAAGTCTGCGGACAGGCCGAACGGGCTCAAGTGGGGTGGCGTGTCGGCGGTCGCGGTAAACGAGGCCCAGCAGCTCGAAGCGAGGGGGATCCTCAACGTCATCTACGCCAACGTCGACGCGGGAGGGTTGACGATTTTGGCCATGAACCCGCCGGACTCGACGCGGGGCGTGTGGGCCGAGGAGCTGCACGACGCCGTCAACGCGCTCGACGATCGTGGACAGCCCGTCATCGACTTCGCGACCGAGGTTCGGTTCCCGCCAGCTCGCAACGCCGCGCTCGACCAGGGCGCCCGCACGCGCGCCAGCAAGCTCGCCGAGATCCTTGACCCCAAGGCGGCCAAGCGCGACGGGCTCGGGATCTGGATCAAGCTCCGCAAGGTCGCCTACCCCCTGTACAACCGGAACCAGCACTTCCGCGCCGAGCCGGCGGGCTGGCAGGACATCACGGCCCACGCGCACGGGCTTACGGGCTTCGTCCGCAAGAGCGACCAGCGCCACCACGGAAGCGGCATGGATTGGCAGCACAGGCCGTTTTGCGGCTGGGTTGCTGGCAAGGTTCTCCTCGCCCCGGAGGGTGCCTGGGTTCCGCGCGGGACTCCCGTCTTCGTGATCACCCAAGAAGTGATGAACGACGTCAGTTCCGGCGAGTTCTGGGACGAGGAGCTTCTGTGCATCCGCGTTGCCGAGAAGCTGGAGAAGCTGGGCACTTCGACGCGCGACTACCTGCTCGTCGGCGATGCCACGGGTCACAACCAGGGGGCATCTGGCGCGCAGCGCGGCAAGGAGTCGGACCCTGATTCGTGGTCCTGGTCGCTCGTCCAGAAGTTCGGGTGGGAGGTCCACGCGCCCATCGAGGAGAGCAGGCTGGTGTCCGAGGGCCGGGGTTCGGCCACGCTCAAGACGGCCTACTCCAACCCCCGCACCGCGGTCCGCCTGGACCTCATCAACCAGCTCCTCCGCGCCAACCGGATCCTCGTCACGCCGTCATGCCCCGAGACCGCGGAGAGCTTTCGCACCTGCGGCCTCAAAGGCCGGAAGCCCTTCGGTCGCGGCGCCCACTTGACCGACGCGGCCGGCTACTGGATCTACGCGGTCGAGCGGGCGCTACGCGAGCACGGGGTGGTCAAGGTGGACGAGCATCAGGGGGCCGATTGACACGCCCGCTCCGCGCGCAGCTTGGCCCACTCCTCGTCGATCTCGCGCCTCTCCGCCTCGACCCGCTTCCGCTCGATCTCTAGGTTTTGCCTCTCCGAGACCAGCACCTGGGCCTCCACCGCCCGCTCCCGTTCCAACTCTTCAATCCGCTTCTCAAGCTCGGCTTCGGTTCGCAGCTTGGCCATCGCCTGCGCGAAGCCCATCAGGAGCCTGGCCTTCTCTTCGTTCGGAATCCCGGAGTCGGTTTCGATCAGGAACTGCATGTTGAGCAGGCGGTCAATCTCGTAGATGTGGGCGCGCTCGGGGTTGCGGCATGGCTCCACCGCCAGGACTTTGCCGGACGCCGCGAGCCGGGCAGCATGCCGCGCCTGCTCGGCCGCCCTGCGCGCCTTCCGCGCCTGCTCGAACTGCGCACCGCTCGGCTTCCCGCTGGGCGATCTGACCGGTGGGGCAGCTTGTGGTGCAGCGCGTGCCCTCTTCTTCTGGGCAGGCTTCCGCTTCCCTTTCGGGCTGCCGGTCGTTCGGCTGGGGGCTGGTAGCTGGTAGCCACCTGGCAGCGCGGGGCTAGACATCGCCTGCCTCTTCGGGCGGGGCAGCTGCAGGTGGCTCGGTCCCTGGCCACGCAACCCCGACCGCCGCGCAGAACTGCTGGATGCCATGCCGGATGACGTCCGACTTGGTGATCATGCCGCCGGTCTGCCGGCGGTACGCCGCGAGCGCGGCTTCAAAAGCGCGGTTCTCTTCGGGGTGCATCAGGGCCAGGGCGGGGAGTGTGCGCACGATGGGCTCTCGCACTTGAGAGCCTTATAAGGCCGCTAGCGAGCCGCACCTGCTGCTCGCTGGTTCCTCGACGCTGACCGCCCCAGCGCCCTGGCATCCCGCCCGCGTCGGGCAAGGTCGCCCGAGGCAATCAAACACCCCCCGGATCCTTAAAACTGACACCCCCGGTGTGGGGTATCCCCTCGCTGATTGCAGATGTTCCGAACGTGACTCCCTAGACTGGGACTACGTTTGCCACAACTTCGAGGATCGCCCCACAGCTCTGGCAGCGAGGCAACACATTCTCATCGATGACGTGCCCGATGACGGCGCCGAGCAGAGCGCCTACCGCCACTCCAACAGGGTGTTTGCTCGCCCCACCTAGCATGCTTCCAACTGCAACACCGCCCAGCTTGCCGAAGAAGCGGGCTCCCAGGTGGTGGTTCGCACCACAGCTTCCATTCGTACACTTAGCATTCATAGCCATGTTCCTTCCTTGATCCGCAGTCGTTGTTAATCGTCGCGCTCCGCACGGGCCCGTTCTTCTCGCTTCGCTCCCAAGTAGCCACCAATACCTCCGCCGAGAGCTCCACCTAGCGCAGCACCCAGAGGGCCGAGAAGCACCGCGCCGACAACGGCGCCCACTCCGGCCCCACCACCTGCGAATTGCGCAGTTGGAGACTTCCTCATGCTGGTCACCTGGCCAACGATTTTCGCTAGCGACCTATCGTCGCCGCGTGCGAGTTCCTTCTTCGTAGATCGATTCGACATGCTCCGCACTCCTTGTGTCATCGGTGAAGGTGTCCAGTAGCCTGACTAGCAGATACGCCAGCCCCCCGACCGCCGCGGTCCCCAGCAATAGCGCGATGACCTGCTCCGCTACCTGGGGGTCCTTGTTCAACTTCTCGCGTAGGCCATTCAAGACCGCCTCGGCTGCTCCGGTCGGGTGCACCTGACCAGCCTCCCACCGCAACACAGTGCGTGCATCCACGCCCACCAGCTTGGCAAACGAAACCGGGTCCATCTGCAGGCGCTCTCGCAGAGCGCGGATGTCCTCTGGTCGCCACATGCCTAGATGGTGGACTTATGCCGGCTGGT
Organism: uncultured Myxococcales bacterium; assembly: GCA_937952145.1. Classification (GTDB taxonomy): domain Bacteria; phylum Myxococcota_A; class Polyangia; order Palsa-1104; family JAEUJZ01; genus JAEUJZ01. The sequence goes on from CALFYE010000514.1 coordinate 4,217, forward strand.
TGTCAAGCGTCTGTCATCCAAAATTTAGACAAATGTCTGCATCTTGGCGGAGCGGCGACGAGTGCGTAGCTTCGTCTCGGCCACATCAACATGTGGTATCGACCTGGACATGGACATCGAACGCCAAGACATCAGGAATGAGGTCGAGCGGGTTCTCAGAGAAGCGAGCCATGGCAAGGGGAAGGAACCGTGGTTCCTGACCGCCTACCAGATCCTCGCGAGGTTGCCTGTGGAGATGCAGGTCTGGATGATCGAAACGTACGGTCAGCCGGGGAAGGGCGGCGGCCAGCACAACTCGGCGGCGCTTCAAGTAGCCAGGATCGCATCCTCAATCGTGGGGGACGACAACAAGGCGTACCTCGATACTGGGAACCTTCTGTTCGACGTCCCCGCTGCCGGAGACCCGCTTCGGGCAGGTTACGAACTCTGCGCGATCTTCCGTCTGCCATCGGGGGGCTGAGTTACCGAGGTTTTGCCCGGATGGGCAGCGACCTCACGACGCTGCGCCGGGTTGCTGGTTGAATCAAACGATTCGTGTAGCATCGGGCACGCCATGCGCCCGCTAGCTGTTCTCCTGATCCGTCCGCTCGCCCTCCTCCTCTTGCTCGCGCCGTCCGTGCGCTCTGAGACACTGTTCGTGGCCGGGGAGCAGGGAGTCCGCGAGGTCGGGTTGGATGGAAAGACCCTGCGAATCATCAGCCGCGAGAAGGCGAGCAACCCTCGCCGCATGCCGGACGGCAAGAGCCTCCTGTATCTCGTACCCGGGAAGCCGGAGCTTCGGCGCATGGACCTTGAGACTGGTGCCAGCTCTAAGGTGGCGGCCTTGCCTCGGTCGTTCCGCCTCTGTAAGCAGCCCGAAAATGAGAGCGAGCTGACCTTCAAGTTTAACGATCTTGATATTCAGTCAGCCGGGGACTTCGTCATCGACAAGAGCGGCAAGGCGGCCTGTCTGGAGCTCATGGAGCGCAACCTCAACATGGCCGATGTCATCATCAACCTGCACGTTCCCCTCCTGGGGAGTGGCAAGGTACAGTGGGCCGTTTCCATGCCCGATGGCTGCCCGGGGCCGAAACTCGCGGCTTGTGAGCCAGCGCGGCAGACGCCCGCGGTGTCACCCGCCGCTACCTACGACCTCGACGATGGCTGGCTGATCGCGGGCAAGAAGCGGGTCATCAAGCTGGGCAGGGGGGACTTCCAGACCAATGCGGTATCGCCGAAGGGGCTGTGGGCTGTCATCGGTGGCAACATCGAAGAGGGGGACTACATTCACAGAACCCTCTACCTCCTCAACCGCCGGGATGGAACCATCCGCACCATCAATAAACGCAGCGAGGTCCTTACTCGCAAGCAGCTCCGCACCATGGACGCAGAGAGCGAGCCGGCGGTCGGTGAGACCACGATCCGCTGGATCAACGACGAGGCGTTCTTGATCGACTCCAAGCTGGTCTTCCCGGGCAAGAGTCTTGTCGAACTGGGAGGAGAGGTCGCGCAGTAGGCGCTTGGCTGAGGTGCGGTCTGCCATCTAGGCGGCCTCTGTGCAGCGCTCGGCCCGGGCCTGGGCGTAGGCGCGGAGCTGTGGCTTCAGCACGGGGTCTAGCGCCCAGCAAAATGCGAGCTTCCCGCTGCTGCCTGGACCAAGACTCACCGCACCGGCTCCCAGATAAAGCGCACCATCATGGCCGACGCTCGGGTCCGCGTAGGTGACGAGCAGGCGTGGCCTCGCCTTCAGGTTCTGGCACTTCATCGTTGACCAATCGGTCGGGAGTCGCTTGACGACCCTGCGCAAGACGAGCGGCATCAGGTCGGGCGCGATCTTGGGGCCGAGGTCGTCGGCTCGCCAGCACCTCACAAGCTGCAAGATCTCGGTTTGGTGCAGGTCGAGCGCCTGCAGGACCGGGCCGTAGTTCGTGGGGAGCAGGCCGATCATGACTGCAGCCGCTGCGCCCTGACCGCCCAAGCTCCCGATGTAGCTCAGCAGGAGCGTTTTCGGCGGGGCAGGCCAGGTCCGCAGGTAGTGGCGCGTTCGGATGATGGCGGCGACTTCAGATCGGTCAGCACGTGACTCCGCGATGCGGAGCTGCAGGTTGCGGTGGACCCAGCCCCTGGAACCGGTCGGTTGGCCGACAAGGCTGAGTTGCCGCAGGTGGGCCGCCTTGGCGTGCGTGGTGTCCTGCCGGGAGGTTTGGTTCGCTGGGTGCATCATCCCGCCATACCCGTGCTGACTCGCCTGTGTGCTGCTTCCCAGGCCGCAGCGATTTGTGGACTGTGAGCCCGCAGGTGGGCCATGGTTGGGGCTGGGCCGCCACCTGCGGCCATGCCCCCGAGCAGGCCCAGGTACGCCCGGTGGTAGGCCGCGTCGAGGTCGGCCCCCGCCAGCACAGCGCCTGCAAACGCACCCCATGCGAGGCGGACATGCTCGGCGACCTCGTCCCATCTAGGCAGGGGAGAGCCGTCGTGGGCGGTCCATGCCATGCCCTCGGCGTAGCACTCGTAACAGCGCTGAGCGATCGTCATGCGGGGGGCGCCGATCACTTGCCCTCTGGTTCGGGCGCGGCGGGCGCGGCGGCCGTGAGCGCGGTGATGAGCCGGGATACCGCAACATAGATCGCGTGGTGGTTTGGCTGGGTTCCGGCCGCCAGCCTCAGGCGCGCGGTGGCGACGGTCATGACGGGGTCCGCGGGCAAACCAAAGCGCAGCTCGCCCAGGCTCTCGCCGAGGTGGGCGACGAGCTGGCCGGCGATGATCTTGGCCCACCCAGCGCGCTCGACCTCGGTCCCCTCCACCCAGTGCGGCATGATTTGGATTGTCAGTTCGGCGACGGGGTCGAGATCGGCGGCGACGCACAGGCCGCGCCCCTCGGGGGTCTGCTCTGAAATGTTCTCCATAGGCTCTCCTTGCAAGCGCAACACGCGCCTGCACAGGGTGGAGGCAATAGGCTCCCCACCGACGGCATCACGGGCACCGCGCCTCGGTGATCTCTCGCTTCTTGCGGTCGTGCTCGGCGCACTCGGTACAGTCGTCCCAGTCCACGCACCCGGCCAGCATCTTGCGGGCACAGACACTCGCGAGCCTGGCGGCCTCTTGGCGGAGCTTCGAGCAGTCAGGTGCGGCAAACATCTTCGGGGTACGGATGGGCATCGGGGGCTGGACGAGTTCGGCCCGCAGCTGGGAGGGGCTAGGCGCATCGGGCGCCGGGCCGCATGCCGCGAGGAGTGCCAGGGCCAGGGCGTTGAGGCGCGTCACCGGCAGCACAGCACGCCCCCCTCGCCAGCATTGGTTACGTCCACAAAATCGGCGTCGCCTGGCCGGGACCCGATCAAACAATCCCAGGTCGTGGGCGCCTCGGCGGACCCGTTGCGGCAGAGGAGTGCGCGGGTGTAGCCGCCGCAAGCGACCGGCGAATCGTACATGGTCTTCACCCCGCCGACCCCGCCCCCGCACCCGAACAGGAAGCGCTGGTCGACGTCGGCGCGGGGCCCGCTCCATGTACACGCTAGGCCCGGCCCCGGCGGCACGTGCAGCTGAGAGCCCCGCTGCGAGCTTGCAAAAAATCCACCTGTCAGCGACGCGCACGCCTCGGCCGAGACCGGGAGAGCCTCGCACAAGGCCCAGCCGGGCCCGCACGACGACGTGATGTCCCCGGGCCGGGTTAGGGTGGCCTGGCAAGCGACGGCGCGCTCGCTGAGGGGCGCGCCCCGGCCGCTCTTGCACGCTGACGCGGGCAGGGCCGCCAAATCGGCGGGTGGGGCTGCGTCGGCCGGGGACTGAGCTGGGGGCTGGCCGCCGCGCTGGAGCGCGTCTAGGTCGAGGCAGCTTGCGGCTGTGAGGGGGAGGAGGAGGAGCCACAGGCGGTGGCCCGTCGAGACGGTCATGCAGGGCGGGGCTGATAGGGGGATTACCGACGGAGCATGGTTTTTGCGGTGGGGTGCTTTTGGCGGTAGCTGATCACGTTGGCGCAGAGCGCCAGGCCGATCAGCCAGCCGGTCACGGCGGCGGCGACGATCATCAGGCGGCCCCACCCTCCATCAGGCGGAAGCGCCGTCATGTTCCGGCCGCCAGCCTGCCCAGCGCCGCTTCGGCCCGTGCTTGGGCGGCCTGCAAACGTGCCTGGGCAGCCCAGCAGGACGCGATCAGCTCCTGGGTTGACTCCGGTGGCGGGGGCGGCGTCTGGGCGGACTGCTGCCACGCAGCGGCGGCGAGCGTGATCAGGGCCGGGTGCGGCGCCGCGCTCACGACGGCACCCCGTCTTCGGCGGGGGCGGGGGCGGCCAGCACGGCCGCCAGTACCGCGGAGCGCACCCGGGCGCGAGCCCGGGCCATGCGCTTGGCAGCCTCGGGACCGTGCTTGGCAGCGTGGCGGGCAGTGATCTCGGCCTCAGCGGCGATGCCCCGATCGATCGCGCGGCCCAAACGCAGCAGGTCGGCGGTCTGGCCAGCGAGGCGGGCGGCGTCGCGCCGCCGGATTTGGTTGACGATTTTTTGGGCGGTCTCGGTCATTGGTGTGTACCTCCAAAAACGACATTGGCACGGCTAGCCAGCGACGGCGCCAAGGGGCCCGGCGGGATACCGCTCAGGTCCCCCGAACTAGCGTCCTGTCGACGGCAGCGGGTCACCAATCCATCTTGGGCGCTCGGCCTGTTCTGTCGGCGGGGCGGCCGGCGGTGCAGCGGCCAACCGCGACGCGACCTCGGCCTCTACCTCCGCCTCGCTCGGCAGCGGCGCCTCAGCCAGGGCGCCGAGAACAAACGCCACGAGTAGTGGCGTGGGCAGGGTGGGGTCGGCGTACTGGCGGGCCTCAGCGTCGGGCAGGACCCCGGCCGCGCGCATCCTGCCGCGCAAATAGGACCTGTAGACCGTCGCCTGCTTGGATTTGGCAAAGAGTGCCATGTGATCTCCTACACCGTACCGGCTATAGGCCCGTCACCGACGAGATCGGCTAGCACGTCCGCCCGCGCCTGCTCCAGGTCCTGGCGGGCTTGCTCGTAGGACTCGGCCCAGCCGCGCTCGACGAGAACCCAGGCGGCATCCTCGACGCTGAGCGGCTCGGGCAGGGTGTTCGATGGAGGCGGCGAGGTCGTCATACAGGGTGGTACCCATAAGGGCCGCACCGACGACGCGGTGCTCGCCGTACGTTTGTACGGCCCCACCTTGTGGATCGGCAAGCTCTTCAGAGCCGCTCGGCAGCACGGGAGGGGCTGCCGTCGGTGGCATTAGTATCCAAGGGGCTCGCCGCTACCTCGGGGGCATGCGCAGAGATCTATTTCATGACGTCTTTCACGATGTACTCAACCTCTGGAACAGCCTGCCCCCGCCCGTGCGCGAGCTGCTCGTGGCCTTGGGCCAAGCGCAGCTCAAGGATCTGCTCAAGATCCTGATTCTGCACTACTTCCCGGAACTGCGGACGCAGTTGTCTGATGAGCAACTGGACCTGCTGATTGACGGAATCCTGAAGGGATCCGGGATGCTGTGGCGCTGGCTCCGGCCGGAGCTGCGGCGCCTGGAGCCGGTGGCGCGCCGCCTAGTGGCCAAGCTGCGACCGACCGCGCAGCGGCCCGCGCTGCCGCCGGCCGAGCGACTCTAGCCGACCCCGGGCCCGAGCCCGACCTCAAAACCCTCGACGGGAGCCCGGCGGGGCTGGGGAGAGGTGCGTCCGGCGTCTGGTGATGTGATGCTGATGCTTACCTGCACGACGCACGCCCACTCTTTCTACTTACAATGCGAAAAATCTATTCTGTAAAAGGGTTTAGCCGATCTTTTTTGAAAAAAGCGACACCCCCGAGGCTGAGCACACCCCGGCCAGCCGCTTCGAGAGCGGCCCGGCCAGCCGCTTCGAGAGCGGCCCGGCGCGTCGGCCGGCTAGCGGCGAGCCTGCTTCTTCCTCGTCGCTGGCCGCGTTGTCCGCGGGGGTCGCCGTTTTACTGGCGGCGGCGCGGCCGGCGGGCTGCTCAGACGGCGAGCAATCAGCGCTCCGAGGGCAGCGCCGAGGGTCTTGGTGATCAGGTCGAGGAGCTGGGGGCTGTAGGCGATCAGGTCTTCGTGCGTCATGTAGCAAGGTGCTTGATCGACGTTTGTCGGCATGACCACGGCGACGTCGACGTCGTCGACGACGTCAACGACTACAGCATGCGACCTCTCCCCACACGCAGGCCTGCGCCGACCCACCGCGACGTCGACACGACGTCGACGTCGACACCGCCAGCCGCGCCGCCAGCCGCCCCGCGCCCGCCTAGCGGCAGAGGTCGGGCCACCCGCCCGCGCCGCCCCAGCGTGCCCGCCGTCCCCCTGCTCCCCGAACCGCTGCCCCCGATTGGGAGATCTGCTCGGCAGGATCGTGCGGCTCCCATCGTTGCTCAGCAGGAGCCCCACCCCGCTTTTCGATCGGCTTGGCAGGGCGGAGACTGCGCTGCTCCTCCCCACTTTGCCCAGCGGTGCTGCCTCTCTCCTACGCTCTGCTTCGCGGCTCCCCCTCTGCTTCGCGGCTGACACTCTCGACAGTGGGACAGCGCTAGATGGTGCTGCTCCCCATCCATCTCATCGATCCATATAAATATTATATATAT
>CALFYE010000515.1 GCA_937952145.1 uncultured Myxococcales bacterium
TCGAACCCCGAACCTTGCGCGTATGAAGCGCCTGCTCTAACCAGTTGAGCTAAGGTGCCGTGATGCGAGCCGGATAGGTATCAAAGTCCGGCGCTGGCTGTCAACGAATTTTCGGCCAGGGCCTTGGATTCCTCGCCGGCTGCAAGCGTTCGAGCGATCGAGTATTCCGCCTGGCCCCCCGCCAGGCGGAACTGGCTAGATGCAGCGTCCGGTGCCACTGCAGATCTGGCCGGTGGTACCGCACGAGGTGCCGTAGGCCGTGAAGTTGGCCGGGCAAGAACCGCGCACGCCGTCGCAGTAGTCAGGCGGATCGCAGGTCGTGCTCGCTCCCGCCGGCTTGCACATCACGCCCATCGCCTTCTTGCGATCGAGCGGGCAGTTCGGCGTGCTGCCGTCGCAGGTCTCGACCTGATCACAAGCGCCTAATGCCGCGCGACAGACAAACGTGATGGGCTGCACACCGTCGGCGGGACAACCCAGCGTGCTGCCATCGCAGCTCTCCGGCTTGTCGCAGATGCTGTTGGCTGGACGGCAGACCGTGGTCGTCTTGCGGCCGCCACAGGAGCCGTTCGCGCTGCCATCCTGCTTATTGGCCATCACGCACGAGGCGCACACCGTATTGCAAGCGGTATTGCAGCACACACCCTCGACGCAGAAGCCGCTGCCGCACTCCACCGTGCCTTGGCAGACGGCCCCGTTGTCGCGGTACTCGACGGCGCCGATATCGCAGGTGGTGGCGCTGCGCGAGAAGCCTCGCTGATCCACGCCACCGACGGCAAGGCAGACAGCCTGGGCCCCGGCCCCATTGGCTGCGCTGCCCATCGCAATGGCCATGGTCGGCGTCGGGCCGCCGTTCTGGTTCAGCGCGCTCAGCATGGGATCAGCCTTGATCGGCGTGCCCATCACCATCGCACCGCCAAACGTGCCGATGTCTGACTCGATGACGTTGGGCGAGTTGACGTCTACGGTGACCGTGCCTGCCGACTGGTTGGCAAACACGTCGCCGGCCGGCATGGGCGCCCCCGCGAGATCCAAGGTGTCGGCAAAGATGCTGTTGCGCAGCGTGGCCGTGGCCGGCGCCATCGCCGCCCCGTCCACTGTCTTGCCCAGCGAGAGCACGTAAAGTGCGCCACCGACGCCGGTGCCGGTGCTGCTGGTGCGGTTGCCGGCCAGCGTCGAGTTATCGATCGCTGCGGTGCAGTTCAGGCAGAACACACCGCCGCCGAGACCCGCCGCCGCGCTCGACGCTCCACCGGGGCTGCCTGCCTTGGCCTGATTGCCCTGCAGCGTCGAGTTCACGATCGTCAAGCTGCCGTACATCTGGAACACGGCTCCGCCGAGGCCAGCGCCGCCGGCGCCGCTGGGGACCGCCGCCGTACCGCCGCCGAAGCGGCTCATCGCGTTGTAGCTACCACCGCCGCCGAAGCCGCCCAAGCCACCCAAGCCACCGCCGCCGCCGAAGCCGCCGCCACCACCGGACTCGCCGGTGTAAGCACCGCCGCCGCCGCCGCCGACACCGCCGCCACCGCCACCGCCCATGCCACTACCGCCGCCGCCGCCGCCGCCGCCAAAGCCGCCGCCCCCGCCGCCAGCCGCCCCGGTCGTGGTGAGGGCGTTACCGCCGGCCCCACCAAAGCCGCCGCCACCGCCACCGCCCAGCTTCGCAGACGAGTCACCACCGCCACCCCCGTCACCGGCCGCACCAGGCTTGGTACCGCCGCCGCCCGTGCCACCGAGCAAGCTCAGGCCGCCACCGACGCCACCCTCGACGGATGCTGCAGTCGGAGCAGAACCGGCGCTCGCCGTGCTACCGGCGCCCCCCGTGCCACCGCCAGGGCCACCGACGCCACCTGCTGACGCCACCGGGCCGCCACCGCCATTGCCGCCGGCCATACCCGTTTGGCCATTGTCTTTCATGCCGCCGCCACCGCCGGCGGTCATCGCACTGCCGTCGCCGCCGTTGCCGTACATGCCGCCGCCACCGCCCGCCTGAACAGCAGCGACACCGCCGGCAGCACCATTGCCTCCGATGGCCTGGTTGCCGGATACCGTGACGCCGCGCAGGCTCAGTGTGCCCTGCGAGAAGATCGCTCCACCCGCCCCGAGGCCACCGCCCCCACCTACTGCGCCGTCGCCCCCGTTGCCCCCCCGAGCCACTCCGCCGCGCAGCGTGATGCCCTGCAGCTGAAGGGTGCCCGCGGTGAGGATTGCGCTCTCTGTCGGAGGACCCGCGACGAAAAACAACCGGAAGTTGGTCGCTGCAGCGGACGCCCGCTCGATGATCACCCCGCTGCCACCATTGGCCGGGCGGATGGTGATATCGCTGGTGATCGCGGGCAGCGCGTTGGCGCCGTACCAGTAGTTGTCGGCAGCCGTGAAGCTGTAGGTACAGCCGGTGGCCAGCTCGATCGTATCTGCGCCGGGGTTCGTGGCTTCGTTGTTTGCGGCGTTGATCGCCGCGATCAAGTCTGCCTCTTTCGTCGTGCTACAGCCGACGGTGATTGTAGCCGCAGCGCGTAGCTGGCCAGTCGGCTCAGCCTGCAGCGAGGAGCCGGTCTTGTGCTCCTGACCACACCGCAGGCCAACCGCCGCCGAGATGAGCAGGACCGGTAAGAGCTTGCCGATCGTGATGCGCGGACGCGCAGAACCAGAAGGAGAGTATGCGGACATCGAGGACCTCCAGAAGCCCCAGGGAAAATCTAGGGAATCTCCGTTTTATCGCACCCGCCCCCCGAATCTCTAGCCTGAGGATTGAGCAATCGTCTTCCCATTCCATAGGTCTGACCACGCCCCCCCCGCTGAGACGACAATGGGCGCACTCCTGCCAATTGTTGATGCTGGAACGGCGACAGTGGCACCATACCGCACATGAGCGCCACACAGAGCACCTCGGGTCGTCGCGTCGTCGTGATCGGTTCTGGTTTTGGCGGGCTGGCGGCCGCCATCCGTCTGCAGGCTCGCGGCTATCAAGTCACCATCGTCGATCAGCGCGATCAGCCCGGTGGCCGCGCCTACGTCTACCGCGACCAGGGCTTTGTGTTCGACGCCGGCCCGACGGTGGTGACCGCGCCGTTCCTCTTCGACGAGCTGTTCAGCTTGTGCGGGAAGCGACGCGAAGATCACATCCAGTTCGTCCCCGTCGATCCCTTCTATCGCATCCGCTTCCACGACGGCCGCATCTTCGACTACAGCGGCGATGCCGAGCGCATGGCGGAAGAAGTACGCAAGATCAGCCCGCGCGACGTCGACGGCTACGCCCGCTTCGTCACCGAAGCCGAGCGCATCTTCAAGGTCGGCTTTGAAGACCTCGCCGACGTGCCCTTCGGCCGCATGAGCGACATGCTGCGCATCGTCCCTTCGATGATGAAGCTGCGCTCGTACCTAACGGTGCATCAGCTGGTGTCGCGCTTCGTCAAGCACCCCGACCTGCGCACCGTACTGAGCTTCCATCCGCTGTTGGTCGGGGGAAATCCCTATCAGACAACGTCCATCTACGCACTAATCCTTTATCTAGAGCGCAAGTGGGGAGTCTGGTTCGCGCTCGGTGGCACGGGCGCGATCGTCAAGGCGCTCGTCGACCTCTTCACCTCGCAGGGCGGCACTCTGCGTCAGTCCGAGACCGTCGAGGAGATCCTCGTCACCCCCGGCCTCGATCGCGCCCGTGCCCGTGGCGTCCGGCTGCGCGGCGGCGCCGAGATCCCGGCCGATCTGGTGGTCAGCAACGCCGACGTCGGCTTTACCTATCGCTACCTTTTGCCCGAGAGCGCGCGGCAGAAATACAGCAACCGTCGCGTCGAAAGCATGCGCTACTCGATGGGCCTCTTCGTCGCCTACTTCGGCACGGCCAAGCAGTTCCCCGACTGCGTGCACCACACCATCCTTCTGGGACCGCGCTACAAGGGCCTGCTCGAAGACATCTTCCAAGAGAAGCGGCTGTCCCCGGACTTCTCGCTGTATCTGCATCGTCCGACGGTCACCGACCCCAGCCTGGCCCCGCCGGGCAGCGACACGTTCTATGTCCTTTCGCCGGTGCCGCACCTTGGGGGCGGCGGGCAGGTGAACTGGGAACAAGAAGGGCCGCGCTATCGCGAAAAGATCTACGAGTACCTGGAGAGCACGATGCTGCCCGGGCTGCGCTCGAACCTGGTGACCAGCCGCCACATCACGCCGCAGACCTTCCAGAGCGAGCTCTCATCGCTCTACGGATCGGGATTTTCCGTCGAGCCGATCCTGCGCCAGTCGGCCTACTTCCGACCCCACAACCAGTCGGAAGACATCGACGGCCTGTACTTCGTCGGTGGTGGCACGCATCCGGGGGCGGGGATGCCGGGCGTGCTGTTGACGGCCAAGGTGGTGGACCGGCTGATCCCACGCATCCCCGGAGCCGCGCAGGGCTCGCCGATTGCCGGGACGCACGCGCAGCTTGCCTAAGCGCCGGTGCCTCGGCATGCTGCCGCCCGAATGCGCCCTGCCCTGCCCGCCTGCTTCCATCGCCCGCTCTGGGCTGCGCTCTGCTTGGGTGTCCTTTTAGCCGCCACGGCTGGCCACGCGGAGTCCCCACCGACCGTCCCCGCCGTCGCAGTACCGCCGGCCCCAAGCCCTGCGGCGGACGCCCCCCCTGCCGCCCCGACGCCGCCCCGCATCGATGTCTACACCATCGGCCCTGGCGACTATTTTTTCAGCCTGTTTGGCCATGCCGCGATCTGCGTCATCGACGACCAGAGCCCAGCCGGCCGCTGCTACAACTGGGGCACGGCGGACTTTTCGGACTCGCTGGGCCTGGCCTGGCAGGTGGTGCGCGGACGAGCCCAGTTCTGGGTCGGGGTCATGGATCTGCCGCGCATGCTCAACATCTACATGGGCGAAGATCGCACGCTCTATCGGCAGCGCCTGCCGCTGTCGCCCGCGACGGCAGCCCGCCTGGTCGAGCGCCTGCATCGGGTCGATAGGCGCTCAGAGAGCCTGTACACCTATCACAACATCCACGACAACTGCACGACACGCATACGCGACCTCATCAACGAGGTCAGCGCCGACGCTGGTAGCGCCCCCCTCGCGACGCCAGCCCTCAAGGTCGTGGACCAGCCCTCGTTCCGCAGCTTTTCTAGCGAGGGCTTTGCCGGCAGCCCGCACCTGCTGGGCGGTGCGCTGCTGCTGTTCGGTCGCGCCATCGACGCGCCGACGAGCCGCTACGCCGATCTGTTCATGCCGCGCGTCCTGCGCGAAGAGCTGGCCAAGCAGCTTCACGTCGAGCCCGAGCTGATCTACGCCCGCAAAGGACCGCAGCCCGCCGGCCCCCCCCAGGCGGGCGCGCAGCTTCTTTTGGGGGTTGGGCTGCTCCTTGCGCTGTGCGTGTTGCTTTTGGGACGGGGCCGCCGCACCTGGCAGGCCATGCTGTTTGCCGGGGCGCTACCCGGGCTGATCGGCGCTTTGCTTTCGGTGCTGCTGGTGGCCTCGCCTCTCCCTGAGCTTCGGTACAATGAAGTCCTTCTTCTATGCTGGCCCGTCGATCTGTTCCTGGCGATCCTGCCGCTGTCGCTGCTGCGGCGCTATCTGCAGTCTCGCTTCGCTGTCGTTGCGTTGGTCGCGGCGCTGACCTCGTTGGGCCTGCTGCGGCAGCCGCTGTGGGGTCCGATCGGCCTGGTGCTACCGCCGCTTCTGGCAGCCTGGGCCGTCGCTCGCTGGTGGCCGCATGAGGCGGCATCCTAACCACTGGCTGCCCTCACCCCTTGGGGTCCTCGCAGCGGGCTTGCTCGCCTTCAGCCTCGCGCTGCGCGCCGACGTCGCTCCGTTTTCACCCACCGTGCTCCACCCCGCGGGAGAGGCCGGCATCGCCGCCCTGCTCGCCGGAGAAGATCTGGTGGCCCATCGGGCTGCGGTGCAACCCCAGGTGGCGGCGCAGGGCTTCTTTACCGGCGAGGCCCTGGGCACCTCCGACTGCGCGAGCTGTCACTCCGAGATCGCGGCGCAGTGGGCGCAGTCGGCCCACCATTTTTCGTCGTTCAACAACCCGTACTACGCGGCTTCCGTCGAGCTTCTGCGGCTGCAGCGTCCCCTGGTCGCCGGGCGCTTCTGCGCGGGCTGTCACGATCCGCTGCTGCTCATCGATGACAGCATCAGCAGCCCCGGGTTGCGCCGCGATCAGCCAGCTGCGCAAGCGGGGCTCCCTTGCCTGGTCTGTCACTCGACGATCACGCCGTCGCACGTCGCAGGTGGCCCGCGCAGTCGTCTGGGCAACGGCGCGTACGAGGTTGAGGCCAGCCCGGTGCCCCCGCCTGGCGGCATTCTCGACGCAGGCCGAACCGCCCACGCGCAGCGACTGCGCCCCCCTCATCTAGCGCAGCCGACCTTCTGCGCCGCCTGTCACAAGGTGGGCCTGCTGCCCAACCTAACCGGAGCCGGCTGGCTCCGCGGCCAAGATGACTACGGCGCTTGGCTGGCCAGTGTCGCTGCCGGCAACGGCGTCGGCGCCGTCTATCGTCCCGAGCGCGTCGAGGTCAAGCGCTGCCAGGACTGTCACATGCCGCTAGAGCCGCTGCGCAACGGTCAGCTGGTGCGCTCGCACCGCTTCCTGGCCGCCAACACGGCGCTGCCCCACCTCCGCGGCGACGACGACATGGAGCGACGCGAGGAGGCATTCCTGCGCGGCGCAGTCTCGCTTGATGTGGCGGTGTGGGCGGACGCCACCGACGCCGTGGGGAGTGGGGCTCCGCCGCTTTTCGACAGCCAGGTCAGCCTCGCCAGCCGCTCGGAAAATCAGCTGCGCTTCGACGTCGTCCTGCGCAACCGTCGGGTCGGTCATCGCTTTCCCGGCGGCACCAACGACAGCAACGATGTCTGGGTCGAGGTCAGCCTGGCCCGCCCCGGCCAGTCGCCAGTCCTGCTCGATAACTCGCACCTTGTGCGAGCCCAGCCCGTTGACGCTCAGGGCGCCCCGCTGCGTCGTCGCGACCCGCAGAACACGCGCGCGGTCGTCTACAACACGTCGCTATCGCCCGCCGATCCGCAGGTGATTCGCTATCAAGCCGATCTGTCACTGCTGTGGCCCGGCCGCAGTGTTGACGAGACGACGACGATCGAGCTACGAGCCCGCCTGCGCTATCGCAAGTTCACGCCTGACTACGCCGCCTTCTCGTGCCAGGCGCTGCCGGCTGGCCCAACTCGCGAACGCTGTGTGCAGCCACCGATCGTCGACGTGGCCGAGGCCAGTCGCTGGCTCAGCCGCTCGGCTCGCCCCTCTCCCCTGAGTCCGTCACGCAGCCCGCAAGACCAGGCTCCGCTGTGGGAGCGCTACCTCGATCACGGACTCGGTCTGGCGGATGGCCTCGTCGATGCAGCGAGCGCGGCGCGGCCTTCGATCGATCGTGCGCAGGAGCTGGCCCCGACCCGCGTGGAGCCACGCCTGGCAGCGGCTCGCTTGGCGCTGGCGCTGGGCCGCACCGAGGACGTTCTTTCCTTGGGTCGGCAGGCGGAAGGGCTGCGACCGTTGCATCCGGCCCACCTGTATCTGCGCGGCCAGGCTCTCTACCGCAGCTACCGCTTTGCCGAGGCCCGGCCCTACTTCGAGCGCGCGGCACAGCTTGTCCCCGACGATCCAAACCTCTTGGCCATGCTGGCACGGGTGCGCGGCCTGACCGGAGACTCGCGAGCTGCGCTGCAGGCCGCCAATCAGCTGCTGACCCTTGACCCCGAGAGCGAAGACGGCCACCACCAGCGCATGCTGGCCCTGCGCGAGCTAAGCGACGATGAGGGCGCCGCACAAGCCGAGCAAAAGTATCTGTATCACCGCCGCCCCGTCGAGCTGGATCAAGAGCTACGCCAGCGCTTCCGGGCGCGCGAGCCGGCGCTGGCGCAAGAAGACGCCCTAGCCCACACCCACGTCTTGTCACCGACGCGTTGAGCCCCTCCTAGGTAGTTTTAGAGGCGCCTTGCCGACCCCTAGCGCCGAGCGCTACATCCGCTCCGGCACCTCGATCCCTAAGAGCGAAAGCCCATGGCGCAGCGTCGAGGCCGCGAGTGCCAGCAGCCCCAGGCGCGCGGATCGCTCGGCCGGCTCCGCCTTGAGCACCGGCACCTCGTTGTAGAAAGTGCTCACCGCGCCAGCCAGCTCATACAGGTACTCGCACAGCACGTGCGGCCGACAGGTGTCGGCGACTTTCTCGACGGCGGCGCCATAGTCAAGCAGGCGACGAGCGAGCGCGCGCTCTGCCCCGTGGGCCAGCGTGGGGGCCGCCGGGCGGTAACCCTCCGCCTCAGCCTTGCGACCGATCGAGCGCATACGAGCGTAGGCGTACTGCATGTACGGCGCAGTGTTGCCGTCGAGCGCCATGGCCTTGTCGAGATCGAAGTGAATATCCGCGATGCGATCGCGACACAGGTCGTTGTACTTGACGGTGCCGATGCCGACGATGCGCGCCACTTCCGCAAGCTCAGCCGGGGCAAGCTCGCTGTTTTTCTCGCCAGCGACGGTGGCTGCCCGCGCAATCGCCATGTCTAGGAACTCATCGAGCAGCGGCACATTGCCGAGCCGCGTGCTGCCCATGGTCCAGTTGCCCCCCGCATCGCGGAAACGCATGGCGCCGAACATGATGTGTTCCAGCGACGGCGGCGGATTGGTTTCACCGCTGAGACCCAGCCGGGCGAGATAGGCCAAGCTGACCGTGAAGACCTGCCGGAAGTGAAGCTGCTGCGGCGAGCCCACGACGTATAAAACGCGGCTTGGCTGCCAGGTTGTGCGACGGTAGACCACGGTGGCGATGTCCGTCGTGCCGTACAAGAACGCGCCATCTGCCTTGCGCACCAAGAGCGGGGCAGGCGCGCCCTCGACTGGACAGATGATCGCGCCCTGACTCGGCTCGGCGAGACCCAGGCGCAGCAGATCCTCGACGAGGGCGGGCAGGCGATCGTTGTAGAAGCTCTCGCCTAGCTCGTGATCGAAGCGGATGCCTAGCCGGCCGTAGGTGCGATGGAATTCCTGCAGCGAGGCGCGTACGAACTCCTGCCACAGCGAAAGGTTCTCGGGGTCGCCGGCCTGCAGCTTGGCAAGCTCCTGCCGGGCCTGCTGCAGAAGCGGAGTGACCGCCTGCGGTACCTCTTCCTCGCCCTCTTCGTCCTCGCCTTCGGCGGGAACGCGACGCTCGGGCTTCTTGAGTCCTAGCTCGGCGGCCTGCTGTTTTTCATCACTGACGAACTTCTGATACAGCCGCACCAGCTCGGCGATCGGCGATCGGGCGTAGGCCTCGCGATCCAGCCAGCTGCGATACGCGACGATCAGCTTGCCGAACTGCGTCCCCCAGTCGCCGAGGTGATTGTCCGAGATGACGGTGTAGCCGACGGCGCGCAGGACGTTGCTCAGCGCGGCCCCGATGATCGTCGAACGGATGTGGCCGATGTGCATCGGCTTGGCGACGTTCGGCGACGAGAAATCGACGATGACGGTCTGACCAGCGTAGCGCGGGCGCACCCCGTGACTGGGGCTGGTCGCCATCTGCTGCAAGAGCCGCCCCAGGCACTCGCTGGTCAGGTGCAGGTTGACGTAACCCGGACCGGCGATCTCGACCTGGGCCAGGTCGGGGTGCTTAGCCAGGGCATCGGCGACGATCTGCGCCAGGTCACGGGGCTTCTTGCCCAGCGGCTTGGCCAGCTGCAGACAGCCCGCGATCTGCAGATCGCCAAACTCAGGACGGCTGGCCGGTTGCACACCCAGCTCAGCGGGAATGGCGGCGTTTTCACTGTGGGCACGCAGCGCAGCGGCGGCAGCCCGACCCAACTCAGCAGACAAATCGAGGAGCGACATGGCGGCGCAGGGTAACAACCCGCCGGAGTCGAAGCAATCGAAGCCTGCGGGGTCTACTCGTCTGACAGCAGCCGCAGCGAAGCGTAGCGTTCGATCAGCTCGCGCTGCGACTTTGAGAGCTGGTTCAGGGCAAGCTGACGAAGCTCGGCCCGCTCGCCAGCCTCATCGCGGACGACGACTTCTTTGGGCAGCGCGCGCAGCACAAGCTCGCCCTGCCAGCCGCCGTCTGCGTCGGTGGCTGCGTCGGGCATATAGGGCAGAGGCGGGGGCAGATCGATCCGCAACCGGAGCGGTACCCCCAGAAGCTCCTCGGGCAACGCCGAGCGCAGCCGCACTCCCAGAGGGGAGATACCGGTTGCCAAGCGCACAAACGGCGGGGCCCCCCGTTCGCTTTGTGCTCCTGCTGGCCACAGCGCCACCGGTACGCAGAGCGGCGCGAACTCACCCTCAGAGAAGTCGTCCATGCACCACCCGCGCGATCTTCGCGAGGTCCAGCTCAGAGCGCACATCGACGAAGCCGGCCGCCTGCAAGAGCGCCTCGGTAGCCGCCGCCTGACCGGCGCCAATCTCTAGCGCCACGGCCCCGCCGCGCTGCAGACGATTCGGCGCTTGCGCGATGAGCCGTCGCACCAGGGCCAAGCCGTCAGAGCCTCCGTCGAGCGCACTGTGCGGCTCATGACGGACTTCGGCAGCGAGCGCGCTGATCTCGGCAGTCGGAATGTAGGGCAGGTTGGCGACGATGACATCGGCGAGCAGCCCCGCCGGCAGGGGCGCGAGCAGATCGCCGTGCCAGAACTCGACGGCCAAGCCAAGCCGCGCCGCATTCTCTGTCGCGACGGCAATGGCCACCGGACTCTGCTCAACGGCAATCACTCGCACATCCGGGCGCAGGTGTTTGATCGCCAGCGCCACCGCGCCCGAGCCTGTCCCGACGTCGAACACCGTCGCTGGTGCCGTGTCAGCCGGCCTGGCCT
>CALFYE010000516.1 GCA_937952145.1 uncultured Myxococcales bacterium
CGCAAGAGTCCGAAGGCAGCCTCCGTACCGAGACCGGCGCGATGATCGGGACGCCTGCGTACATGGCTCCGGAGCAGTGCGTTGCGGCGCCGAATGTGGATGGGAAGGCGGATGTGTATGCGTTGGGGGTCATCCTTTACGAGATGTTGTCGGGGCGGCTGCCGTTTGTGGCGAAGCATGGCTTTGACTTCATGGCGGCGCATGTGCGGCTTGAGCCTGAGCCGATTGGCGAGCTGATTCCGGATCTGCCGCCGGAGGTGGGGAACCTGGTGCACTTGATGCTGGTCAAGGACGCGGGGCTGCGGCCGAGCATGGACGCGGTCTCGGGTCTGCTGCAGGAGCTGCAGGCGGCGGCGCTGTCGCTGTGGGCGCCAGCTGGTGCGGCCGGCGGACAGGCGGAGGGGGGGGCGACGACGGAGGCGGGGGGGGCGGCGACGATCTCGGGGGCTTCGCTGCGGGGGCCGCGGCATAGCAAGGAACAGATTGAGATTGGGGCGACAGCGCCGGGCTCGGGCGGGGCGCGGCTGAGTCGCGAGCTGCCGATCATAAGTGGCGCGGGCGCGCGGGTAAGTGGCAGTCAGCGCAACAGTCAACCGCTGCTGCCGGCGATTGCACCGTCCGCGGTGTCGGGTCAGCCTGCGAGCGAGGAGGCGCGTCCGGCGGCCTCGGCTGCGTTCGCGCTGCCGGTTGCCTCTGGGTCAGGCCGGGTGGCGCAGTCGCGCATGGTCGATGTCGTCCGGCACCCTTACCTTGTGGCGCTGTGCTTGGCGCTCTTGTTTGGCGGCATCGCCAGTCGCTTGCGCAGTCCGTCGCCGTCGGAGCGTGGCCCAGCCGTGGTCGCGCCGCGTCAGGTGCGCTGGCACCTGACCTCGCAGCCGAGCGGGGCCGAGGTGGTGCGGAGCGATGGGCACGTCCTGGGCAGCACGCCGTTTTCGCTGGTTCGTCCGGCCGATAGCGGCGAATCGACGCTGATCCTGCGCCTTGCGGGCTACGCCGAAAAGTCGGTGGTGCTCAGCCACAACGCCGATGTGCAGACCGCGATCGTGCTGAGCCCGCAGGCTGCACCAGCGGCGTCAAACGACGGGGGGATGGCCCACGCGGAGCATGGACCTGGCGAAAAAGGAACCGAAAAAGGAACCGAAAAAGGAACCGAAAAAGGAACCGAAAAGGCGGCAGAGAAGCGTCGTGGAAAAGGCGAAAAGGGACGCAGCAAGACTGGCAAAAAAGGCGAGGGCGACGACGTCAAGCTGCTGCTCGACTGAGCCGGGTATCGGCGGCGCAGCGACGCAGACCAGCGGCCGAGGGAGGAGAGATTAATGACAAGGTGGGTCACTGCACTGTGGCTGTGGCTGCTGCTCGGCGCGAGCGGGGCTGCGGTCTGGGCTGCTGATTTCAAGACGCACTACGACTTGGCGATGGCGCTGTATCAGGCGCAGCGCTACGAGGACGCGATTCCTGAGTTCAAGGCGGCCTACGAGCGCGATCCGAAGCCGGGGCTGCTGTTCAACCTGGCGCAGTCGTATCGCAAGGCCGGCCACCCGCGTGAGGCCATCGAGTACTACGATCGCTACCTGTCGTCAGAGCCCAAGCTCGACAGCGAGATGCGGCGCAAGGTGGATGGCTATCTGGCGGAGGCGCGAAACACGCTGGCGGCGCTGGAGCTTGAGATGAAGCAGCGCCTGGCGGAAGAGAAAGCAGCGCGCGAACGGGAGCGCGAGCCAGCGCCATCGACCGTGGCCCCCGACCCGACAGCGGGGCCCGGTCCGGCGGTTTCTCCGACGGCGGTTTCTCCGACGGCGGTTTCTCCGACGGCGGTCTCTCCAACGGTGGCAGGGCCGACCGTCAGCCGCACGGACCCCGCGATCAGCAGCCCACCGAGCGAGCCGAGCCGCGCGAGCCCGGTCTATCGGCGGTGGTGGTTCTGGACCGCGATCGGGGGTGGGGTGGCGGCGGCGGCGATCATCACGGGTGTGGTCTTGGCGACGCGCAGCACCGGCTATCCGGCTGTGCCGATGGGAGTGCCGCGCGTGACGCTGATGTTCTAAACCGCGACCCGGCGTGACCTGGCGGGCGTCCGTAGACGCTGCGCGGGGGTCGGGCGAATGAGGAGCAAGATGGGCAATCGACGTTGGCTCTGCTCGGTGGCTGCGTTGGCGCTGTCTTCCGTTGGCTTTTCGGGCTGCGATGGCGGGCTTAGCACGGTGCTGGTTGGCGTGACCTCGCTGCCGCCCAATACCATCCGCATCAACGCTGCGCTGAGCATCGGTGGCAAGGCGACCACGGCCACCTTTGCGCGCGACAGCAACAACCGCTACGTCGCCAGCAGCGACATGCTGCGCCCCGCGGGGGCGGCGGCTCCTGGGAATGCCCAGCTGGCCTTTGACCTGCCAGCGGGCACCACCGGCACCTTTGTCACCCGGATCACCGTTGAGACCGCCGATCCGCCCGCCATGGGGATGACTGGCACCGCCCCCATGCCGACGGTGACGCAGGAAGGCTGTGGCCGTGTCGAGCTGGGGGCGGCGATGCTCTACAACCTGGCGATCGACGTGCGCGCCGTCCCCAATCCTTGTGCGTTTTGATCGCCGCCGCGCTGGCTAAAAGCCGTAGCGCACAAGCAGGCGCGCGGTGATCGCGACGTAGACGGTAAGCAGCAGCAGCACTGAGTAAAAAACAAATGGCGAGAGCTTGGGGAAACGGCTGACGAAGCGGCCGGTGGTGTTGATCATCCGCTTGGCCAGCGTCGCGGGACAGCTGACGCGGCACAGGCCATCGCGCATGCGCTGCAGCTCCCAGATCATCTCGTCGGCGCTCTGGTGGCGATCCTCGCGACCCTTGGCCAAGCCCTTGGCGATGAAGTGCAGGTGCTCGGCTGGCGGCACGGGATGCAGCGGGTGCTTGATGAAGATCAGCCGGGTGTAGCGGAAGTCTTCCCCCAGCACCGAGAACAGCGTCTGCGTGACGTTCCTGCAGTGGGACAGGTAGTGGCGCACCGCGAGGAGTTCGTGAAACAGCACGCTGGCGCTGTACAGATCGCTGCGGGCATCGACCTCGATGTTGTTGCCGCTGGCCTGCTCGGGCGACATGTAGGCTGGGGTGCCGACGATCTGGCCTTGCTGCGTCTGCAAGCGGGCAGCGGTCTCGGCGCTCGTCGGCTTGAGCGACTTGGCAACCCCCCAGTCCATCAGCACCACCTCGCCAAAACGTCCGACCATGACATTGGCCGGCTTGATATCGCGGTGCACGATGTCCTTGTTGTGCGCGCACTGCAGGGCGTGCAGCAGGCCGAGGAAGATTTCGACGCGGGCGTCGATGGTGTAGCGGGCGCAGTACTCGGGATCGCCGGCGGCGAGCTTGGCGATGATCGACTCTAGGGTCTCGCCATCGATGTGCTTCATCACGAAGAAGGGCTGGCCGCTTCCGTCGATGCCGACGTCGTGGATGGGCACGATATTGGGATGTTCCAGCTTGCCGACGGTGCGGATCTCTTCGATGAAGTGGGCAACGCTGAGCGGGCTCTGTTGACCATCGATGAGCTGCTTTTTGGCGACGGTGCGGCCGATGTCGTTATCGAGCACGAGATCGACCTCGCCCATGGCGCCGGCCCCGAGTCGACGCACGTGCTGATAGCGCTGCTCGTTGCGCGGCTTCAGCTCGACGTTGCCGCCCTGGGCACCGCTGACGATGGGGAGGACGGTGATGTTGCGCAGGTTGGCGGCCTCGCGGCTCTCCGGCAGGAGCGGCAGGCTGCTGCCCGGTGCGGCGCTCGCAGAGAGCAAGCTGGCAGGTGGTTCCTGTCGCTGTGTGCGCTGACCATTAGCGACAAGGGTCGGATCTTCTTCAGCGTTCGCCATACCGCGGCCTCTCCCGATCGGGGGCTAAGCGTCCCCCAAGCTTGATGATACGTGAGGTACGAGCCCGCGCGGTCGCGCGGATGCTACGAGGAGGCGGCGCGCCAGTCAGCAATCAGCGCGTCGGCTTGGCGGATAAGTTCAGCGGCTCTCTGCTCTTGTCCACGCTGTCGGCACAGGCGAGCCTGACTGCGCAGGGCACCGGGCTGCGCGACCAGCAGGCGGCGGGCGATGCGGGCCTGAAAGCGCAGCGCTCGCGCCAGCCGGGCCCCCTGTGCGGCGCGAATCACTGGCGGCGCCTCGGCGACGAGGGCAAAGCAGGCATCGACCAAGTGGTTTAGCGCCGGCACCAGACCATAGGCGACGAGCGGAGTCGCCTCGTAAAGTCCCAGCGCCGCATCGGCGTCGCCGCGCGCACTTTCCCAGTCGTGGCGCGCCAGCTGCGCAACGGCCCGCACGCACAGGGCGTGCATCTCGCAGAACAAATCGTGGACCTGCCGTCCGCCGACCAGCGCCTGCGAGAGCAGCGTATAGGCCCGCTCGGCTTGTCCACTGGCCAGGGCGAGCGTGCCAGCGTGGGCCTGACCCCAGGCGATGAACTGTTCGTGGCGGGCTCGCTGCGCGAGGTCGAGGAACTCTTCGACGCGGCTCCGCTCCGATACAAGATCGTCGCGCATGTAGCCGATCCACAGGCGCTGCTGGGTGGTAAACAGGATGCCTTTTTCGCTGCCCAGGTGGCGTGCCACGCGTGCGGCTTGCTCACTGTCCTTTAGGGCCTCAGCAAAGCGTGTCTCGTTGATGTAGGTGGCGCAGCGCAGGCGCAGAAATTCGTACTCGGCGTGGGTGTTGGGCAGGCTCTGGCGCAGCGAATGGGCGCGTCGCAGGTACAGCGCGCTGACGCTAGGCAGCGGCACCACCGAGGCGGAGTACGACATCGCGGAATAACTAAACAAGCGCTGCGCTGCATCGCCGGTGTGATCGGCCAGGTTGACGCAGCACAGCGCGCAGTACAGTAGGCGGACCTCTGCGCAGAGATACAGAGCCCCCTCGCCATGGGTCGCGAATAGTCCGTAGGCTTCGTCGAGCGCCTCGCGGCTCTGCAGGGCGGCGGGCAGGCTGGGCACGCTCAGCCTCGGGAAGATCTCGCGCAAACGAAGCTGGCCCTGCGTCCACAGGACCTGCAGCAGGCCGCGCGCCACTTCATGCTGCGCACTCGGCAGCCGCAGCCCGAAGAGCAAGAGTCCTTCTTCCGTGGTCTGCATGCAGTCCGAGAGCTCGCCGCGCGCCAGCTGCACCGCACCTAAGAGACGCCGGGCCCGCACCCGCTCGATGAGCGGAGGAGCTCCCGCAGCCTCGCTGCGCAGCGCGGTGCGTAGCAGCTCTTCCGCTTCGGCCAGCGCGCCGCGTGACAGCGCTCCCTGCGCCGCCAGAAGCGCGAAGTGAAACGCGCCCACTGCATCGCCCGCTTGCTGCAGGTGAAAGGCCAGCGCGGCCGCGACGTCGGCGGTGACGGTGCGCGACGCCTGCAGCTTTTGGGCCACCTCGCGATGCAGTCGTCGCGTCTCGGTCGCGGATAACGAGGCCAGGATGCCCTCGCGCAGCTTGTCGTGCGAGAACTGCCAGTGCTCGTTCGATAGTTCCAGCACGGCGGCATCGGCGCAGGCGGTCAGCCAGCGCGTAAGCAGCACCGGGACCTCGGCCTCTTGCGTGTCGGCAGCGAGCCGCGCCCGCTGCAGGGGCAGGTCGATGCGTCGGCCGCGGATCGCCGCGAAGCGCAGGGCGGGTAGCGTCCAGGCCGGCAAGCGCGCCAGCCGTCGCTCGACCAGCGTCGCCAGCCCGCCGCGCAGCCCCAGATCATGAGCGCCGACGCTGCCCACCCGCTGCAGGCTGCCTGCTTCGTCTGCGAGGGTGCGCAGAATCTCGACCAAGAAGAAAGGATTGCCCTCGGTCTGATCGCGCAGCCAGGCCAAAAGGTCGGGGCGGACGTTGTGCTGCCCCAGCATCGACTCGATGAGCGACACGATGCTGCGCTGACTTAGCCGCTGCAGCTGCATCAGCTTGGTACCGGGCAGCTCTTCGGGCAGGTGCGGCTTTTCGTCGTCGCGATAGCTGGCCAGGATGAGCAGGGGATAGCGCTCGGCATCGGGCAGCAGGCGCGACAGGATCTCGATGCTGTCAGGCGAAGCCCAGTGCAGATCTTCCAGGATCAGCACGGTCGGTTCGCTGCGCCGGTGTAGTAGATCGCAGACCAGGCTCTGCAGGCGAGCCCGCGCCACCTGCGCTTCGACGGTCGGCGGATCGGCGATGGGATGCTGCAAGAGCGTCGGTAGCTCAGGCAGGATGGCTTTAAGCGTGCTCGCCTCCAGCGGCGAAAGCGGCACCGACAGCGCGATGCTGCGCAGCGTGTCGAGGAAGATCTGATACGGCGAGCCGGCTTCCGACACCGCCTGCCCGCGATCGACGTGCGCCCCGCGCACCAGGGCCAGCGTGCGCAGCTCATCGAGCAGGCGCGACTTGCCGACGCCGCTCTCACCGCCGATCAGCCAGACCCCGCCGTGCCCGCGCAGCGTCTGCTGCAGCACGCCGCGCAGCGTCTTGAGCTCGCTCTCGCGGCCGATGAACTCGGCGGCTTGCAGATAGCTCTCGCGTAGCTGCGCCGACTCGTGGGCAAACGGCAAGCCGACGGCCTGAGCCAGCGCAATCGCCGTCTGGCCGGCATCCTGCGGGCGGACCGCCGGCTCGCGGGAAAGCAGGCGTTCCAAGATCAGGCGCAGCGGCTCGGGGAGCGCGACGTTGGGCAGGACCAGCTCGCCGCTTAGCATGCGCGACACCAAGAGCTCACTATGCTCGGCCTCGAACGGCCGCTGCCCGGTCAGCACCTGCACCGCCATCACTCCGAAGGCATACAGATCCGAGGCCTCGCTCGGCGGCTCGCCGAGTAGTAGCTCCGGCGCCATGTAGTGCAGCGTGCCCGACAGCACCGCCGACCGTCGCTGCACAACGCTGCGCAGCGTCGCCAAGCCAAAGTCCAGCACCACCACCCGCTCGCCCTGCACCAGCACATTGGCGGGCTTGAGGTCGCGATGCAGCACGCCGCGGCGATGCAGGTAGGAGAGGGCTTGGAGGACTTGCAGCAGGAGGCCGACGCGGCCGGGCAGGTCGCGGGTGCGACTGATGGCGAGCAGTGGCTGCGCGTCGGTGAGGAGCTCCATCGTATAGAACGGCTGCTGCTGCTCCTCGAAGCCGTAGTCGAACACCGAGATGATGTTGGGATGGCGCAGCGAGGCCAGGGTGCGGAATTCGCGGCCCAGGGCCAGGCCCAGCGGATCGTGCGAGCTGGGGCCGATGGTGTCGTTCGACCAGGCGGCTAGCTCCAGCGCCGCCACCATCGTCGCTTCTTCGGTGAAGCCGGTGACGGCGGTGGCTGGTCCCGCGGCGGCTGGCTCAGGCAGGCTGTGCGCGGGGTCGTCATGCAGCGTCACCACCGGCAGCGCTGGGGCGCGCGAGGTGCCAAGCTGCGTCGCGGCCGGCAGGCGTACGCGCTTGAGCGCCACCCAGCCACCGCCCAGCCGATCGCGCGCCCGATACACCGCGCCCATGCCTCCGCGCCCGATCTGCTCGTGCAGGACGTAGCGGGGATGGGACCACGGATCTGCCGGGGGCCGCGCGGACGACATCGGGGCTGCGCGATCGTAGCCCAGCCCTCCGCGCCCTCGGTAGCTGGTAGATTCCGCAGGTGCGTCGAGGGGGGCTCTTCCGTGGCACAATCCCTGAACCTGCCGATCCCCCTTGCCCCGAGGCCACCCATGATCATCAACAAATATCGTGCTGGAACGATTTATCTAATCGAATTTTTGGAACGAATGGCCTTTTTTGTCTTTTTGGCGAGTTTTACTCATTTAATGATAAATGAGAATGGAATGGAACAGGAGTCGGCGTATGATCTATATGGAACATTGATGTTCTTATTCTATTCTGCCCCGATCCTGGGTGGAATCCTGATAGATTATAAAATTGGATATAATAAGTCTGTCATCCTGGGTGCCTGCAGCTTATTTGTGGGGTACGCCTGGTTGGCAGGATTGCCTGGTAAAGCCCTGTTTGGCGCGATCGTGGCATTGAGTGTCGGTCATGGGCTGTATAAGCCGGCCATCATGGCCTTATTTGCCAATACGGTCCCCATCAGCGGCCGAGATACCGCATTTGTTGTCTTTTATGGGGTGATTAGCCTGGCGGGGGGACTTGGTGGGGCGATGGCCGGCCAGCTTATTGCGAGCGGGGGGCAGTCGCTGGTCTTTGCATTCAGTGCCGGCTGTCTGGCGATCGCGACTGGCCTGGCGCTAGCGCTGCTGCGAGCGGCGCGCGGGGAGGCGGCTTTTCGCTCGCCGCAGCCGGTCGCGTCGGCAGCCCCGGCAGCCCCGGCAGCCCCGGCAGCCCCGGCAGCCCCCGGCGCGACGGTGCCCTGGGCCCTGGTCCTGCAGATCCTCCTCATCACGGCGCTGTCGCAGGCGGCGACTCTGCAGACCCAGATTGAGCGCTCGCTGTGGTCGCGCTCGCACGCCGATCTGACCTTCGGTGGCTTATGGACCCCTGAGCTGGGCGGTGCGCTGCTACAGGCTAGTGATGTGATCTTTCAGCTTCTCCTCTTGCCATTCGTTATTTTATTATTCAATTATCTGCGCCGACGCTCGATCGAGCCATCGAGTGTAGCCAAAGTGGGAATGGCGCTAGTCCTGCAGCTCTTGCCGTGCTTGTTGCTATTTCGCGCCGCGCAGGTCGGAAGCCAGGGCCAGCTGGCCGGGACGGGGTGGATCGTGGGAGCTACGCTGGCTGCCGCGCTACCCAGTCTTTTCTTGATTCCTTTGGTTCTGTCGATGATCTCGCAGCTGATTCCACGAGATCGGCAGGCGACAATGTTTGCGCTATGGTTCTTGCTGGTGCCGATTTTTAATGGCATTAACTCGCGTATCTTGAAGTGGTCTATGAGCGGTTCCGGGGAGTGGCGATTCCTGCCCGCCGCCGCCTTTGCCCTGGTTGCCGCAGGGTGGTGGATCGCCAACAGTCGGAAGACCGAGCAGGCGCTCGCGCGGACGCTGACCTAGGAGCAGATTGCCGGCTTGCTGTCGTCGGCCGGTTTTCGGGTGTGACTACTTGGCTGGGGTGGGGGGACTTGCCGGAGGCGTCGTCGGGGCAGCGGGGGTGGCGACGGGCGGGCTGGGATTGCCAGCCGGGGCAGCCGGGGTCTGGGCGGCGGGGGGCGGGGCGGCGGGGGCCGGGGCAGCGCTCGTCCCAGGGCCGGGGCCAGGAGGCGGCGCGACGGGCTCGCGCTTGTAGCCAAACAGGTTTTTTTTGCCCTCGTCATCGACGAGTTTGACCACGACTTTGTCGTCGGCAAACGTGTAAAGCCGGGTGTGCACTGGCACATGGCCGGGCGCCGCAACGACGACGTCCAGCGGGCCGCTGTCGGCGGGCCACTGCAGACTCAGCGGTGTTTCGCCCAAGAGCTGTCGTCCCCACATCACCTTGGCCGGCACTTTGGTGTTGGCGGCGTTGACGCTGCGAATCGACAGCGTGATCGCGGCGCGCCCGGGGGGAATCGGCGGTGCCCAGGTCTTCGGTTTGCCTTTGGCCTGCGCTTCGTTTGTCGAGCCTGCGATCGGAATCAGCGCAAGCAGCAACCAACCCACGAGGCGAAGCCGCGGGACAGGGTGGTTTTGCATCACTGCAGCTCCTGCGCATCGCCGCCGCCGGCGCGGTCGCTGGGGGCCTTCTGCGCGTCGGGGGGCGGTCCGGGGTAGACCACGCCGGGCTTGGGCACGTACTCGACAAAGGGCACCTTGCGCTCGCCGCGGATCTTGCCGACAAGCACGTTGACGTGAAGCGGCGGATCAAGGTGGAAGCTGAAGCCGCGCGAGGGCAGGCGCAGATCAAAGACCGTGTCGCGGTACAGAAAGCGGCGCTCGAAGCCCAGCGGCTGGTCGCCGAGCACTCGATGCGGACGATGGTTCAAGATGAACGAATACAGGCGCACCGCGTTGTGGTTGAGCAGGCGATGGCAGCCGTGTGAAAAGCCCTCGCTGCTGCCAATCGACAGATAGTCGGCCGAGCCGTGCGCGCGAATGCCGTTGTCAACATCTGAGCGGCCATGTTCGCCCGGGGTCACGAAGTACCCCACCACCAGCCCATAGGCCGAGCGAAAGCCGGGGCCGATCTCGTCGTAGTTGACCACGTTCTGCGTCGTGCCATGGACCCGCTTCTGCTTCACCAAGGTGCGCAGCGGCGTCGATTCGGGGGCGACCCAGACCGGCCCGGCGGAGATGGTGCGGATCACGCGGGGACCGACGTCCGATCCCTTGTAGCGATAGTATTCGTAGCCATCGGTCGCTTGTTCGGACCGCCAGCCGCCGATGGTGGTCCGCCAGCGCACGAGCGGAATTTTCTGCCCGCCGTAGTCGAGGTTCAGCGTGAAGCTGGGATAGGTCTGCCGCGGCTGCGACACCGACTTGCCCTTGTCGTCATAGGGCAGCTCGTACCAGACGTCGCCGCGATCGACGACGACCGACAGGGCCATGCGCTCGGCATAGTACTCGGGGAGCGGCGGCAGCTTGACCGCGACGCGCAGCCACTGAAAGTCGGCGGCGCCGTGCCGGGCAAAGAAGCGCTGCGCCTTTTCGCCATCGGTCAGGCCGAGCTGCTCCAGGGTAGCGGCCGTGTACTCATCCATCAGGTTGCGCACGGGCAGCAGCTGACCGCTCTTGGACTTGTACAGGGGGGGGCCGTTTTTTCCGTCGGCGGTGCCGTCTTCCAGGATGGCCGCCGCCGAGGCCACGCGCTCGGCGATGACCCGGCGCAGGGTCTCGAAGTTGTTGTCGAGCAGGCGCCGCGCAAGCACGGCCAGCGTCTTTCTTTGCAGATACGGCGCTTCGTAGATCATGTGCTTCTGCTGAAAGCGCTTCAGCATGTCGCGCAGACCTTCGTCGTAGGTGCCGGCTCGGTGGCGGGCGCGCTTATCGATCAGCCCTTCGCAGGCCAGGCGCTTTTCGGCTTCCAGCACGGTGGCTTGATCGGCGGCTCGTTTTTCGGCGTCGGCGCGCTTGGGCGGCTGCGTGGACGGCAGCACCGATTTGGCTTCGGCGAGCAGCGCGAAGTTGATGTCGGCCTCGCAGGTCTTGGCCGCGTCTTCGACAAAGCGGGTGCCCAAGACCGAAAGCGCGGGCGGAATGCCGAAGAGCTCCAGATAATTTTTTTCGCCGGGCTCAAGCGGCTGTCCATCATCGTCGAGCTGATCGGCGGCCAAGCCGATGAAGATGCGACGATAGCGATTGTTGCGATCGATGCCCTGATCGTTTTTCAGGATGCGAAAGATGTACGGCGTCCAGGTATCCGACAGATCGACGATGGTGTAGCCCTGGGCCTGCGCTGCTGCCGCATCGACGATGCGCTCTTGCCCTTGCCAGAGCAGCAGGGCCCGTCTCTCGGGGGGCAGCGACGGATCGTCGGGGGGAGGTGCCGGAACCGCACTGCCCGAAGACGAAGGCGGGGACGACGGCGACGATGGGGAGGCTGGAGCTGGGGCCTCTAGCGACGGGGCCCCCGAGCCGCTCGGCGGACTTCCCGGTACAAGAGGTGTCGCCAGATCCGGCGCACTCGGTCGCGGCTGCGGCTGCGCGCGCGGCGAGTCCCCGCACCCCACGGGAAGAGCTTCCCCCAGGGTGAGAAGCCATCCCAGAGAGGCTCCAGCCACAACGAGTCGACGCACCGACGCATTCTCCCACAGCTCTGCCCGCGTCGCAGCAGCAGATCGGTGGGCCGGCTCGCAGTGCATCGCGGGGGCCAGACGAAGGCGGCTTGGCGGCATCGCTGCGGAGGACGACGAGGACTCTGCGCGTCGCCTAGTTGTGCCGAGCTGAGGTGCAAGCCCGATGCTGCGGCACTCGGTATACTAGGGGGCTGGCGACGTGAGTGATGGCGCAGCCCCCCCTAGTTCTTTTGATCGAGTTCGCGCGGACAGAGCAGGGTGACGAGCCGTTTGGCTTCCGCTTTGACTCGCAGGAATACCTGGTGCGTAGCGAAGGTGGAGCCTTCAAGACGGCGCGCTTTGCGTGGGATGCGCAGCTTCGGGCCGAGCTGGACGCACTCCGGCAGCCGGGGCGCGATCCGGCGCTGCTGTCACGCATTGGCCAGGTCCTGCGCAGCTCGTTAGAGACGACCAAGTGGCCGCAGGACGAGGTGCGCCTGCTGGAGGCGGTGCGGGAGGGGCGCCGCGTCCTGGTGTCGATCCGCTCGGCCGCTGCGGAGCTGTACGCTCTGCCCTGGGAGCTCTTGCTCATCGAGTCCACCGGCCAGCACATCGGCGAGCTACCGGGGGTGCTGGTGCGCTACGAGTGGCCCGATACCCGCTCGCTGGCCGAGGCGCCACCGACGGCCGAGCCGCCGCGCCTGCTCTGCGCCTGGTCCACCGCCGGCGGTGCCGTGCCCTCCGAGGAGCACATCACCGCCATCGAGGCCAGTCAGCCACCGGGAGCGCCTCCCTTTTTGCGGCGTCGGGATGTGCTTTCGCATGCCTCGATGGGGCGCTTGTCGAGCGCGCTCACCAGCGCCACGGGGGCGGGACGGCCGATCGCCATCCTGCACCTCTTGGCGCATGGTCGGCCCACGGGCAGCACTTTTGGCATCGTGCTCGACGGCGAGGATGCGGATGGCAGCCCGGTGGTCGTTGACGCAGGGCGTCTGCGACAGCTCTTGGCGCCGCATGCCGCGACGCTGCGCTTGGTGGTCCTTTCGGCCTGCGACAGCGGCAACAGCGGAGCCCTGGGCAACCAGCTGGGCAGTATTGCCCAGGCTCTGCACCGAGCTGGCATCGCTGCCGTGGTGGCCTCGCGCTATCCGCTGTCGGTATCGGGGTCGATTCGTCTGTGCCAAGCGCTTTATCCCGCGCTGCTCTCGGGTCAGGCTTCGCTGGAGACCGCGCTGCTCGCGGCTCGGCTGCAGCTAGCGCGCGACGCGGCCCAGCTCGACTGGGCGAGCCTGCAGCTCTATGCCCGGGCCGAAGATGGCGAGAAGACCCACCCGATCGTCCGCCCGAGCCGAGCGGGGAGCGACGGAGTGGTGGTCCGCAGCGACGGCATTGCCGGGTCTGGCGGGGCGACCTCGCACGATCGTGAAGCTGTGCGGCACCGCGAGTCAGCCGGTCACTGTCAGCGCCGCGATCGATCGTTACCAGCAGTACCTGAAAGACAAGGGCAACAAACCGGCCAGCTACGAGATCACCCCGCTGCGGCTGCGCCGGTTCTTCGGGTCGATGCTCGGGGCGCCGCTGTTTTCGCTCACCGAGCGGCGATGCCAAGCCCTCTAC
>CALFYE010000517.1 GCA_937952145.1 uncultured Myxococcales bacterium
AGAGGTTCGCCGCGGTGTTGACGAGATGTCCCCAGGTGGCGTGGCGGGTCCATTGTGGCTCTGTGGGAAGGGGATTCAGCCGGTCGCTGGGGTTGCTCACCGTGTGGATCTCGACGGCCGTCGTAGTGTCGATCCGGGGCATGACGAAACCGGCGGGGCCGCGGTGGTCGTTGAGGATCCCGGTCGGCCAGGTCAGCACCACGAAGCCGTTGGGCTGAGTGGTTCCAGGCGGGGACGCCCCGACCATCGCGGCGAGCTCGAGGACGAACCGCGCCGGGCCCGCCACCAGGGACGCCCCCTGGGCGCCCAGCGCGAGCGACGCCGCAAGGCCACGACCGTCATAGAGTCCGCCCGCGGCGATCACGGGTCGAGCCGGCGGCGCCGCGCCGCGTCGCAGGATGATTCCAGGGGAGCCGGGCAGACGACGCCGTGTGGCGCTGCTGCAACGTGAAGCCCCTTTTGCCCTCGGCCGCCGCCCGCATGATCGTTGGCTGATTGCGGCACAAATCGAAGACCTGACCAAGATGTATGTTGATAACGAAAATAGATAATAACCATATAGTTCGTGAGGACTTTAATTTAATTGATAATATTTGTGACGATTCACTTGATGCTCAAAAGTCGCTTGGTCGCGGTCCCGCCCAGCGTGCGACGGCGCCCGGGGGCGTGCGGCTTCGCAAGGTTGCGCGCACAGATCAGGCGGCGCCCGCTGTGCGGAGTCAGCGGTCTCTCTCGGAAAAGGCGGCCTAGCTGGCTTGGCACATGGCTTGCGCTAGCTCTGGGCATGAACAACCAAGCTCGTGATGCCGCCCCCGCTGGGGCGCTCTCTCCTAGCGCGCAGTCCTCCCCGCAGCCGACGCCTCGCATCGGCATTGATGCCATGGCCTTTGCCGTACCGCGCGGCTATCTGGCGCTGTCCGACCTGGCCGAGGCGCGCGGTGTGCCGGCGGCCAAGTACGAGCAGGGGCTGGGGGTCACGCAGATGGCGGTCGCGGCTCCCGATGAGGATCCGGTGACCTTGGCGGTCGATGCGGCCCGTCGGGTGCTGCGCGGCGCCGGTCGCAGCCCTTCTGAGATCGGGCTGTGCATCGTCGGGACCGAGACGGCGGTGGATCACTCCAAGCCCATCGCTTCGTACCTGCATGGCCTGCTGGGGCTGTCCAGCGCCTGCCGCGTCTTTGAGACCAAGCACGCCTGCTTTGGTGGGACGGCGGGGCTACAGAATGCGCTCGACTGGATCGCCTCGGGCTCGGCGCGGGGGCGCGCGGCGCTGATTGTCTGCAGCGACATTGCCCGCTATTCGCTGAACACCGCCGGTGAGCCGACCCAGGGGGCTGGCGCGGTGGCGATGCTGGTCAGCGAGAACCCCCGGCTGCTCGATATCGAGGTCGGGCGCAGCGGCTGCTATTCGGCCAACGTCCACGACTTCTGGCGGCCGCTTTATCGCAAGGACGCGCTGGTCGATGGCCAGTTTTCGGTGCAGTGCTACCTCGACGCGCTGAGCGGCGCCTACGACGAGTGGCGGAGCCTGCAGGCTGGCCCGCCGGGCAGTGGCAGTGTCGACGACGCGCTTGTGCGCACCTGCTATCACGTGCCGTACGGCAAAATGGCGCGCAAGGCCCACGCCCGCCGCTGCCAGATCGACGGACTGTCCGACGCACAGGCCGAAGAGAGCTATGCCCGGCAGGTCGAGCCGTCGCTGCGTCTGCCGTCGCAGGTCGGCAATATCTACACTGGCTCGCTGTACCTGGCGCTGCTGTCGCTTCTGCACTACGAAGCCGCCGAGCTAGCCGGGGCGCGGATTGGGCTCTTCAGCTACGGCTCGGGCTGCGCTGCCGAGTTCTTCGCCGGTCGCGTGCGTCCCGAGGCCGCGGCCCTGCTGACGGCGCTCGATGTCACCGCTCCGCTGCGCGCTCGCCACCGCCTGAGCGTGGCCGAGTACGAAGTCCTGCGCCGCGGCGACGCGCAAGCCGACCAGCGCCCCGCCGAGACCGAAGCGAGCACCACGCCTGGCGCCGCGCTCACCCTGCCCGAGCAGTCGCCGCGCTACTTCGGCATCGATCAGAAAGAGCGCCGCATCTACGCCGTGCAGTAGGCGGGAACCCCGCTGCGGCTCAGTTACCGAAGGGGTGCGCTTCGGGCACAGTCGACAGGTCGGGGCGACGGGGGGCCAGGCCGGCTGCAAGACCGATGATGAGGATGCCGGCACCCGCGCCGACCGCTGTCCACAACCACCACTTGCGATAAAGCGGGGTGTCGCTGCTGGGGCTCGGCGTGGTGGCTGGCTGGCTCGTCGGGCTCGTCGAAGTCAGGGGGCTGGCGGAGCTGACCGCCTTGCTTGGGGTTGCTCCGCCGGGCTCGCTTGCGGGGGCCGAGGCAGGGGAGGGCGGCGTCTGCCCATCGGCTTCGGCCTGGGCTTGCTTTAGGTACTCTTGCACCTTGCGCCGCTCGTCGCTGTTTGCCGGACCGCGGACATCCAGAAACTTTTGGTAGTAGATGACCGCGATCGCTGGTCGCCCGGCCTTGTGCAGCACCCGCGCGAGGTTGAAAAGCAGCGTGGGATCGGCTCGCCGCTGATACGCCCGCTCGTAGGTGCGCTGGGCTTCCTCGAAGCGACCGGCCTTCGACTGCTCGCGTGCCTCGTTCGCCAGTCGATCACAGTCGGGATCGTCGGCGCACGAGAGGACCGCAGCCTGAGCCGGGCCACCCCGCGAAGTCACATCGAGCGCGAGGCCGAGCAGGCAGAAGGCGAGGAGCGGAGAGCGGATCGTTCGCATGGGAGCCTAGGACTTCAGTCTTCGAGGGGAATCTGACGTTTCCCGGGTGTGCTGCCCGCTGGGCGAGCCTTGCTACCAACGGTCTTGCGAGGGGCTGCGGCGGATGGTCGCGGCTTGCTCGCCGTGGCCTTCGGCTTGATAGACGGCGCGGCGGGGGGCTCGGGCGCGACGGAGGCGCGACCTGGGGCCGTCGGCTGCTCAGCCGGCGGAGCCTCTGCCTTGCTCGCGGCGGCGGCGGTCTTATCGGCGCGTGCGGGGGCCAGCGCGCGCGGGGACCCGGTCGGCGCCGGCTGCGCCAACCAGCCATAGGCGAGCAACAGCATGGAAACCCCCAGCCCCCCAGCCGCTAGCACGATGAGCTTCCGCCGACGGCGATTCGGCGGAGGGGGCAGAGTCTGTCCCGATGAGAATCCCAGCGTCGATGAACCGCCGGGATGGACGGTCTGCGAGCCGGTGGCCACGGCTGCCGGAAGCTGCAGCATCGGCGACATCGGCGCTGGCGGCAGAAACGATCCGGGCACCGGGGTCACGGGCCCCGAGCCCGGCGCCGAAACCCCCGCTGGCAGCGACGGCGACGACGGCGGCGGCGTAGGCGGCGCGACTGCCTGCAGGGCCTGCGAGGCCGAAAGCGGCAGCGGACCCCGCCCACCGGCGCTCAGACCTGCCAGTAGCGCACTTAGCTCGTTGGCGACCGCGCGCATCGCTGGCCGCTGCGTCTTGTCTTTGAGCAGCAGGCGATGCACCAGCGCCACCACCTCGGGCGGAGTGTTCGGGGCAAAGCTCGAAAGCAGCGGCGGCTCGTTGAACGAGTGCTGCGCCATGTAGTCGATGCCCGTCGCTCCCAAAAACGGAGTGCGACCGGCGATCAGCTCAAACAGCATCACCCCCAGCGCGTAGACATCGGTGCGATCATCGACGCCCCCCGCCCCCCGACATTGCTCGGGCGACATGTACTGCGGCGTGCCGATGACCGCGTTGGCTGCCGTCTCGCTACCTTGCCCCTGCGAGAGCTTGGCAATTCCGAAGTCCAAAATCTTGGCACGCTCGCCCCCCGGCGCCACCGGATCGCGGACCAGCATGATGTTCGCGGGCTTGAGATCGCGATGCACGATGCCGCGCGCGTGGGCGTGCGCGACGGCGCGGCAGAGTTCGACGAACAGGCGGACGCGTGCCTCGCACGAGACACGGTTCGCGACGCACCACTCGTGGATCG
>CALFYE010000518.1 GCA_937952145.1 uncultured Myxococcales bacterium
TCCTTCCTCCTTGCCGCTGGGGTTCCTCTCGACGGTTTTGATAGGCGCTCTAAGTCCCGACGAGGGTGCGCGAGGGCGCCGCGGGCTTGCGGCCGGGCTGGCTCTGCTGGTTGGCTTGGCCGGCGCGGGCTGCGGAAACGACGACATCGTGGTCAGCATCAGCGGGCTTGATCCCGAGGTGCGAAGCCTGCAGGTCTCGGCCAGCGTCGATGGTCAGTCGCTGGGGCCGGCGCAGACGGTGGCGCGGACGCTGCAACAGTTCGTCGTCAACCTGCCGGCCGGGACCTCCGGAACGGTGGATCTAACCGTCGCGGCGATGGTCAGCCCCGAGTGCCAGCTGGCCGAGGGCAAGGCGCAGTTCAGCTTCGCCTCCGGCAGTCTGCGACCCACCGTGGTCGAGGTCAGCGTCAGTGCCTTGCCCGCCCTGTGGTGCCGTCGGCCGGGGGTCGATCTGCGCGCGGTCTGGGGGTCTAGCGCGACAGACGTCTGGGTGGCGGGGGCCGGCACACCGATGCTGCACTGGGACGACAGCGGCAGCGGTTGGCAGCCGGTGGCAGCGACCTCGGGGCCCTACAACGATCTGTGGGGCAGCGGCCCGGACAACATCTTCGCGGTGGGGCCACCAGGCGGCGTCGAGCGCTGGAACGGCAGCAGCTGGAGCCGCACCACCCTCGCCGGCACTCCCGAGCTGGTGAGCGTCTTTGGCATGGGTCCCAGCGACGTGTGGTTCGTCGGGGATGGCGGCACCGCGCTGCGCTGGAACGGCAGCAGCAGCACGGCCACCAACACCAACGTCGCGACGCGCCTCTCGGCGGTCTGGGGGGTGGCCAGCAACGACGTCTGGGCAGCGGGAATCAACGGCGTGGTGCTGCACTGGACCGGCAGCGCCTGGACTCGCACGCTGCCCAGTCCCAGCTTTGGGCTACCGATCCTTTCGCTTTCTGGCACGGGCGCTTCGGACGTCTGGGGCTTCGGCGGCAACGGCGTCTTGCCGCACTACAACGGCTCGACGTGGAGCGGGGGCGGAAACGGCCTGCCTAGCCTATCGAGCGGCTACGACCTGTGGGCCGCCAGCCTCAATGAAGTCTGGGGCGTGGGCAGCGCAGCCAGCGTCGTGCGCTGGGACGGCGGGCGCTGGAATAGCGTCCCGGTTCCCAGCGGAGTCAGCGGCAATGCCCTCAAGCTGTGGGGCGTCGGCCGCTTCATCTGGGTGGTGGTGCAGGGCGGCACCCTGCTGCGTTTTCCGCGCTGAGCGAGACGTTCCTAGCGGCGCAGGAGGCCCATAACTTGGGTGGGGTAGCGGGCGCCGGCGGCGGCTCCCTTGGGGGCAACCTCGTCGATGCGGCGCAGGTCCTCGGCCGACAGCGTAAGCGATAGCGCCCCGGCGTTTTCTTCTAGGTAGCGGCGTCGCTTGGTGCCCGGAATCGGCACGATGTCATCGCCCTGGGCCAGCACCCAGGCCAGCGCCAGCTGCGAGGGCGTGGCGTTTTTCTCCGCAGCAATCGTGCGGACTTTTTCAACAAGTTGCAGATTCTTGTCGAAATTTTCGCCCATAAAGCGCGGCGAGTTTCGGCGGTAGTCGCCCTCGGGAATGTCTTCGGGACGCTGGAACTGACCGCTGAGGAAGCCGCGGCCCAGCGGGCTGTAGGCGACGAAGCCGATGCCCAGCTCGCGGCAGGTGGCCAGCACCTCGTCTTCCGGATCGCGGGTCCACAGCGAGTACTCGGTCTGCAGTGCCGCGATGGGGTGGACCTTGACGGCGCGGCGCAGCGTCTCGGGGCTGGCTTCCGACAGGCCGATATAGCGAATCTTGCCGGCCTGCACGAGCTCGGCCAGCGCCCCTACCGTTTCTTCGATCGGCGTGTTGGGGTCGACGCGGTGCTGGTAGTAAAGGTCGATGTAGTCGACCCCCAGCCGACGCAGGCTGCCCTCGCAGGAGCTGCGCACGTATTCGGGGCGACCGTTCACGCCGCGCGCGCTGGCATTCTGCGGATCGCGAACGATGCCGAACTTGGTGGCCAGAATCACCCCCTCGCGCCGTCCGCGCAGCATGCGGCCGACTAGCTCTTCGTTGGTGTAGGGGCCGTACATATCGGCGGTGTCCCAGAAGTTGATGCCCAGCTCTAGCGCGCGAAGCAGCGTCGCTTCCGACTCCTTTTCATCGCGGCCGGCGTAGAACTCGGACATTCCCATGCACCCCAGACCCAGCGCCGACACGGTCAGGCCGGTGCGACCTAGTTTTCGCTGCTGCATCTCATAGGCTCCTTGTGGTGGTTGCGGTCGATGTCTTCTCTGGCAGCGTGCCACAGTCGTCGCCACGGAGGGGCCGGATCTACGGCGTGCGCCAAGCGGCTTGGCCGAGGGGCAGAGCGCGTGACTCTCGTGATATACCGGGCGGCATGGCTCCGACGAAGACTGCGACCCCTGCGACCGCCCTGGTATCGGTCCGCGATGCCCGCGAGCGCAGCATCGCCCGCCTGACCGACGCCTTCGCTCATGACGAGCTAGAAATGGACGAGTTCGAGCGGCGGCTGAGCATCGCCCATCGCACCAACTCTCCCGACGAGCTTGCGGCGCTGACCGCCGATCTGCAGCCGACCGCAAGCCCGACGAGCACCGCGCTTGCCCACCCGAGCCCGGCGGCGCCGCTGTCCGTGCGCGACCATCAGCGCATCCTGCTGGTCATGGGCGGCACGTCGCGGACCGGGCAGTGGACACCAGCCCGCAAGCTGCGCATCGTCGCCATCATGGGCGGGGCTGAGCTTGACTTTCGCGAGGCCGCGCTCTCGCCCGGTGTCACCGAGATCCACATCACCGCCGTCATGGGTGGCGTCAACATCATCGTGCCGCCGCACCTCGCCGTTGAGATGGACGGCAGCGCGATCATGGGCGGCTTCGAACACAGCGACCGTGCGCCGATCGAGCCCGATCCCGAGCGTCCGATCCTGCGCGTCCACGGTCTGGCCGTCATGGGCGGCGTCCAAATCGAGACGCGCCTCGTCGGCGAGAGCGCCCGCGACGCCCACCGCCGCCAGCACTCCAGCCGTCGCGAGCTCGCCGCCGCCAGCCGCCGCGCCTTGCCAGCGCGCCGTGATGACTAGGACAGGCAAATGCCGCGCCTTGATCTATGTGGCAAATAGATGACCGGCGGTCCTAGCGATTATGCGCGTCTCAGGTCGCGAATATTCCGCAAACAAGACGCGACGATTAGCAAAAATAGTAGCTGTACCGGAATGATAAATAGACTGTAGGTTTCCGGGAACATAGCGAAATGGGCGGTGCTCCAGGTGAGGAGTGTTTTGGCGTGTAGGGGAATGCTGATTAGGAAATACAGGGACACCAAGAGTCCGGCCAGGCGTAGCCCACGGGACTCATTCCCCGACGAAAAATGTCCCCACAGGCCCAAGATTCCGCCCAGGGTGATGAAGGGGACAAAGAGCAAGTCGAGGGCCGGGGTAAAGACTTTGCCATAGAACAGGACTCGGCCGGCCAGGATTGCGCTGCCGTGCAAGGCCATTCCTAACACCAACGCGATAGCTTGCGACCAAAGACCTGCGGATAAGACACGGTTCTTTTTGTAGGTTTCGAACATAGCAATCTCCTTGCAACAGAGTGTTGAAACAGAAGACCCGCAGAGCCCGGGCTGGCGAGCCCGAAAGCCGGCTCGGCGCACAGCGTGTGAGCGCGGCTCAGGAGCGCGGGGTCCGACGGGCCCGCGGGGTTGCAGCGGCGCGCTTGGCCGGTCGTCGCGCCGTCTTCGTCGCGCCATCGTCTGCCCCCGCCAGGTTCTGCAGGCACAGGGCGACGTGCTCGCGGCGGACGCGCTCGTCGCTTAGCTGCAGGCCAGTGGCCTGGGCCAGGTGGGGACCGACGAGCAGGGGGTAGACCAGGCCGCCAATGGCCTGGATGATGCGCAGCATCAGGCGGCGCTCCCCCGTCTCGCCGCTCACTTCGCGCACTAGCCGCTTGAGCACCTGCAGACCCTCGGCGCGCAGAAAGCCCAGGTACTGGCTCTGCCCATCGCCACCGAGGAGACCACTGCCGATGGCCTGGCGGTACACCTCGGGGTAGCGCAAGAGCACCGTCGAAAACTCATCCAAGAAGCGCTGCAGGCGATCGCGGGCGGATGCACTTTCGTCGGACAGCCCAGAAAAGGCGTGGCGCAGGCCGGCGGTGAGCTCGACCAAGACCTCGTTGACCAGCGCATCCTTCGACCCGAAGTGATAGTTCACCGCCGCGACGTTCAC
Organism: uncultured Myxococcales bacterium; assembly: GCA_937952145.1. Taxonomy (GTDB): domain Bacteria; phylum Myxococcota_A; class Polyangia; order Palsa-1104; family JAEUJZ01; genus JAEUJZ01. Next base: position 4,248 of record CALFYE010000518.1, read on the forward strand.
GCCGGCTTGCTCGGCGATCTGGCGGATGGTCAGCGCGGCCAGGCCGTCTTTCTGAATGGCCTGCAGCGTGACCGCGATGATCTGTTCGCGCGTCGTCTTGCCGACCAGGCTCTGGGTTCGTCGTGCGCTCATGGCTGCACCGGGCCTGCTGCCAGCACCGTTACGCCGGCTGGGGAAGCGCTCCCGCCGACGGGGCGAGCGGGCGGCGCGACAGCCACAGGCCGACGCACTCGAGCGCGATCATTGACACATGGATCGCGATACCGGCGTGCGTGATGCCGTAGTGTTCGATGTCGCGCCAGAACAGAAAGTTCGCGGCCAACGGGGCGGCGTGTCCCAGGATGCCGATGAGGTGCCATGGCCGCGTGTTTACCACGGTCGAGGCCAGCCAGAGGGCTACGCCGAGCGTCGTCATCAGCAGATAGGCCTGGAAGAGTCCGATATAGCCAATCGGCTCGGCGTGCAGCATGCCGAACTGGCCACTGCCTGACAGATAGCCAAGGCCACTTGCCATCGTGAGGGCCAGCGTCGCCAAGATCAGCAGCGAGCCGTGAATGCGCAGGACGGTCTGACTTTTGCGGTGGGCTTTGGGGTTGTGCTCGAACATCGGGAGCTCCTTTTTTGATGCGGTTCACTTTTTTGATGCGGTTCACTGGGCCGGCCGGGCCGAGATACCGGCTTCGGCCCGCGGGATCTGCAGTGCGGCCAGGGTCTGGACCAGCACGAAAGCGAAGTGGCAGGCGGTAATCACGACGCCAAACAAGCGCATGTCCAGCGAGCCGAAGGCGCGCTCAAAGAACAGCAGGTTGCTGCCGCCCAAGATGACGTGGATGGTCGCCGCCAGGATGTGAAGGCGACGGCGGTCCGGGCGCTGCGCTCCGCTCCACAGCACGACGCCAAGCAGCAGGGCCAGAAGGTGCGCCTCAAAGCTGCTGATGGCTAGCGGGGCGCGGAACATGACCGCGGCCAAAGGTCCGCGATTAAAGAAGTGACCGACTGCGTCGGCGACCGCGGCACCCCCGCCCATCAGCATCAGAAAGGCCGCGTTGATCTGCAACCAGCGAGACGTGGACATGCGGGACTCCTCTTGTTTTAGACATGGTTTGAAACAACGATTCAATCACTGTTTGAATCATGATTTGCCGGGTGCTGATTGTCCAGGACTTTCTGGCGCGCGATCGGCATCAGCGACGGAGAATCGCGATCAAAATTTGCACGGGTGCAGCCCTGTGCGGTCGCTCCGCCCGGCCACAGTGGGATCGCCCGGCCCGGCCACGCGGCGTGTAGTCCGCGCCCGATGTCCGGTCAGTATTCCGTCGCTTTAGCGGCTGGCTAGGAGGCGATAGGCTGGCGCAGCAGATCGAGGACGCTGGCGGCGTGCCAGACATCGCAGCGGGCGGGCAGGATGCGTTCCTTCTTGAGCTGTTCGCCGATCTTGCGCAGGCTCAGGCCGGCGGCCCGCAGGGCGTGGGCGCGTGCGATGGCGGTGGACTTGTCGCGGGTCAGCTTGCGCTTGCGCGGGGGGGCACCCTCGGCACCTGGCGGGCGACGGGGCAGCGTGATCAGGCCCTCGCGTTCGAGGATGCGATAAAGGGTCGGGCGCTGCGGTTCCCAGCTTTTCGACTTGCGGGCACGGATGCCCTCGCGATCGAGGGCCTGCGCAATCGCTCGCACGGAAAGCCCCATGCGGTGGAGCTCACAGATGCGGTGCACGGCGGCTTGCTCGTCGGGGTGGGGGACAAGCTGGCGGCGACCGCTGGGGTCGGGCTCGGCTGACCACTGCCAGCCGTAGCCTGCCCCGCCGGTGCGGATGCCGCGGCGCTTGAGCTCGCTCATCGCTTCGCGGGTGCGCTCGCTAATCGCTTCACGTTCCCACTGCGCCACCGACATCAGCACGTTCAGCAGCAGCTTGCCGCCCGCCGAGCGGGTGTCGATCGAGTCGCTGACCGACAGCAGCGAATAGGGCTGTCCTTCGCGGAAATAGCCATCGAGCAAGATGCCCAGATCCTTGACGCTGCGAGTCAGACGGTCGAGCTTGACGACGACGATGGCGTCGGCCTTGCCAGCGGTCAGCAGGCGGAGCGCACGCTGAATGCCGGGCCGCTCTAGCGATTTTGCGGAGTAGCCGTCATCGATGATCAGATCGATCAGCTCTAGATCTTGGCTGATGCAGTGTGCGCGGATGCGGGTCTCTTGCGCTTGCAGGCTGACGCCTTCCTGCGCCTGCTGATCGGTGCTGACGCGCACGTAGCCGATGGTGCGAAGGCGGTGCGGTCCGCGGCTGCCCGGCATCGAAGAGTAGGCTCTAGCCACGCTCGCCCCCGTCGCACGGCCGGTCAGCGACTCCATCATGTGGTGGTTCGGCGCGACCCATCCGCCAAAGGTCCGCGGCCCTGTCCCGGCAGGCCCACCCTATGCCCTGCACGCCCCCGATATCGACACGCATATGCCTAATTTTATTCGCGAATCCAAGCAGCGATCAATGCCGTAGCTCGATATTGCAGAGGCGGGGCTGGCGAGCCGCAGGGGCCTGGGGGGGGCGGTGCTTGCGGGGTCGGCGCAGCGGACCGTTCGGCAGCATCTAGCCCTTTATGAACACTTCGCTGCTGAGTCGTTGCGTGCTGGCTGTGAGCTGCCTAGGGCTGGGTCTGGCGGATGGAAAAGCCGCTGCCCAGGATCCGCTCCCCGCGCCCCCGGCTGCCTCTGGGCCGTCGGTCCCCGGGGGGAGCGCAGCCCCGGGAGATACCGTGCTGGTGCCGATCGCACCACCGCGGGTCGCACCACCTGAGTCGCTCCCCGCGTCGCGCCAAGCTGTAGCGCCGCTCCCCTCCGCGGCGGTGCCGCTCCCTGACCCGGATGAGGTCGCGCTGCTGCCGACCAGTCTGCGAATCAATAATCCCGCTCGCCGCGTCGCCTTCTATGGCTACGTCGAGCTGGGAGGGTTGGCCATCGCCTCGCACACCTTTCAGAGCGGGCGCAATGGGTCGCTCTTCGATCTCAAGACTGAGGGCAATCAGTCGACGATGTTCTTCTTTGCGCGGCTCTCGGCCGAGCTAGAGCTTATGCGGCGACACTCGTTCATCTTCGTCTACCAGCCGATCGATCTGCGGACCGAGGCGGTGGCCAAGCGCGATCTCAGCTTCGATCAGGTGACGTTCCGCACCGGCACGCCGATGAATGTGCGCTATGGCTTCGACTTCTACCGCCTGACCTATCAGTTCGACGTGTTCAAGAGCCCGCGCTATGAGCTGGCCTTTGGCCTCGGCGGTCAGGTGCGCAACGCCAAGATCATCTTTACCTCGGTCGACGGACAGCAGCGCAGCATCAGCGATGACCTGGGCTTCGTGCCGCTCCTGCGGCTGCGGGCTCGCTACACCTTCCAAAATGGCCTTTGGCTGGGAGCCGAAGCCGATGGCTTCTACGCCAACGTCGCCGTGCTCAACGGCGGCCGCAGCGACGTCGAGGGCGCGATCTGGGACGCCTCACTGCGCGTCGGGCTGCGCCTCACGACCTTCATGGATGCCTTCCTCAACCTGCGCTATCTCGGCGGCGGCGCCAACGGCACCTCAGCCAGCGGCGGCGACAACATCGGCGGCGACGGCTACACCTACAACTGGCTGCACGCCGTCGTCGTCTCGCTGGGCTTCGGGGTACGGTAGGGCGCGACGAGGCGGCCGGCCTGGGGGGATTGCCTGGGCCAATATCGACTAGGTCAGCGTCCCCGAAATTCGTGACCTCAGGGCCCCTGCCTAGACGGCCTC
>CALFYE010000519.1 GCA_937952145.1 uncultured Myxococcales bacterium
CCAGTTGCTCGGCGTCATAGCGGCCTACGCGGAATACCGAAAACGCTCGGTCCGCCCGCTGGCTGGACTTGACCGTCGCCATCGCGTGCAGCGCGTAGCTTCCCGGCACGGGACAGTGCGTCTCCAGCTCCCAATGGAACACGACCTGCTCCGCTTGCGGGCAGTGTCGCAGCAGCGGTCCTTGCAGCCACTGCGCATAGGCCGCGGGCACGCCCTGGTTCAGCAGTCGGTCGCGTCGCCGCAGCTCCGCCCGATCGTGGCAAGACCCCTGCGCCAGGGGAAGATCCATCAGCAGCAGATCGTCCGCCTGGCTGTCCATAAGGCTCTGCTGCACAAACCGCGGCTCGTGATCCAGGCTGGCCCAGGTCTGGCCCAGCAGCGTGTACAGCCTGCGGCTGCGCGGCCCTGAAGGGGTCTGCAGCACCGTGTACTGCGGCAGATGGTAGAAGTTGCCTAGGAGGCCCCAGACGAAAACGCTCGGATGACTGCTCAGACTCTCGACGGCGTGGCGATATGCGCAGGTCAGCAGCGGCATGCTGAGGTCCAGCAGGCACAGCTCACCGGGGGGAGCGCCGGCCTCCATCAAGTGTTCCACCAGCTGCGTCTCGGAGAGGCCGTCTCCACATCCCAGCGCGAGCACCTGGAGCGGGACCGGACCGCAGAGGGCTTCGATCCGCTTGGCGACTTCGCGCAGGGGCAGACGGCTGCGTAGGTCCACTACAGCCAGCGAGTGTTGACACAACGCCAGATAGGCCGCGGCGCTGGCAGGCTCCAGGTAGGCGCCGGACTGCTCCAGATAGCCGCCGGCGCCTTGCAGCAGGCGCGTCCGGTCGGCCAGCAGCGCCAGCGGATCGTAGCCGGGAGCCAGGAAGCAGTTGAGCGCCCCGCGGGTCGCAGCATGCGCTGACATCGCTGCGGCCTGGTCCACCAGCGCATCGCGAGCCGGCGGTGTGGGCTGGCCCGGCACCTCAGTCCAGGTGAGCTTGAGTTCGGGCACGCCGATGAGCCGAATCAGGGTCGCGCGGCTGGGCGGATGGCGGGCGGTCTCTAGGAATTTGATCGTTGCGTCGGAGAGCTTGGCCCTGCGAGCCACCTGCTGGCGACTGAAGCCGGCGGCGTTACGCTTGTCGCGCAGCCGCCGGCCAAAGTCGATCCACTGCGCCGGTGTCACCGCCAAGCGAAGCGACTGCGCCGAAGGAATTGTGCCGTCGGAGCCCAGAAGGCGGGCGAGCTCCTCCACGTGCTGCTGGTAGCGTGACCACACCTCCTGCTGCTCGCACGGCGCCTGCGCCGCCAGCCGCCGCAGCTCGGCTAACAAGGCTAGCGCGTGCTGGTGAGCCGGCTGTCTCTCGGGGGAAACTGCGCTCATGAGCCGCGCCTCCGAGAAGACGAGGAAGGAAGCGGCTCTAACGGCAGCGCCCAATAGCGCCGCAGCTCCTCCAGCCGCGAGGGCTCTGAAGCCAGCAACGCCAACAGGCAAACCAGCGCGACACTTGGCACGCCGTCGCCGGAGCGCAGCCGACAGAGATAGCCCTGGCTTAAATCGATTTCTCGTTCCAGCCGGCGCTGCGAGAAGAACTTGCTGAGGTGAGTGATCTCCACCGAGGCGCGGTGCATGAGCTCCGCGCGAAACAGCGAGGCCAGCGTCGACTCCAGCTCGGGGACCGCCTCGAAGGTCAGCACCTGGTGCCGACACAGGCGGCAGGTAGGCACTGGCAGGCCGGTGGGCAGGGTCAGACACATGTTGCGATAGCGCAGGGCGCGGCCCGGTTCGCGAGTGGGACGCAGGCCGCGGCGACCGCAGCAGGGGCACTTGCTCGCCGAAGGGCGGCCAGGCTTGGAGGCGAGCGGAGGCGGACAGACCGCCACCGGAGTCGGAGACGCAGGGGGCACAGGCTGCGACGTCTTCGCAGAGGGATCGCATCTCATGGTTGCACGAGCACCGACTGCGCCAACCTGGGTTGGCCTGTCCCAGGCAGCTGCGCCCGCGTTTCCGGCCTCGCTGCGCCCGGTCGCCAAGGGTCGATGGACTCGGGGCTCGGCTCCGGGTTCTGCCTCTCTGCGTCTGGGCTGACCACGACGGCACAACCACCCCCGCGTGCCTTGGCCTGCCGGCAAGCGGCTTCCGCCAGCTGACGCAGCTCCACGCGAGCGGGCACGAACCGCAGCTCAGTGGTGTAGGCCATACCCAAAGAGGCGCTGATGCCGTGCTCGGACAGCCGCCGCAGCAGCGACTCGGCGCGGCCCCGAGGGTCGGGCAAGAAATCCCAGATCAGCACTTCAAACTCATCGCCGGCGCGATGGGAGCGAAACACTTCATCCACGCCGCGGCGGAGCGCTTGGCGTAGCACATCGGCGGCGGTGCAGATGTAGCGGTCGCCGGCCCCGTGGCCGCGCGTGTCGTTGGTCAATTTTAGGTGGTCCAGATCTATGTAGATCACCGCCAAAGGCCGGCCCGAGCGAAGCGCGGCGGGCCAACGCTCGGACTGCAGCCAGTCGCCCGAGCCCAGGCCCGTGAGCGGATCGAACTTGCTGGCGCGCTCGATGCGGCGCAGACGGCGAGTCAGAGAAAGGCACCACCAAAGCGAGTAACAACAGGCAATAGAAACGGCGACGACACCCGGATCGGGTCCTGACATGGGGCTCTCCATGCAAGCCAGGGCTTGCGCTAAAGGGGAGACCCCGGATAGGCTTCCGCCGTTCCAGCCGGGGCTCTCCGTCTGGGACATGCCCTCCGCGGTGGTACGAACACCGCGGAGGGCGCTTACGTTTTGTGAAGACCAGCATTCAGCGCGCGCTTGCCCCCAGTCGCCAGCTAGACGCTACGACCGAGTTATGCAAAGTTGCGCCGGATGGTTGTTCGCGAGCTTCGCTTGCCCGCCAAATTGCACATGATGGGAAGTAGACTAGAGGCCCAACTTTGTCAAGAGTAAAAGTGCGTGCCCCGCGGCGCCTCTTGTTGGGGGCTCGGGTGACCCTCCACATCGAGCAGGAAGAACTTGCGACGCTGACTGGGCTGTCGCGTAGAACGATCTCGAACTTTGAAAATTCGAAGCTGAAGACGAGAGAGTCGACACGGGCTGCGATCCAGGCGGCGCTGGAGGAACGCGGCATCGTGTTCACCAACGGTGATAAACCGGGCTTCTATATCGATAAAGAAAAAATGGCTGAGCGACATGAGGTAGATCCGGCTCAGAGCTGAACAGGGTCGGCTCGGTTGGCTCCGGGCACTGCTGGCTTATGAGATTGGCAGAGGCGCTGCTGCGGCCCGCCGGGTGGCTGACGAACAATGGGTGCAACAAGTGCAACAGCTGATTGCTCGTCCCTGTGTCAGATGTTGCACTGCACGCTGCGCGCACCTTTGCTCACGCGCCAGAGGATGAAACCGGCTTCATCTCCGACTGAGTCACTTTCGGTAGCGCTCCGGCTGGAGCCCGTAGCGCTTGACGAGCCGCTGCACCTGCATCCGATGCTTCTCGAGCACCGCAGCCACCCGGGCGATCTTGCCGTCGTGCTTGCGGAGGAGATTATCCAGCTCCTCTCGCTGTCGCAGTTCATGCGGGGCCAGCGCCGCCTCTGCTCCGTCTTGCGCCGCCCGCGCGCTCGTCGGAGATGCTGGCGAAGCGCGCAAAGCATCTGGCAGGTGCTCGAGCTCGATCTTGGCATCCTGCGCGCGTGTCAGCGCCCGCATGAGGCACTTCTCCAGCTCGCGGATGTTGCTAGGCCACTTGTAGCCGAATAAGGCGCGGACCGCCGCTGGCCTGAAGCACACCTTCTCAGCGCTGTTCGAAGCCAGCCGGCCCAGAATAGAGCCGATGAGCAGCCCCAGATCCTCCAGCCGCTCCGCCAGCGGCGGCAGCGTGAGGACATAGCCGGCGAGGCGCGCGAGCAGATCCTGGCGAAACCGTCCCGCCTCCACCATCTTGTCGAGGTCGCGGTGAGTGGCAGCGACCACCAGTAAATCCACCGGCTGAGGGCGCGTTTCCCCGACAGGTAAGACCTCACGTTCTTGGATGACGCGCAGGAGCTTGCCTTGTAGCCCCAGCGGCAGATCGCCTATCTCGTCAAGAAACAGCGTTCCTCCGCTGGCGCTGCGCACAAGGCCAGGGCGTTCCTCGCCGGCGCCCGAGAAAGCGCCCTTGCGGTGACCAAAGAGTTCGCTCTCGGCGAGGCTCTCGGAAATCGCGGCGCAGTTGATGGCGACGAAACGACCGCGCCGTCCCGACCAGGCATGGACCGCTTTGGCGGCGACCTCCTTGCCAACGCCAGTCGAGCCATACAGCAAGATCGGCATGCCGGCGCGAGAACGCGCCGCGGCGGCCAGGCGAGCGAACTCCAGCTGCAAGGTAGGATTCAGAGTCGCAAGACCTAGAGATGATGAAGCCGTGGCTCGCTGTGCCTCGCCTTCGGCAGCCTCCTGCGGCACTTTTACCGCGTCACGGTATACAAATGCGGCGTGGCCTACCGTAACGACGTCGCGGTCAAAGAGGGCGATGCGCTTCTCACTGGCCCCGTTGACGAAAGTGCCGTTGAGCGAACCAAGGTCTTCGAGCACCCAGCGGCCGTCGATCAGGACTAACCCTGCATGAGCCCCGGAGATGCGCGGGTCCGGTAAGCGCAGCACGAGCTGGCGCTGCCCACGCTCCTCCACTTCCACGGATTCTGCCTCATTGCCACGCCCGATGACGACCTTTGACAGCCCCGCGAGCGAGTGAGCCATCGGGGCTGCCAACGGGCGATCGCCAAAAAAGGCAGCATACAGGTAGGGCTGGGGCGGCGACACCTTTTGCGGACTCGCATCGCGCTCGGTGCTTGCGTCGGAGAGGCCAAGAACCATGCCCTACTATACGACAGAGCGACGAGGTTGCTTGCATCCGCGGCGCAACCCGCATCACCAGCGCAAGACATCGACGCTCACGGGCGACGCAGCCTGTTGCTCAGCAGTCACGAGCGGACTACTCTACGCACGGGAGGTTGCCACTATGGTCCCGTCGTCGCCCCAGCTGGATCACTACATCGGCCGCGAAATCGGCAACTATCGAATCGAGAGCCTGCTCGCGGCGGGCGGCATGGGGATCGTCTATCGCGCGTGCCATAAGACCCTGCCCAACCTCCATCAGGCGATCAAAGTTCTCGCCCCCGCCTACGCCGCGGACCCGGCAGCGCGGGCTCGGTTCAGGCGGGAAGCGGCAGCAGCGGCCCGGGTTGGTAGCCACCATCAGATCGTCAGACCCATCGACGCCGGAGAGTTTTCCGACGGCAGCCTGTACATGGTCATGGAGCTCGTCGCCGGCAAGAGCTTGCAGCAAGAGCTCGATCTGCGGGAATCTCTGCCTCTGCGTACAGCGGCGGACATCGCGCTGCTGATCGCCGATGCCATGGTGTTCGCGCACATGCGGGGCATCACGCATCGAGACTTGAAGCCGGCCAACATCATGCTGGAGCAGGAAGGCGGCACGGACCGAGTCAAGATCCTCGACTTCGGCATTGCCAAGGCGGCGCTGTCAGCGCCGGACCAATACGCGACGGCGGCCGGGATCTCAGTCGGCACGATCGGATACATGTCGCCGGAACAGACCGCAGGCATGCCCACAGACGGGCGAACCGATGTGTTTTCCTGGGGCGTGATCTTTTTTCAAATGCTCTCCGGGCGTCTCCCATTTGTTGCGAAAGACCGCAAGGAGCTGCACTCGCAGATCACCAGCTCGACGTTTCCTGCTCCGAGGATCAACTCGATCCGCGACGTGGAGTTTGATCCGGTGCCGCCAGAGATTGAGGACCTGATCGCTCGCGCGCTGGCCAAGGACGTTGATGACCGCCCGACGATGGCGGCCGTACGGGACGACCTGCACAGAATCATCGCCAGCTGGATTGGCGAGACTCCATTTCTCCGCGATGCCCCTGGGATTGTTGACCTTTATCGAACGACTCGCGAGAAGCTCGACGGGCCACAAGGCGTGGCGCAAGTCCGGCTGCTGCCAAAGGGCAGCACGCAACCGTCCGAGGTGAGTGCTCCCGAGCATGGCACTCAGCCAGAAGGCCCGGCCCTCTCTTCCCCGCGCAACGACGTGCTGCAGGATCGACGAGCAGAGGTGCGGCGCTCTCCCCGCGCCCCTGCGGACGTATCTTGGCCTGGCGCGCTCAAAGACCCGCGCAGGAGCAAGCCGGCAGCGCCGCGTCATCGGCTGTTCGCCACCGTCGCCTTTGTGGTCCTGGGTGTAGCCTGCCTGTTAATCTCAGTCTGGGTCGGCCGCAGCACGGCTCGTCCCAACCTCGCCGCGCAGCAGTGGGAGGGTCCGTGGATCTACTCGATCCACAACAAGTATTCGAACGCCCATGTATACGGAGCCTTTATCCTAGAGACCTCCCCCTCGGGTGTGGCGATTCCGAGCGGTCAAGTCTGGTACGTCGGTGACGCTCCCGAACCGCACTTGCTCCGTGGAACCTGGAAGAGCAAAGCAGCGTCCATCTCTGAGTCGACCTTGTATGTCATCTTCGAGATGGACAGTATGACCGAGAACAAAGAGGCCGGCGGCACGCGCTGGTACAAGGGCGTCCTAGAGATGACCCGCTCCGGCACTGGCTCACTTCTTGGGACCTTCCAAGATCTTGGGGCACGGCATGAGCATTGGGGCTCGGTGCAAGCCGAGCACGCCCACGACGCTTCGATGACAGCCGCTGCGCAGGAAGCCTACCAGCGCTTTGGGAGACGGTAATGGCGCGCGGCATCCTCGTGGGATTCGGCACGATGGGCCAGACGCACTACTTGCGATACGCCCAGCTGGGCGTGCCCATCCTCGCGGTCATAGATCCAGACCCGGCGGCTCGGGGGCATGCCGCATCGTACGGCATGTTCGCATACGCGAGACTGGACGAAGCGCCCCTTCATGAAGCCGACTTCGTCGACATCTGCACTCCGACGTACCTTCACTACGAGCAGATCAAGGCAGCCATGGACCGCAAGCTGGCCGTCTTCGTAGAGAAGCCGGTCGTTCTCACCAAGTCCGAGGCTGAAGAGCTGAGCGAAACTCCTTACTCGCCCCCCATCTTCGTAGGCGAGGTCGAACACTATAATCCGAGCCTTGCCCCCTTCCTTGCGTACCAAGGCCAACCCCGCGCGATCTCCATTTCTCGCGAGGTCAACCTCGAGTTCTTCCTTCGCGGCGCTAGGCCGTGGTTTTTAGATGAACGCCTGAGCGGTGGCCTGATCCTCGATTGCATGATCCACGATCTGAACCTGCTCGTCGGCAAGTACGGCAAGCCCCGCATCGAACAGGCCCAAGGATGGGCGGTGCGCTATGGCACGGTAGACGAGGCGACGGCAACCCTGGTCTATCCCGACTTCGCCGCCACTGTGTCATGTTCTTGGACTGCGGCAAGGACCAGCGCCCCGGTTGTGACCACGATTGTGTGCCAGGACAGCTCCGGCGCGGACCTGCACCTGACCTGCGACGACTATGCCCTTCTGGACAAGCCGCGGCACAAAGACTCATTCCTCCTAGAGATCGCGGCGTTTCTCGAAACGCTGCGCACAGGGGTTCCACCCTACCCACTGCAGCTCTACCTCGACGGAGTAAGGCTAGCTTTGGACATCCGAGCGTTTATCGGTTGAGACCTGGCCCGCATGAGTGGGCGACGGCATCCCGTCCATGACTCGGGCGACGGGGCTCTCCTTGGTAGCGAGTCTTGACCACCCAGGCGTAGTGCTGGAGCTGAGGATGCCGATGGGTTGACCGCGGAGCACGATGACTGCTTTCTGGGATCCGTCCAGTGCCTGCTCCCATGTAACATGGATGTCGGCGCTCGACGCTGGTAGCTCAACGGTCGCTTCCGATACGCAGTCTCGCGGGTTTTCATAGGGTGCCGAATTCGGGCGGGTTTTCCATGGCGGCTCCATGGGGGCTGGTCCCCGGTTATACAGCCATACATCCGATACGATTTGCCCCCTGGCCAGTAAGTAGGCGTAGCCTGTTTGGCCGTTGTCATCAAAGACGACCGACCAGGCATGATCGGGTGAGCTGTACTCATGCAACAGGCTATTCAGATTGCTTGTTTCCATTGAAGCGACCTTTGTCCCACTCTTGTTGCCAGTACGTTTTTTGCTGTTTCCGCCACTCGGCCCGATTGATCTGCGACGGCGCCTGACCCGTATTGGCGTGATTTTGCTGGAAGTTTGGGCCAATTCTATGATCGGTGCGAGTCGTTTCTGCAACCGGCCCGTCAGGGTTCTGGGTCGTATGGTGAAGCTCGACGGGATGTCCGTCATCGCCTCTTGGTGAGTGGCCGCGCTTCTTGGGCGGCGCGGATAGACGGTGTTCGGGCAACTTTTCGACTACGTTGGGCGTGGTCGGTGGCGTAGGGATATGAGGCGGCGTTATGTGGTCAGCGACTGCTGCATCCACTCGGCCGGACGTGCGGCCGACCTTTGCCGCATCAGCAACGGCACGCTCGGCTTTCAGTGCCTTGCGCTCAGCCTTGGTAAGGGCCTTCTCGACCTTGGCACCCGTGCGAGCAGCGCCTGTGGCGCCGCCGGCCAGGTTGCCAAGCCCCGCGGTCATCTCGTTTTCGAGGAGCTTGGCCGGCAGCTCGCCCATGGCCTCTGCCAAGTCGCCGAGCAGTTGCGGCGCCGGGCTCCCCAGCTTCTCCTTCCCAGCTTCCACTACGGCAATGGCCACCGCCTTGGCATCGTCCAGGGTTACGTGCCCGAGCTTATCCTTGAGCGCCTCGTAGGCTTCGCCGGCTATGGTCTGGACGTGGAGCCGGCCCGACGCCAGATCGGCGGCGACCCGTGGACCGCGCTCGAACTTTTCCACGAGGTTGGTCACTCCATGGACCAGCCCTTGCCCGGCTCGGCTGCTGACGTACTGCGCTGCGTTCATGGGCCTTGGGGGCAGCTCGATGGAACAGCGCTTGAGGGTCGCGTCTTCGCACAGGACATCGTCGCCGGGCACGGCCCAAAACTCCGTCCCGATGGGGAAACGATACCCTCGCCATAGGCAAGCCTGGCCGTCGTCGCTGCGGAAGCCGACCTGCTGAAGCGGGAGCTTCGCCCCGGCTTCGTAGACATGGCAGTCGTCTTTCAGATAGGGGCGACGAGCCTGCTGCTCGATGGGCACGACCCGCCAGAGCTCTTTCTCCGAGCCGCGCCGCAGGATGCAGTTGCGCAGGCCGGCGTCGTAACAGACGCGGGTGTTTCCCTTGTTGCGGTCAAAGTGGGTGCCTATCGGGGCCCGTAGACCATCTCGCTCGCAGTACAGGCCATCAACAGACTTACGCCCCAGATCGACCATCGGCGCGTGGTCGTCGTCCCAGAGCATGCAGCCCTCATCGAGATACGGATCGATGACGCTGGTAAACAGCCGCTCCCACAGCTTCTCGACCTTGCCGATCCCATCGCCGTATTTGGCGCGCGTCGCCTCGTCGTAGCTCATGCCGAGCGTTGCTTCGATGACGATGCCTTCCTGGCCCCCGATGCCGCGGGAGGGGCCGCCGGCAGCGCTGGCGTGTCCGGCCGTGAAGGGAATCTGGAAGCCGACCAAAACCGCGGCACTGGACTGACAGTCACCGCTCGGCGAGCCGTGCTCGCAGAAGGAGGCGCTGTAGGTGGGCTGTGCGAATACATGGAAGCCGTCAAATCGCGCTCGCAGCTCGAGACCGGCCTCCAGCCGCGATGCCGGGCCGCCGGGTGAGAACTGGCCCGACACCGATAGGCCATAGTGGATCACCCAGAGCAGAGGACCGGAGAGCGCGGCACCGACCTCGTAGCGGCGGGCCATGGGCTGGCCGTTCTCATCCAGTGCCGCGAATGGCCCGTCGGGAATGGTCAAGGTCGCGAACAAGATGCCGTGTGAGCCTCCCCTGAACGGTGGTGTAAACGCGCCCTTGGCAAACAAGCGCGGAGGCAGCGGCAGCGGATCGGTACCGAGCGGGCCAAGCAGAATGGGGAAGTGAATGCCGACCTCGCCCCATCCGCCAAGCGTCAAGCTGGCGGCCGGGGTGAGCAGACCGCCCGGCACGGAACGATCTGGCTGGATCAGCGTCGAGCCTGTGAGTCGCGCATGCGCACCCCAGGTTCCCAGATCAGTGCACACCACCCTGCCGGCGCAATGAGCACCAAGGGGCGCACGAGGTAGTGCCCACAGCAGCTCGACCACGGACGCTTTGAGGGTCGATTGCGAGGCCGAAACAGGAGGGACCGGCTGCGCTGCGGCCGGCGCGGCGAAAAGGAGCAGCAGCAGCGCATGCAACATCGCCGGCAGCACGCGCAACCGCTTGGAGTTAACCATGCCGCTGAGCAGCCGCTTCACTTCATCGTTCTCGCTCGGTGAAGTCATCGTGCTACGCATCGTCTGCTCCTCGGCATGGGGCTGGAAGCAATGGCCATGGCAGGTGCAACAGGCAAGCCGCATGCCATCGATTGCGCGGCCAAGCGCTGATCAGCCCCGAGTACGCCTGCCCCGCATGGACTGGTGGTGCCGCGCACGCCGGCATGGACGTTGCTATCGCCGCCTTGGGCCACTCGGCCTAACGCAAGCACGTCTATGTCCTGTGAGCTACCGGAACATGCCCACCCTGCCGATTCCGAATGACACTTTTATTCCTTCCTGTAGTCACGCCCCTTTCGCGCTATTCCTGCCGAGATCATGCGCGGGCTGGATCCGCAGCTCGCCCGCGCAGTGCGCCGCGAGTAAGTTCACTGCAGACGAAATGCACGCCAGCTACATCCGCATCGCATGCGCTGAGTGCGCGATTGCCGCGCGCATCGCACGCGAGCGGAACGCGCCCCGCACGCGGGATCAACTCACGGCCCGAGCGTTGCAGCAGGGGCCATCATCGCTGCCACGACGGAATAGTCCATGGGCAGATATTCTGCTGGCCGCAAATGGACCATGCGCCTGCGATGCGCGCACCACGCGCGGGCAAATCGCGGAGCAAGCGCGTGCAACGCGGTTCCAAGCGCGCGCAACGCGCGTTCCAATCGCGTTGCACACGCGCGCAACGCGCATTCCAAGCGCGCGCAACGCGGGTTCCAAGCGCGCGCAACGCGCGTTCCGAGCGCGTTAAAGGCGCGTCACCGACGCATCCCGAGCGCGTTCCAAGCGCGCTCAACGCGCGTTCCAAGCGCGTCCCGAGTGCGCTCTAAGCGCGTTCCAAGGGTGCGTGCTCCTAGCGCGGAGCCATGTTCGCACGCCGCTCGTATGCGATCGGAGCCGGCCACAGGCAGCGCTCTATCTCCACTCGTATCAGCGATGACCGGAACAGTATTTGCATCTGCGATTCACACCGACCGACATTCAAAAGCAGATGTTCTGTACCAGGGGGGAAGAGATGGACACCTATTGCCTCTACTGCCGCAAGCAACCGATTATCAGGCCGTATCGATTTCACTGTTCGGCCCGGTGTCGAGATTCCGACCGACGTAGACGCGAATACAATGACGTCAGGGACGCTCGCTGCAAGATCCTCACTGATGGCTTCAGCCAGGCTGACGAAGTCATGTTCGAGGAGGCAGAGCGATTGATGAAGGCGGCCGATGACCGCGCCCTGCATTATCGACTCGCGCTTGACCTTGTTGATGATCAGCCGAGCCGTGCACCGTTTGATCCGCTGACGATAGATAAGAAATGCCGCATCATCATGTTTCCCGAACCGAATCGAAAGAAGCACACGGATGCCAAGGGGTTGCGCAGGCTAGGCGATTTCTTTTCTCTTCGCCATCCGTTTGAACGGCCCGCCGTCCCCATCGCTGCCTTTTATCGAGTTCAGCTTCTTGGTCTCCATGTTCTGGGTGAACCTATCATCCTCACGCCGCCGCGAAATGACGGAAGCGATCTGTATGTGGAACTTCCGCCAAGCCCCTTTGTAGGGCGGTGGAAGTGCAGCGAATGGGGCAGCAAGGAGCCGCCCCCGCACCGTCAACGCCAGCAAGCGCGGCGCGCGCTCGATCGCGTCCGCCGCCAGCAGGAGCTTCGCGATCAGGATGCGATCGGCAGCGATCAGCTTGATACGGAGACGATCAAAAACATGTAGACCGGATGGCGATCGGCAGAGCTGGTCAATCGCCATCTACTTTTGAACGCAGGCGTTTTTCCTGCGGATTCTTTCAGATGGGCGCGCGAAAAGAGCCTTTTTCTGAAAGTCAGGGATGTGTCTTTCACTGGATTCCGAGCCATCCATCCCAGGACAAGAACTTGATTCTGTGAATCAAAAAAGGAGTCGGTTGACAGACTCCGATTTGATGCAAGATTTGGATCCAGGCAAGAGATCGGAAGGGTACCTTGTCAGCAGATTACGAACAGCAGCTCGTGAATGAATACCGAGCTAGCGCACCCGCAGGGGCCAAGCACGTCGTGTTTATTGGCGACTCCGATCGCTGCAGGCGCTACCCGGCCCACGGGGGCTGGAGCCTGTGGACGGGAGGGGCTCCACCGCTCCCCAATGGGCGCTATCTCATACTCTACTACGACGAGAACGGCAGCCATCTGAAGACGATCGAGCAACGACACATTCAAGTCCGCCGGCCGAATCCGCAACCGGGGTCCAGCATGGTGCGTTCGAATCCTTCTGCCGGAACAGGCGCCGCTCTGGCCAGCGCGCCCAGTGAGCGCGTCCCGCTATTGCCCGAGCACCAGCGCGAGCTGTCCGCGGTCGAGGTGAGCCTGCGCGCCGCGGAAGCCGAGTTCAAGAAGCACCGGATGGCTGTGGCCATGCAGCGAGACGGACAGAAGCTCGCACGCAGCGCTCGCCAGACTAAAGAACTGCATGAAGCCGCAGCGCTCAACAACACCTATCGGCTGGAGATGGCGGCCCTGGCGGAGACGCACTCGAACATCACGCGCCGCCATGTCGAGCACAGCGCCAAGATGATGGAGAACCTGGGCACGGTCAGCGAGACGGTGGGAACCGTGATGGCCAACCTCCAGAAGGCGGCGCAGACGATTGCCCATCCGCCGCCTCCGCCCGTGGACTACAGCGACGCCATCCTGAAAACGGTGGGGATGCTCGGGGGGATGGTGCTCAACGGCATCGCGATGATGAAAGGGCTGCCGCCACCTGACAAAGGCTCGCCCGAGAAGACGGACGCGGACTTCGCAGGGACGGTTGATGCGGGTTTGGTCGATAAGAACCAGCGGGAGCAGCCACCGGCAGCGAAGGAAGAGCCAGCGCAGGAAGCCGGCAAGGCGCCTGCGCCCAGGCCCAGCGCTCCTTCGCAACCATCGCAACCCGATCCTGCACCAAGTCCTGCGCACAGTCCGGCTGCGCCCGCAGCGGCGGAATCGAACGCTCCGTCTACCGCGGCCAGCATGCCGAGCGAGGCGCTGCGTGTCCCCGACATGTTGGACACCGAGGCCAAGGAAGCGATGCACAGCCTCGATCTGGTGGACCCCGAGCCGAGCGAATCACCGCACATCCACGATACGTTGGACTCAGAGACCGCGACCTCTGCGCCGGACGACCGGAGCGAGCTTGACGCCTTGATCCGTGAGTTCGCGCAAGAGACCCAGGACCACGAGCGGGGGTTGCCGGTGCCCGAAGTGGCGGAGGAAGACGCGGGCGTCGCCTATTTCATGACGCCCGACCGAACCGAGGAGCTGAATCAGCTGGCACGCTTCCTGCGAAAGTTCCCGAGTCGTACGGAGCTGGAGCAGCTCATCACGATCTCCGCTCCTCATCTGATGAAGGAGCCCGAATGAGGGTCAACTACTACCAGATCCTCGGGGTCGGGCCGGGAGCGGACGCGCGGCAGATCAAGACGGCCCACC
>CALFYE010000520.1 GCA_937952145.1 uncultured Myxococcales bacterium
GTTCGCCTGACCCAATTAAGTCTCTCCCCTGCAAGCACACATCACGCACAGCGGAGGGAATGGTCATGGCAGCGGAGAGGCAGCGGCAGGGAGCGACGGCGCGGAAGGAAATCGGGACCACGGATCGGGGCGAAATGGTCCGCACAGCGATCGGGTATGTGCGCGTTTCGACCGACATGCAGGCGAGTGAAGGCGTCTCGCTGGAGGCGCAGCAGGGGGCGATTCGGCAGTACTGCGAGCTGCATGGGTTGCGACTGCTCTCGACTTATCAGGACGTGCTGTCGGGTGGGAAGTCGCAGCGGCCGGGCCTGGCTGATGCGCTGAGCAGACTGCGACGTGATGCGGACGTGCTCGTCGTTGTGAAGTTCGATCGCCTCAGCAGATCGATTCGCCACTTCTGCGAGATCTATGAAACGTACTTTCGCGATGGGGCGAAGGAGTTGGTGGCGATTCGCGAGGCGATTCGGCTCGACTCTGCGCTGGGTCGCGCACTGATCAGCATCCTGCTGGTGTTCGGGCAGATGGAACGAGAGGCCGTCGGAGAGCGCACGCGCGAGGCCATTCAACACATTCGCCGCAGCGGCTATCACTTCGGCAAGGTGCCGTATGGCAAGCGTGTGATTCGCGCTCCCGACAACCCGCGCATGAAAGTGTTGGTCGATGATGAGAAGCAGCAGGCGGTTGTCGCGCAGATCCAGGAATGGGTCGAGGCAGGCGTTGGGACCGGCGAGATCGCGAAGCGGCTGAATGCTGCCGGTGTCGTGCCGCCTCAGGCGAAGCGCTGGACGAAGCACACGATCTACAGCTTGTGCCTGCGGCTGCATCAGCTTCAGCCACGACCGCACAATGAGCGGGCTCACAGCGACGAGGAGGTAAAGGAGGCGATGCTTGGACTGCGCGCGCGCGGACACACGCATGCACAGATCGCGGCGATCCTAAACGAGGTGGGCTTCATTCCGCTGAAGGGTCGCGGGTTCACAGAACGCAGCGTGCGCAAGTTGTTTCGGTACTGCCGAGAGACCCAGGTGCTGTCGCCGCGCCGCTTCTTGGAAGCGATGTTCGAGCGCATGCAGTACGAGCATGCGGCGGCGGGGCACGACGAACCGTTTCAGCGACCCGGATTTCCGACGCTGGCGAAGGTGCTCACCGATGCAGGCTATGTGACGCCGAAGGGCCACGCACGCTGGTGGCCAGCGCAGGTGCAGCAGCTTTTGGATGGTCGCTTCGACAGGTTCTACATGCGCCCTCCTCGCGCTGCGGTCAGTGCCCACGACGACTAGCGCAGATACGAAACGGCCCCCGTCGCGGTGAAGACGCCGGAGGCCAAGTTCCCCGTAGTGAGTCAGCACCCCGTGGAACTGCGGCGCACAGTATTCGCGGGGCTTCCTAAACGCAACTGCGCTTGGAGCCTTCGATGTCATCTCGTCCTGAGCCTTTGTCTGTTTCTCGGCGCTGGTCTTTGCCCTTGCTCTGCGCGGTGCAGGGCTGTGAGCGCTTCGCGTTTCTCGCGATGCTGCCGCTGTTCGTGCGGTATGTTCAGGAGCGCCACACTATGCTCGCGCCGACGGCTCTGATGGTCCTGGCCCTCTTGCAGGCGCTGGCCTATCTCGGAAGTCTGCCCGGTGGCTGGCTTGCCGACCACAAGCTCGGCGTGTGCGCATCCACGACCCTTGGAGCGCTGCTACTCGCGCTGGCCTATGGCTCACTTGCCGTCGACACGGCGTCGCTGTTTTGGCCCGCGCTCGGTCTGATGGTGTTTGGGCACAGCTTGTTTCGTCCAAGCCTGCATGTACTGATCGCCCGCGCCACGGGACACGATGAGCAAGCACGGGAGCGCGGTTTCCTCTGGCATTACCTGGCCGCGAACATCGGCTACGCAGCGGGCGCGCTGTTTGGCGAATGGGCGCATGCGATGCGCGGCTGGGCGACGCTGTTCGCTGGCGCTGCGATCGCATCGTTGCTGAGTGCCGGCCTGCTGGTGCTCGCCAAGGCTGACCCTGATGCGACGACCGAGCATCAGGCAACTGCAACGCGACGCGGCAACATGGCCGCGGTCTGGTTGCTCTGCTCGGTCGCCGTTGTGTTCTGGCTGACCGCGCAGCAGGCCGGTAGCTCGCTCGCTGTGTTCGCAGCAGTCAACACTGAAGCGCAGATCACTCTGCTATCGCACTCAGTGCCGCTCGGCCCTGGCGTCTTCGCAGCGCTGCACGGCTTGATGGTGATCGCGATGCTGCCTGCGTTTCTGTACCTGCACAGGCGGTCACATTCGCGCACTGGCTCGACGGTAGACAAGCTGGTCTGGGGCTATGTCGCAACAGCATCGGCGTTTGCTCTGATGGCTACCGCGAGCCTGCGCGGTGGGGATGCAGGCAGGGTCAGTAGCGCGTGGCTGCTCGGCTCCTATGTGCTGTTGTCGTTGGCGGAGATCCTGCTGGTTCCACTCGGCGTCTCCCTCGTCACTCGGCTGGCTCCGCAGCGCAGGGCGGCGCAGGCGGCCGGGTTGTGGTTTGCAGGCAGCGCTGTGGGGAACGGGCTCGCGGCCGTGCTCGGCCTGTGCTGGGACCGCTGGCCGCATCACCGCTACTTCGCAGCGCTGGCGGCGGTGTCGCTTGCTGCTGCGGGCCCGCTGCTGTCGCGCCGGCGTCAATTGGATTGGCTGACCGCACGCAGTACGAGCGGAGCTTCGCAACCCGCAGTAGATCAAAGGACGCAGACCTTGCACCCGA
The DNA here is from genome assembly GCA_937952145.1 of uncultured Myxococcales bacterium. Taxonomy (GTDB): domain Bacteria; phylum Myxococcota_A; class Polyangia; order Palsa-1104; family JAEUJZ01; genus JAEUJZ01. Next base: position 2,727 of record CALFYE010000520.1, read on the forward strand.
CATCGAACCCCAATAGCGTCGAAGCCATCGTCTCACCTAGCGCTGTCGCCGTCACCCCTGAGCCTGCAAGTTGGACGCGCTTGTTGTTGGCGGCTCTCCTGATCCTGCTGCCAGGATCGCTGATGGCGAATGCGGCTCTACCGCTGCCGATGCGCGGAGTCAGCGCGATCGTCTGCGGCTTGATGCTGTTGCTCATCGGGCCGTACGTTCTCGCTCACTCGCTGATGCGCTGGGCTCGAAACGGCGGCATCAGCGCAGGATAGGCCCCCTCAGCATGGCCACACAATACGACCAAGAATCGCTCTGGGATCTCCTGAGACGTGCAGTGGGGCTCGAACATCCCGATTACGCTGGACGTCTCGAAGTAGTTGCAGCCCCATCCCCGGTCGCCGCCGTCAGGCGCCTACCGCACGCAGCGAGGCTCGTCGCGCTGGTCCGATTTCCTTTGTGACGAACGCCATCGCGCTGCGCGCACGTCCGCGAAGCTGCAGCCGCAAAAATCGGTCAGGGGCCGAAGCTCTTCAAGGGAACGGCCGTGACGGAATTTTTGGGCGATCCGTCGATAATCTTGTCCGAATAGACCAGATAGATCAGCACCTCGCGCTTCTTGTCCAGGAAGCGCACCACCTGCATGGTCTTGAAGAGCAGCGAGGTGTCTTTCTTGAAGACCTCCTCGCCATCTTGCATGGGCGCCTTCAGCTTGATCGGCCCGACTTGCCGGCAGGCAATCGAGGCATCGGAGGTGTCGGTCGCCAAGCCCAAGCCGCCCTTCATGCCACCGCGCTTCGCACGCGATAGGTAGCAGGTCACCCCTTCGACCTTGGGATCGTCGAAGGCCTCGATCACAATCTTGTCGTTGGGACCCAGCATCTTGAAGACCGTGGACACGCTGCCAATCTCTTCAGCAAGCGCAAGTGCGGTCGGCAGAAATAGGAATGTCAGCGCAGCGGCGAACAGGTGCTTTTTCATGGGGAGCCTCTGTTCTCATTAGAAGCACAGGACGCTGGGAAGCGCGACTTAATGGACGCGTTGGGACCCCGATCGGTCGGGCACGACGGGCGCCGATGCTCAGAGGCCACGGCGCTGCTACGATGCGGCTCGCTTCAGAATCAGGCGCAGCAGCAGGCCCCAGATGCCCTGCGTGGGAATCTGAATGTGCAGCAGCGTCAGGATCATCGTCACGGCCGGGATCGCCAGCGGACGGATGAAGCGCAGGGTCTCGCCCGCGGTGAACCCCTTGGCCGATATGCTGACCACGCGGTCGTACAGCGCCAGCAGCGAAGTCAGCGTGGCCTGCTCGCGATCGGACAGCTCGGTGCGTCGCGCAAACAGCGGCGCGATGTCGCTCTGCAGCGCCCCCAGCGCTTCGTTGCGTGCGCGCATGATCAGGGTGCCCAGCGCATGCTGCTGGACAAAGAACTGCGCCACCGAAGCAGCGATGGCGCCGCACAGCACCAGCGCTGCCAGCACATAGGCGACTGCGCCCAAGCCAGGCAGCAGCAGCGGGCCCAGCGCGCCTACCGTCCCCATCGCCGCTGAGGCCGCGACCGTCCCTTGCCCCAAGCGACGCAGCCCCGCCACCAAGCGCGATCGAGCTGGGTCCAGCGGAAATACGTCGGCGCGCCCCGATGCCGAAGCCAGGCTTATCACAGAGACGCTGGCCGGAATGTAGATCAGGCTGGTGACCAGGGCCGAACCGAAGGCCAGAAAGAGCAGCGTCGCCGGACCCTGTCGGCCGAAGACCCACTGCAGCGCGATGGCAACGCAGGCCGCGGTCAAGAGCCCGATGCCACTGCAGATGGCCGCTTGATGAGTCAGCAGAACGTGTGTGGCGTTCCACGTGCGCGCCTGCGCCACCGCGCCGCTGGACAGCGTCGGCGCCACGCTGGTCCCGACGACGCGCTTGATGTCGACGGCCAGCCTTTCGTAGGCCAGCAAGCAGACCAGCAGCAGCAGCCCCGCCCACAAGTCGATCTGGCGCAGCACGCGCGGCTCGGACAGCAGCGTGCCGGCCGAAAGCGTCAGCGCGACCAGTCCGCCCGAAAAGCAGACTGCCCGCAACGGCCAGGGGAAGCGCGACAGGAACGGGGTGGCTCTCAGCACCATGCGCCGCGCGACCAGACCGTCAAGCGCACGACCCAACTCCTCATTCAACGTGCTGTCTTGGGGATCTGCCATACGCTTGGTCTGCGCAAAATGGGCGTGCCAATTATCCGCGCTTTCCCAACGGGCGACAAGGTGGGTGCGCGCGGCACGGGTACGAAGAACCGCGCGTGCGGCGAGCGATCTCGTGCCCGGCTGCGCCGCCAGGAGTGCTGCCCGATGTTCGGTGCCCACTCTGCCCGCTCGGGTCCTATCGCTTGCCCAACGAGCGCGAACGCCAGACCGCCTGACTGCACGACTCGCAATGAGTCGAGGTCGCTCAGAAATCCTTCTTCCTAGCCAGTCCCGCCGTCACGCCAAGTCCCGAACGGACAGGCTCCTCGTAACAAGTTGCGAGGCGAGTCGTGACGAGCGTGTTGTCATCCCTGTTGCCAGCACCGCGGACAACTCCGACGCCGATTCTGTGGCCACATGCGACGCCGATTCTGTGACCACATGCGACGCCATTTCGATGGCCACTTGGGTGGCCATTTGCGCGGCGCAAACGCGGCCATCGTCGAATTTTCAGGAGCACCAAAAAGAGCAAGTAAGTCGCTGAGAACACTCACAGTTCCGGCTGGGTGCGAATCTTGCTAAGCACCCGTCGAGGATGGCCGCGCAAATGGCCGCGCAAATGGCCACCCAAATGGCCGCGCAAATGGCCACCCAAGTGGCCGCGCAAATGGCGGAGGAGTTGGCCACGGAAACGGCCTCAGAGGTGGAGGTGAAGATGGCCGCGCAAAAGGCAACGCATATGGCAGCGGCCGTGACATAGCCGTGACGCAGAGGTCGTCACGACGTTGCGGAGTTGGCCCTGGACCGCGAACGGGAATACTCCGCGTTCGCTTGAGCGGGCGTTACCGATAGGCAGGTCAGCGGCTGACGGTGCAGCCACGCTGCTTCGGTGACGTGCAGAGGTGAACGCGGACCCGTTCGCCGTCAGTTCCGCAGGCTGTCGTGACGTCCCTATCGCTGCCGGCGCCGCTGCCACCAACGCGCCGCATCTGAGGCTAGCATCGCAGCGTGTCACAAGACTGCCTACACAGCCATCACCACAGCCATTGCATCCAGAATCCCGATGTGGGCACGCGTAACGGCGCGAACAATGCGACGCGAACGCGAACGCCACCCCAGCCAGCATGGCATCCGCACAGCAGTCGTACAGCAGCCGCGCAGCAGCCGCGCCATATCCGCACGGTATCCGCGCCGCATCCGCGTCGTATCCGCGCCGTATCCGCGCCGTATCCGCGTCGTATCCGGAAGCGAGCCGGAACTCAGCCAAGCGGAACTCGTCGTTCGGAGTTCAACAGAATCAAGTCGTTGGCAGAGCCAGGTCGATCGAATCAGGTCCGGCTGCTGCGCGGCTGCTGCGCGGCTACGGTCCGGCTGCGGTCTGGCTATGTTCCGCCTGCTGCGCGGCTACGGTCCGGCTATGTTCCGGCTACGGTCTGGATCGTTGTCGGCTAGATTCCGCGTGCAGTGCATCTGGCCGATGGATTGCGTCACGGCTGCGAACGCGAACGGGCAGATCGTTCTCAGTAGAATGAGCTTATCGCTGGTGAGCCGCCAGCTATCCCAACGTCGTGGGCGCAGTGCCCCCGTCGTGAGTTGCCGCAGCAACTGATCTCTTCTCAGACTCTGGTTCCCGCATCCAGATTCCATGCTGCATCAGGGTCAGGAGCCTCGCATCGCTGACTAGCTGATGGATCTGCCTGCGCACCTTTGGAGGCAGCTCCGAAGTCGGCTGTGCTGGCAGCGGCTGACCCGTCTGCAACGACTCGATCCGCTTCACAGCATACGCTGCGTAGGAGCGTCGCTCGGAGTTGTTCAGGATCGACTTAATGCGCCCGGCCTCGGCGTCGGTCAGCGACACGAACGGAGGCGGCAGGCGATACATTGCGTCCGGTCCCTGCATGCAGCACCCCAGCCATGCGCTGCGTAAGTCGAGGACCGCGCGACTCAGCCGCGGATCACAGGCGACAGCCTGAATGCGCCCCTGCTCGTCGGGGTGAAGGTTGAACTCGGGCGGGGTCGGTGCGAGTTTGCCGGTCGCGCGGGCATGGAAGCACTCCACTTCATGCATGAACACCGCGCACTTCTCGGTGTGCACGACGATGCCGGTCAGCTCCTTGACTTCCGCCTCCGTCAGCGGAGGGGAGCACTTGGGAATGCAGGACGCTCCCGCCTGCGCTGCTTCCATTGGAGCATGTGCTGCCGCCCACGTTGCCTCAGCGACTTCCAGGGTCTTCTGCCCAACCTGCACAGTGATCTTGGGCGATGAGAGCGGCAGATCGTCGCTGCGCTGCTCGACTGGGTTTGCGCTACCAGATGGTGCCTCTTTCTCCTCGATGGGCGGTGGCCGCGAATCTGCACTCGAAGATGCCAACGCGGCTACAGCAGCAGCATTCTGCGCTGGCGAGAGCGAGGAAGCGACATCCGCCGGCACTTGCATCGGAGCCAGCAAGGACTCGTTCGTCGTTGCCGGATTCGTCGATGCCTGTGGCTGCATATCGACAGCACTGGCACCTGAGACTGCTGCTGCTGTTTCATCTACATGGGACACCTGTGAATCAGAGTTCCCTAGCTTCTCGTCATCGCGAGCAACCGGGCTTTTCTCCGTCGGGACCACCAGCTGCTCATGCTCGTTCGGCTCTACGCGTGGCGATTCGCCAGGAACCTCGATCGCGGCCCGACGCTCTGCGCGATCGCTGTGATTCGGCGCTGCGTGCTTCCTCCTCACGCCACCGCGTTCCGACCTCGGTGGAGCAAATTTGACGACGCGTGCATCATCCGGTGGCCCCAGAAAGAATCGAAGCGCTGGCAGGTGGCGATTCCCAACAGGAGGAACCAGCGCGCCCTGCG
>CALFYE010000521.1 GCA_937952145.1 uncultured Myxococcales bacterium
TCCCACGCCTCGGGCAGAGCTTCCACCCGCAGGTCGCCCATCGACGCCAGCAGCATGTCTTCCGCCTGTTTCAGTCGCTGCTGCACATCCCGCAGCGCCAGCCCTCCTTGCCCCGCCAGCGCCAGCGCGTTCGCTTGCTGTGAAAGCTCCTGCACTCGCTGCGACAGAACTGCGTGCTTCTGCGCCGTTGCCTCGCTGCGCAGCACCCGCAGCTTGCTCGTCTCGGCATCCAGCGACCGCCCCTTGCTCAGCAGCGACGCCAAGACCGCCACCCGCCGCAGCGCCTCACTCTGCGGGTGCTGCCGCGAAAGCTCAAAGCTCAGCTCCAGCGAGGCCCGCTGCACCTCCAGCCAGGCCCGCACCTCCGCCTCGCCCAGCTTGCCCCGCAGGTACCCCTCGCCCACGTACAGCCCCTCGGTCAAAAGCCGCGCCGCCTCCTCTGGCCGCTCCTCCGCCACCTCTTGAATCGCCGCCGCGAACAAGCGCCGCGCGTGGTCATCCAGCTTGCCGCGCGCCAGCCGCGCCTGCAGCGCCAGCCCCTTGCGCTGCGTCGCCGTCGTCCCCTCCAGCACCCCCTGCAGCCGCCCCAGCGCCGCCGCCACCGCCCCCGCCTTCGCCACCGCCAGCCCCCGCACCTGCGCCACGAACTTCTCTGCCCCCGCATAGTCACGCCGCAGCCAGAAATGAAAAAACGCCCGCTCTAACAGCGTCGCCAGCCGCTCGCCCCCATCCTGCGCCAGCCCCGCCGCCGGCCCCCGCTCCGCGACCAGCCGCGAAAGAAAGCGCTCGAACACCGCCCCCGCCTCCACCGGCTGGCCCAAGTGAACATGCAGCCGGCCAAGCTCATGCAGCGCGTACAGCGAATCGCCCGCATACAAGCCATCCCGCTCCAGCGAGCGGTCCAGGAGCTTCGACAGATACGGCAGCGCCTGCGAGGGGGTATCCCCGGCCAGGTACAGCCGGGCCAGATGGCCCAGCGAATACAGGAGATGGGGATGCAAGGGAGGTAGCACCTTCTCCTGAATCGACAGGCAGCGCTTGTGCATCGACTCCGCCTGCGCGTACTGCCCGAGTGCTTGATACAGGGCGGCGAGGTTGTTCAGGGACGTGGCGACATTGGGGTGGCCCGGGCCCAGCGCCTTTTGCCAGAGGTCCAGGCTGCGCTTGTAAAGCGGCTCGGCCTGCGCGTACTGCCCTTGGGCTTCATACAGCCCAGCGAGGTTGTTCAGGGACGCAGCGACATGGGGGTGGCCCGGGCCCAGCGCCTTTTCGAGGAGGTCCAGGCTGCGCTTGAAAAGCGGCTCGGCCAGCGCGTACTGCCCCTGGGCTTGATACAGCCCGGCGAGGTTGTTCAGGGACTGAGCGACATCGGGGTGGCCCGGGCCCAGCGCCTTTTCGCTGAGGTCCAGGCTGCGCTTGTAAAGCGGCTCGGCCAGCGCGTACTGCCCCTGGGCTTCGTACAGCGCGGCGAGGTTGTTCAGGGACGTGGCGACATGGGGGTGCTGGTCGCCGTGAACCTTCTGCATGATCCTCAGCGCGCGCTGCACCAAGGGGACGGCCTCGGCATAGCTCCCGCTTTCATGGAGCACGCTACTCACGATCAGCAACCAGTACCCCACGCTCTCGTCTTCGGGGCCTCGCGCCTGCTCGGCGTGGCGCAGCGCGGCCTGGCAGGCGGGGAGGGCTTGGGGCCAGCGGCTGGCGGCGAACTCCCTGTCGCAGGTGGCTCGCGCGGTGGGGGCGTCGGGTTCAGGCGTGGGCGCTGTCTGGGCTGGCAGGCGCCCCGGCAGCAGCAGCAGCGCGATCAGGCCCAGGTGGGCGAGGGCTCGTGGCGGCGGCGGGTGGAGTCTGGGATCGTTTTTTTGGGGCGGCATGGTGGGAAGCAGGCGTGGCAACCTTCGTGCCAGCGCCGCGGCGTCTGTGTACCGCGCGACCGCTGCCCGCGTCGAGCCTGGGCCTGGTGGGCGCTGCGGGCGCTGCGGGATGTCGGGGGCCTCTCCGAGCTTGCATTGAGTGCGCGAATCAAGTAGCCCTGGCCCTATGTCTTCCTCCCGCAGTCCCAGCACCGGCGCAGCGATGTGGGCCCAGGCTCCCGATGGGGGAGGTCGTGGCGGAGGCCGCAGCCGGCCTGAGCCCGCCCCAGCGAAGACAGAGGGCAGCGCCGCCCAGACACCGCCGGCCGACGCTGACTCGGTTGCCACCCTGGGGCCCGTTCCACCGCCCCTGCCCGACGATCCGGGCCTGCGGGCCGCCCTGCGCGAGCGACTGGAGCGCGGCCTGGCCGCCGCCGAGTCCGGCGAGGGCGAAGACTGGGAAGTCGTGCACGCCCGCCTGCGCACCCGCCTGAACCTGCCGCCGCGATGAAGGTCCGCTACATCCCCGAGGCCGCCGCGCGCTTCGCAGCGGTGCTGATGGAGCTTGGCGCCAGGAACCCGGTCGCCGCCGAGCGCTTTGCCCGCAAGCTAGAGAGCCACTACCAGCGGCTCGCCGCCTTTCCCCACAGCGGCGCCAGCGTCCACGAATTCCCCGACCTGCCCGTGCGCCAGTTTATCGTCGAGCCTTTCCGCTTTTTCTATGTGATCGACACGCGGCAGAAGACGATCTGGATCGTCGATCTATGGCACGGCGCGCAGCTTGCGTTGAAGCCCCGGCTGCCGCGTGAGCTGCATCCCAGCGGCTGACCCCCAGGTCGATCTCGTCCGCGCCAGCGAGGCTCCCTTGGCTGTCGGCTAGGCGGCGGCACGGTCGCAGAGCCGTCGCGGCACAGCTTCCAGGCCGGCGGCACGGTCGCGGAGCAGTCGCGGCACGGCTTCCAGGCCGGCGGCACGGTGGCAGAGCCGCGACGGCGCTACTTCCAGCGGCCGACGCGGTGGCAGAGCCGTCGCGGCACAGCTTCCAGGCGCGCTGCAAGGTGGCAGAGCCGTCGCGGCACAGCTTCCAGGCGGGCGGCGGCGGCCCTAAGCCGTCCGCGCGCTGCGTATGGGGCAGCGCTGCGGGGGAGCGCAGTCGCGGCAGAGCGCTCTGGGGTCCTTGGGGGGCTTGGGGCTGTGGGGGGGCTACTTGCTGGGCGGAGCGGGCGGAGTGGGCGGAGTGGGCGGGGACTTTTCGCGGGGCCTGGGGGCGGTGCGGCTGGCGGTGATGAGCGAGGGGAAGGCGGCCTCGCCGGCCTCGCGCAGCAGGAAGCGGGCGCCGCGGGCGACCTCGGCGTACAGCGCAGCGAGCAGGGCGAAGGTGCGCCAGGCGACGTCGCGGGCGGCCTGCGGGCCTTGGCTGCGCAGCTCGCGGGTGATGCGCGAAGCGAAGTCCAGCGCGTCCTTGGCGTCGCCTTCGCGATAGAAGCGCAGGTCCTGCTTCAGCGTCGCGGCCTGGGCGCGGTACAGGCCGGCGAGGCGGCCGAGGTCTTCTGCCAGATCCAGGTAGCCCTGCCCGCTGCGGATGTCATCGACCTGGGCCCGCAGCGCGGCATCGTCGCGGAAGTGATAGGCGCAGACCTCCAGCATGCGCGTGCGCAGCCCGCTCGCTTCGGCAACCAGCTCGACGGGCAGCCGCGCCCCCGAGGCCCCGGCTTCGGCCTCCGCCAGCTGGGCCTGCGTCCACAGCGCCGCTTCCGCCGCCGGCTGCAAAAGATCCAGCGCGCTGTGATCAAACTCGGCCCGCGGCAGCGAAGCCAAGCGAGCCAGAAGCCCGCGATCCGCAAGCCGCGGCACCGTATCCGAAAGCACAAAGCTCGCCGCCCGCCGCACATCCCCGCGCGGCTGGCTGACCTGCGCCGCCGGAATCGCATCCACGCGCGCCTGAATCCGCAGGAACGCCGCTTCGCCGGGATCGCGCGCCGGGCTCCCCGCCACCCCGCCCGCGCCCCCCTTCGCCGCCCCCGCCTTCGCCGCCCCCGCCTTCGCCGCCCCCGCCTTCTTCTCCGTCGCTGTCTTCGCTATCTTGTGGGCTGGTTTTTTGGTTGGCATGCGCGAATCAAAATGCAGGCGCCGCGGACCAGGCAAGCGGAATCTGCGGAGCCGAGGCCGAGAGCCCCGCGCACGGCCAAGCGCGTGCCGCTTGCGCGCGGGGCATAGACGGGTGGGGGCGGGCCGGATTGACGCAGCCGCAAAAGCCAAGTACGACGTGCGCCTTGAGCGCCCAGGCCGGCTGCCTGGCCATTGCCAAATGACACCGCCCCCCTTGCCCATCGCCACTCGCGAGCTGAGCGTGCAGGACGACACCGGCGCCGAGCAGCCGCTGCGGGTGCAGGTCTATGCCCCGACGCCCGACGGCGCCTGCTGGGCCTGCGTCTATGAGCTGGGTGCGCCGGTCTCGGTTCGCGCCGCTGCCTACGGCGAAGACTCGCTGCAAGCGCTGACGCTGGCGCTGCACGCCGTGCAGGCCCACCTGCGCACCCCCGACCTGCGCGACCGCGTGCACTGGCTGGGCGCGCCGCTGGCCGACTTCCTGACGCAGCCCTAGCACCTGCCGCCGCAGCGGGCGAAGTGGGCGAAGTGGGCCGTGCGGGCCCCCCGGGCAGAGCCCCGCATCGCGCCGGCACAGCAACGCCCGAACCCGCCCAGCCCGCGACCCCAGCCGCCACATCCGCCGACAGGCCCGCCCCCCCCTGGCACAGCGGGTGCTGTGGTATGCGGGGCACGAGGTGAGCGATGCGAAGAAACCCGATGCAGGGGCTGAGCCCACTGGCCATGCTGCTCTTCTTTTTCGGCGGCCCGGCCTGGGGACAGACCGACCCGATCGAGCAGTTCAAGCAGGACCTGACGCAGTGCCTAAAAGCCCAGACCGCAGCCCAGTGCCGCGACGCCCTGCCCGCCTGCGATCGGGCCTATCAGGTCGTCTCTGCACTCCCCGCGGGCGATGACAAAGACCCGATCGAAGACCGCCTGCTCTGGGACTGGGCCTGGTGCGAACACCAAGTAGGCCAGTACGCGCCGGCCGAAGCGCACTACCGCCACCTGCTGCAGCTCCGCCTGCGCCGCCATGGCCCGGAGCATGTGGAGGTTGCCAAAAGCCTCAACAACCTGGCCGGGCTGTATCAGGCCCAGGGCCAGTACGCCCAGGCCGAGCCGCTTTACAAGCGCAGCCTGGCGATCAAAGAAAAGGCGCTGGGCCCCGAGCACCCCGCTGTCGCCACCAGCCTCAACAACCTGGCCGGGCTGTATCAGAACCAGGGGCAGCTGGCCCAGGCCGAGCCGCTCTACAAGCGCAGCCTGGCGATCCGCGAAAAGGCGCTGGGCCCCGAGCACCCCGATATCGCCGAAAGCCTCAACAACCTGGCCGAGCTGTATCGGGCCCAGGGGCAGCTGGCCCAGGCCGAGCCGCTTTTCAAACGCAGCCTAGCGATCAGCGAAAAGGTGCTGGGCCGCGAGCACCCCAATGTCGCCCGAAGCCTCCACAACCTGGCCGGACTGTACTACGCCCAGGGGCAGCTGGCCCAGGCCGAGCCGCTTATCAAGCGCAGCCTAGCGATCTTTGAAAAGGCGCTGGGCCCCAAGCACCCCGATGTCGCCACCAGCCTCAACAGCCTGGCCGGGCTGTATCGGGCCCAGGGGCAGCTGGCCCAGGCCGAGCCGCTTTCCAAGCGCAGCCTGGCGATCCAGGAAAAGGCCCTCGGCCCCGAGCACCCCGATGTCGCCACCAGCCTCAACAACCTTGCGCTCCTCCACCTGGATCAAGGCCAGCTCGTCCAGGCGCTGTCCCGGCTGCGGCTGGCAGCGCAGGTGCGCGAGGGGCAGGTGCGCGCGACGGTCAGCGAGACGCGGATGCAGGCGCTGCTCGACACACTGCGGGGTCAGGAAGACGCGATCTATGGCCTGCTGCTGGGTCCTGAGACGCCGGGGGCCAAAGAGCTAGCGCTGCAGGTGGCCCTGCTGCGCAAGGGGCGGGTGGCGGCGGCGGGGGCGGCGGCGAACTTGCTGCTGCAGCGCGCTCGGAGTCGGCCGGAGATCGAGCGGCAGTTTCAGGAGTGGCAGGGCGTGCGGCAGCAGCATGAGACGCTGCTGTATGGCGGGCCGGGGACGCTGTCCTTGCCGGCCTATCGGCAGCGGCTGCACGACACGAAGCTGCGGGCCGAGGCGCTGGAGGCCGAGCTTGCGAGCGCCCTGCCGGAGCTTCGCGCGCTGCAGCCGCCGAAGATGGACGCGATCATCGCAGAGGTGGCGGCGAAGCTTCCGGCGGGGAGCGCGCTGGTCGAGGTGGTGTGGGTCGAGGCGTATCAGGGGAGGTCGAGCGCGGATGGCAAGTTCTGGGGCACGCCGCACTATGTCGCGCTGGTCTTGTTTGCGGATCGGCGCATTGAAGCGGTGGATCTGGGCGAGGCCGCGACAGTCGATACGCTTGCGCTGGAGCTGCAGAGGGTGCTGGCTTCGCCGGGAACGGACCCGGTACCCGCTGCCAAGCTGCTGCACGCGCAGGTCATGGGGCGCTTGCAAGCGAAGCTGGGTGAGGTGCGGGAGCTGTTTCTGTCGCTGGATGGGACGTTGAACACGATCCCGTTTGATGCGCTGCACGATGGGACGGACTACCTGCTGGGGCGCTATCGGTTTCACTATCTGACGAGTGGGCGGGACCTGTTGCGCGAGCGCTCGCAGCGGGTGGCGAGTGCGCCGCTTTTGCTGGCGAACCCGGACTTTGGCGAGGTGGTGGGGGCGCCGAAGGATGGCGGGCAGAGCTTGTATCGGCGGCTGGAGGGGCTGGCAGCGCTGCCGGGGGCGCAGCGCGAGGCGACGCAGCTTGCGCCGCTGCTGGGGGTCGAGCCGCTGCTGGGAGCGAGGGCGACCGAGCCTGCGGTGCGCAGCGTTCACGCACCGCGCATCCTGCACATCGCGACGCATGGGCTGTTCTTGCAGGACGTGCATCTGCCGCCTCCGACCGCTGGTGCCGGCGAGGTGCGCAGCGTGTTTGCGCCAGAGCATGAGCGGTCGAAGCTGGTGGGTGCGGCGGAGGCCGAGCGGCTGCCGGGCGAGGTCGGGGCGATGAATCGCTCGGCGCTGGTGTTGGCCGATGTGCGGTCGGCTTATCTGCGCGGGGACGCGGCGCGCGATGGCCTGCTGACAGCGGACGAAGCGCGCAGCCTGGATCTGGACGGCACGCAGCTTGTGGTGCTGTCGGCCTGCGAGACGGGCCGCGGCGGACTGAGCGCGGGGCAAGGGGTGTACGGCCTGCGGCGCGCGTTCCTGGTGGCCGGGGCCGAGACGCTGGTCACGAGCCTGTGGCGAGTCAGCGATGACGCAACAGGCGAGCTGATGACGCTGTACTACCAGAAGCTGCTCAACCCCAAGCAGCCCGGCGACCGCCTGGGCGCAATGATCGAGGCAATGCAGGAGCTTCGCGGGAAGCCAGAGCTTCATGGGAAGCCGGAGCTTCATGGGAAGCCGGGGCTTAGTGGGAGGCCGGGGCGCAGCCACCCGTACTACTGGGCGCCGTTTCTGGTCATCGGTAGCGATGGGCCGCTGCGGTTGGCGGGCTCTCGCTGAAGTGTGCTTGGCACAGTGGCTGCATTGAGCCAAGGCAGACACCCAAAGGAAAAGGTGAAAGTGATGACCCACCCAGAGCAGAGATCAGACGGGACGAACAGGATGCGACGCAACGCAGCACGCGGAAGATGGAGCCTGCGCACGCTGGGAGGCGCGCTGGCGCTGACTTCGCTGTGTGGGCTGGCTGGGTCGCCCGTCGAGGGGACGCCAGCGGCTATGGCGGCAGGAGTGGCCACCGTGAAGAAGGACGCGGCGAAGGGGGCGGCGCCGCGGCTGGCGCTGCTGGTGGGGGTGGGGCGATACCCGGTGGCGGCGGGGAAGACGCCGTGGCGCACGCTGCACACGCACGACGAGATCGAAGCGCTGCGCAAGGTGCTGATCGAGCGGCACGGCTTTGCTCCGGGCGATGTGCTGGTGCTGGAGGATGAAAAGGCGAGCGGCGCGGCGATTCGCGAGGCGTTTGCGCGGCACCTGATCGGGCGGGCGGCGCGCGGCTCGGTGGTGTTCTTTCACTTCTCGGGCCATGGGCAGCAGGTTCGCGACAAGAACGGTGACGAGAACGACGGGCTGGACGAGTCGATCGTGCCGGGTGATGCGCAGGATCAGAGCGCGGAAGCGGGCGAGCGAACCAACATCGTGGACGATGAGCTGGCGGGCTGGCTGCGCACGCTGGGCGACAAGCTGCGCGTCCCGGGGGGCCGGGTCGATGGCAGCATCGTGCTGTCGTTCGATAGCTGCTTCAGCGGCACGATGAGCCGTGGCGCGTTCGTCGAGCGCGGGCGGCCCTGGGATCCCGATCTGGATGGACCGCGGCCAGATGAGAAGAAGATGGACGACCCGGGTCGCAGCGCCGAGGTGAAGCTAGGGGCGGCGGCGACTCTGGATCTGGATGCGCGCGACTATGTTCTGCTGACCGCTACACGCAGCGACCAGCTGGCGAAGGAAGACGGCGGCATGGGCATCTATTCGCGGGCGCTGGTGGCGGCGCTGACGCGGCTGCCGCGCGACGTCAGCTATCGCACGCTGCTGCACGAGGTCGCGATGGACATGCGGCAGACGCTCAGCAACCAGAATCCCGAGCTGGAAGGCGACGCGGATCGTCGCTTGTTTGGTGCCGAGCCCGGGAAGAAGGCGCCGCCGTTTCTGACCGTGTCGCAGGTGCAGGGCGAGCGGATCGAGATCCCGGTGGGCAGCCTGCACCTGGCGACCGAAGGCTCGGTCTATGCGCTGCACCGGCGGGGCGATGAGCCCCTATCCGCCACCACGCTGCTGGCAGAAGCTGAGGTCGTCGATGTGCGACCCACGACAAGCTGGCTGAAGCTGCGCAAGAACGGCAAAGCGTGGTCGGCGGCGGATCTGGGCGCGGCGCGCGTTGTCGAGAAAGAGCACGCTTTTGCCGGCCAGCCGCTGCGCGTGCTCTGTCGCGGGGCGAGCGGTGGAACCTGCACATCGCCGACCCTGCAAGCGGCCCTGAAGGGACTGGAGCAAGCGGGCTTGGTGCTTCCGTTGGGTGCTCATGCGGGCGCAGCTCCGGCTGCTGGGGAGGAGCGCTACGACGTGAAGATTGTCCCCAATCCGACGCAGATCGAGCTGTATCGACCGGAGAGCGACAAGCCCATCGTCGAGCTTCCGGCCCGGCTGCAGGGCGATGCACTGGCGCAAGCCCTAACCGATCGTCTGCGCGCCGAGTGGCGCTGGCGGCGACTGTTTGCCCTGCACGGACAGAGTGACTTTGTGAAGCTGGCAGTGCGATTGATCCCCGTGCGTACGTCGCGCAGTGCGGCGGGACTGGTGATGGAAACACCCGTGCCGCTAAGCCCGCAGGGAAGCGGATCGCTGCGACTTACGGAAGGCCAGACGTATCAGCTAGAGGTCACGAACAGCTCGCCAGGGCCGGTCTATGTGACGGTGCTGGAGCTGGGTCCGAACGGCAGCATCGACGTGCTGTTTCCGCGCGCCGATCGACCTGGCGATGCCCGCATCGCCGCCGATGCGCGACCGCGGGTGCTGTCGCTGCCGTACGTCTTCGAGACCGAAGCGCCGCTCGGCGGCTGGACGATCAAAGCGATTGCGACGATCGAGCCGACCGACTTCAGCTCTCTGGTGCAGGAGGCGAGCACACTGCGCACGACCGAAGTCGCGTCGCGCGGCGATGCGCTGCGGCAGCGGGCCGGACAACACCCGCTGGGAGATCTGCTGCTGGAAGCGCTGAGCGGGGACTTGCTGCGCAGCCGGAGACTGCCTGTGGCGCTGGGCACATGGGCCACCGACACGGCGCTCTTGGATGTGGTCGAGGTGAAGACTGTCGGCGCAGCGAAGGCGGGGCCGGCTCGCTAAGTCGAGGAGGAAGCGGCCATGAACGGGATGCGCGACCTGCCCACGCTGGCTCTGGGGATCGGCCTTTGGCTGCCCTGCGTGCTGTGGATCGGAGTGCAAGCGGATGCGGCCTGGCAGCGCTGCATCGACATCGCAGCCACGCTGTCTTCATCGACGCAGCAGACGCAGGTAGTTGGTGGAGGGCTGGGACTGCGGCTTTACAGCACCGCCAGCACGGACGATCGAAAGCAGCGGGTGACGACCGTGGCCGTGGATGCCGCGGGCTGCATTCGCTACGCCGGAGCCACCGAAGCGGTGTACCCCAGTGACGCGCCGATCACAGTTCACTTGCGCCCGGTCGCGCCGAGCGATTGTATGAGCGAGCGCTTGCCATGAGCACTCCCAGAACCCTCGAACAGCGATACATCGGCACCGAGCTAGGCTCGTTCCGCATCGTCGAGCCGCTGGGCGCAGGCGGCATGGGCGCGGTGTTTCTGGCGCAGCACAACAAGGTCGATCTGCGCGCGGCGATCAAGATCTTGCGCGACCCGCACGCCGATGAAGCCGCGGTCGCGCGCTTTCTGCAAGAAGCCAAGCTGCTGTCGCGCCTGTCGCATCCGAGCTTGGTGAAGCTGCAAGACTGTGGCTCGCTGCCCGACGACGCGCTGTTCCTGCAGATGGAATACCTGCAGGGCCAGCCGCTGCCTGTCTATCTGCGCGAACAGGGCGGCAAGCTGCCGGTGTCCGAGGTGATCTCGTTCGGTCGGCAGGTGGCCTCGGCGCTGGCCTATGTGCATCGCGAGGGCATCCTGCACCGCGACCTGAAGCCCAGTAATCTGTTTGTCATCGACGACCCCGAGCTGCCGGGCGGACGACGGGTGAAGGTGCTGGACTTCGGCATCGCCAAGCTGCGCAGCGCGATGGCGACCTTGTCGGGACCGGCCGCGACCCCGAGCACGCAGTCGGGGCAGGTGCTGGGCACACCGCGCTATATGTCGCCTGAGCAGTGCGAGGGCATCGCTGATCTCGACGAGCGCAGCGATGTCTACTCGCTGGGCCTCATCTTGTATGAGCTGCTGAGCGGAGAGTCCCCGTATCCCATCCCGCAGGAGCCGATGGGCTGGCTGTTCGCCCATGTGCAGGGACGAGCGCGCTCGATCCAGTCGCTGGTGCCAACGCTTCACGATTCACCGCAGGCTGCGCTGGGCCCGCTGATCATGCAGATGCTGGACAAGCTAGCGGCGCAGCGTCCATCGATGACTGAGGTCGAAGCGACCTTGTCCGCTCTGCTCGCGGGTGTGGCACCGCCCCCTCGGAAGGCACCTGCGCGCAAGTCTCCGCCGATTTGGAAGATCGGACTGGGCGCGGTGCTTGCGCTAGGCGGCGTGATCGTCGTGCCTCGCTTGCTGCAGCTGCGCACGCCGTGGACTCGCGATAGCTCGCTGTCGGATCGTCGCGTCGCCTTGGCAGCGCTGCAAGCCCGCGCGCCGAAAGGCAGCGTGCTCGTTCCCGGTGGACGCTTCCCCATGGGCAGCAACGAAGCCGAGATCGACGCCGCCTTGGCTGACTGCCAGCAGCATCGCAAGGACTGTCAGCGCGAGGAGTACGAGCGCGAGCGACCCGTGCATGTCGTGACGGTGTCCGACTTCTTTGTCGACCGCTTCGAGGTCACCAACGAAGACTTCGCCGCCTTTTTAAACCGACCGCAGCGCCCGACAGTTGTCGAAGACGAGAGGCTGGTTATCGCGAGTGGCGTGCTGCTCTTGGATCTGCACCCCAAGGCGAGCGGCATCGCGTATCGCGAAGGTCGCTTCGTCGCGTTGCCAGGCTATGAACGCAAGCCCGTCGTGCAGGTCACCTGGAACGGAGCCCGCGAGTTCTGCGCTGCGCAAGGCAAGCGCCTACCGCGCGAGGCCGAGTGGGAGCTGGCGGCGCGAAGTGGAAAGCGGCGGTCTCCCTATCCATGGACTGGCTTTGCGCTGTCAGCCTGGCCCTGGAAACCCGAGCAGGGTGAGCAGCCGCGCTGCGACGGTGTGGTGATGGCGAGGGCCCCTGGTCAGCGCTGCGCCAGCATCCCTGGCGATTCCAGCGAAGCCGATGTCCGTCGAGCCCGCGAGGTCGGTACGGCACCGCAGGATGTCTCGCCCCAGGGCGTCTACGATCTAGCTGGCAACGTCCGCGAGTGGGTCGAAGACGAGTTCACCACGCAGTACCCCGACTGTGGACGCTGCATCAATCCAGTCGTCTCTCCCAGCTCTCCGCCGGGCACGGTCACGCGGGTGGTGCGAGGCGGCAGCTATCAACAAGAGCCCACGGCGGCACGCTCGGCCGGCCGTTCTCGCTGGCGAGCCGACTACCTCGCGACGGGCATCGGGTTCCGCTGTGCATTCAACCCAGAGCAGCTTCCGCCCATGGAGGACGGACGATGAACGCAAACCACAGAATGTTCGCATCGACTGCGCCAACGACGGGGAGGCTGGCTCTGGGCCTATGCGCCTTGCTGTCTGCGGTGGGTTGCTCGACGCAGGCGGTGACTCGCGATGCATCATCGCCGCGCAGCGCGATCCCCGTGCGCATTGACGCGATCAGAGCGCAGGGACAGGCGCAGAACCTTGCGCTGACAGGCTCGCTGCAGGCCCAGCAGGACTTTGCGCTGAGCCTGAGCCTTGATGTCCCGCTGCATCTGTACTTGGTCTTTGAGCACGCGGATCAGCGTCGTGAGCTCCTGCATCCATCCCCATCGGCACCCGCGACGCTCGCCGCTGCCGGGAGTCTGCAGCTGCCAGGACAAAACGACACCTTCTATTTGCCCAAGGTGGAAGCCGGGGATCACTTGTGCCTGATCGCGGGTGTCGAACCGCAGATCGATCTGTCGTGTGTCGCGTCGGAAACCAAGCGCGTCCCTGGTCGCGGCGAAGACCAGCCGCCGCCACCACCGCCTCGCGAGGTGAAGTCCGGCAGCACGGCCAAGCGCCCGCCTCCCCCCGATGACAAGGATCCAGACCGCGGCCGAGGGGGACGCTGGGTGATTCGTCTGCCTCTGTCGACTCCCTAGCCAGCCTATACTGCCGGCATGAGCGACACCGTGACGCTGCCGCAGTCGGTGCGGCCCGTGTTGGCGAAGAAGCGACCGCGCCTGTATGTCCTGTATTCACCGCAGCGCGGCATCGTGCGCAGCCCCGCTGTGAGCCTCCCCGAAGGCAGCACCTTCGTCGGACGTCGTCTCTCCCCGGGCCACGAGGGCGTCACCCTCACCGACGACGCCAGCGTATCGGAGGAGCACGCCTGCATCGACGTAACGCCAGGCGATGCGCAGGTCAGCGTGCGCGATCTCGGCAGCAAGAATGGATCGTGGGCGGGCAGCACGTGGCTCGTGAAGAATGGCCCCGCAGTCGTCGTCCGCGACGGCGACATCCTGCGCTTGGGCGGCACGTTCCTGCTCGTGCGCGATGAGCCGAGCAAGAGCGCCGACGCCGCGATTCCGGCTCTCATCGGAGGCTCGCTCGTCATGCGCGAGCTCCGCGCCAAGCTGCAGCGCATCGCCAGCGAGTCGACGCCAGCGCTGCTGTATGGCGAGACCGGCACCGGCAAAGAGCTGGCCGCAGCAGCTCTGCACTCGCTCAGCCGCCGTCCCGGCACGTTTGTGGCGCGCAACTGCGGCGCGTTCCCCGAGGGCCTGCTAGAGAGCGAGCTATTCGGTCATGTCGGTGACTCGTTCACGGGCGCCAAGCCGCGCCCCGGCGCCTTCCGCACCGCCGATCGCGGCACCCTGTTTCTCGACGAGATCGGCGAGCTCCCGCAGTCGCAGCAGGCCCACTTGTTGCGGGCCGTCGAAGAAGGAAAGATCACGCCGGTCGGTGCAGACAAGCCGCTGCCTTGTCAGGTGCGTATCGTCGCAGCCACCAATCGAGACCTAGAGTCCGCCGTCGCGGCCGGTCAGTTTCGCGAAGATCTTTTCGCTCGCCTCTCGCACTGGGTCGTGCGCTTGCCGCCCCTGCGCGATCGTCGCGAAGACATCCTGCTGCTGCTGGAGCACTTCTATTCAGAGGTCGGACGCACTCTCAACGTGGAGCTTGTGCACGCGCTACTAACCAGCGACTGGCGCCACAACGTCCGCGCCGTCCGCGCGATCGCCGACTGCCTGCGCATCCAGGGCGACAGCGACGAGCTGCACGAAACGCTGCGCCCCCACCAGCCGCCCCGCGTTGAGGTGAATGAGCCGGTTGCCGCACCTGGCGCTGCGCCCATCGCCAATCCCGCCACAAGCCCCGCCGCAGACCCCGCCGCCGCATCGCCCCCCGCCGATCCAAACAGTCCGCGCGGCGTGCCGCCGCCCACCCGCCCATATCGCCTGCGCGCCCCCTCGCGCGATGAGCTGACCGCTCTGCTCACCAAACACCTCGGCACAGTGGCCAACGTCGCCGCCGAGCTTGGCTGCTCGCGTCGCCAAGTGCAGCGCTATCTGGCAGAGCACAGGCTGGATGCAGACACGTTCCGCACCCGCGCTCGCTAGCTACAACAGGAGCGCAAGCTGCGGCCGGGCCGCGCAGCCGAGTACAAACGGCAAGAACCACGCTCCGCGCTGCCCCCGGGTAGCTACATCTAGCCGCGCTTGTGAGCCTCGCTGGTACGGCGTAGGCACCGCACGCGACCCCGGTGCCAAGGACCGCGTTAGGTAGTCGCCACCCGGGCTGCGGCGGCGGGCGGGGCCGGGCGGGGCCGGGCTCCGTTTCCCGTAACGGCGTTATGACATTGCCATAACGCCATTGCCGTCACGGGCCTCTGCCTGCGACGATTTATGATTAACGTAA
>CALFYE010000522.1 GCA_937952145.1 uncultured Myxococcales bacterium
AAGAGCGCACCGAGCCTCGATCTGAACCCATTCGTCATCACCGGGCTGTCCTGGCAGGTGACCCTCGAAGATCTCCTGCTGGAGCGCAGCAGCGAGGTAGATGCGATTCCGGAACTCGACGGGCTTCGCCAAGCCGCGGCCCGGTTGGGTGGAAAGCTTAGTACCTTCGGCTCGGCCAAGGACTACTTCGCGGCCCTGTTTGACTATGGGGTCACGCCATTGCGGCTTGTCAATGAAGACGAGCGTGACAAGTTCAACGAAGTACTGCGCACAAGCATGGTTGGAGGCATCTCACGCGCGCTCGGCGGCGAGCTGCGTAGCTTTCTGCTGAAAGAGGAGGTGGGGCTTGCCGACTCGCTAAAGCAGATGCGAGCCAACCTGGATACGTGCCGAAAGACCCGCAGCGAGGTCAAAGAGGCAGAAGAGATCGAGTCGAAGATTCATGCTGTCCTCGAAGCCGGCCAAGAGATGTTCGCTGCGGCGATACATGCCGTCCGAACGCGTGCCGGGGAGCTGCGCAAGGCCTGGGACAAAGCACGCCTGCAGTACGACCTGACCTACGAGCTCTCCGAAGGGCTCAAGCAACAGGTTGAGCGCAGCAACGAGGCTTATGAACGCGCCGCCAGAGCATACCAGGACAGTAAGGAGCAGGAGCTTGAAGTACGCAATGAAGTCGACTGCTTGCGCAAGCGCTGTATGCTGGATCAGCGGATTGATGCGCAGCAGCAAGGGCTTGAGCTGCAGCGAGCGCGAGCGGCAGAGGCGCGAGAGGGGCAGCAACTCACCGATGCAGAGCTCGCACGCTGCGCCCAGCGCGAGAGGAACGCCGGGGACTGTGTGACGCGGGCTGCAGCCGGACTTGCTGATCTCCGCAAGGGAATGGAGGAACTGGAGAGCCGGGCTGCAGCTTATCACTTGGCGACGGAGGCCTTATCGCGGGTTCGTCTGACGCTTTCGTCTGCGACGGTCGACATCGAGCAGCTTTCACAGCTGGAGCTGAGCTGTCAAAAGGAGATCTTCGACCTGGATGAACAGACCGTGAAGCTCGATCGGCGAATCGAGCATGCGGCGCACTACGCAGAGGCCTACGAGCGCACCGCGAACGCCTTATTTGCGCTCTGCGCGGAATTCTTCGATTCGGGAGCGGGCGCCGCGGTCCCAGAGAACCGCCGAGAACAGGCGCAGAGTATCCTGCGCAAGCTGCGCGATCTGGACGCGATCGTGGATCAAATTCCGCGACTCACAAAGGATCTGGATGAGGCGCGCCGTCAGGCCATGGAGCAGCGTCAGGCCCTCGCCGACGCGGCTGCATTGTCCACGTCTGAGCTCTGCTTGAGCCGGCGTGTCGACGTATTCGCAGCGCAGGAGCAGGCAGAGGAGCAGCAGGCCGGGTGCGACCAGAAGCTCCGCGAACTTGAGGCCGAGCAACGAATGATTGCGGACAATGCCCGGACCGCACGCAGCCGCATTCAAGCGCTGGAGGAGGATGCTCGACGTTTTCGTCAGGCGCAGGCCCTAGCCAACCAGCTGTCCACCAGTTGGCAGCAGCCGCTACGAAGTAGCCGCGAGGTTGATGACCTACGCATCCGGCTCGATGAGCAGCTCCGGGTAGCCCAACGCGAGGTCAACGGCGCAGAAGGTGAACAGAAGCGACTCCAAGAGGAGATCTGGAGCACGGAACAGAGCGGCTGTCTGCCCGATGTACTGCGCAGCGCTTGTAGTCATGTCGACGGCGAGCTCCTGGTCGAACGATTTGAGGACATTCCTGTTAAAGACGCCGGACGCGTACAGGCCCAGCTCGGACCGCTTTATGAGGCGATCGTGGTGGATGAAGTCGCGGCAGCCGCTTCGCAGCTTACTGCACTCGACCCTCGGCACCGCCCAGAGACAGTCTGGCTAATCGAGCGAAGCACTGATCTGCAGCCGCTGCTGGAGTCAGAGCCACTGGAATCTCAGGACCGCGATGTCCTTGTGCGCAGCCTCCGCGGTCACCGACTAACCCAGATTCCCGAGCGTCCTGTACTCGGCTCACGCGCAAGGCGGCAGCGAGTCGGAGAACTACGCAAGAAAGAGCAGCGCATAGACGACCGTCTGCTGGAACTTCGCGCAACTGCGGAAGGACTACAAACCGGTCTCTCCCAGGTGGCCGAGCTGCTGCGGCTCAGCAGCGTGCTTGATCGCGGTGATCCGAACGACGAGCTCGAGCGCGCTCGGCAACTCGCCCAGCAAGCTGATGAGACACTTCCGGGCCTGCGAAATCGTATCGTAGAGGAGCAAGGGAAGGCCCAGGCGCTGGCGGTGCGAAGGAAGCGCCTGTTGGCGCTCTGCGAGAAGGCACACCTCTTGGATCTTCCCAATCAGGAAGAGGAAGCCGAGTCACTAAAACGGAGGATCGCATTCGCACAGCAGACCGGACATCGACTCCAGCAATTCGCCGGGCCGCGTCAGATCGTCGAGAACGAGCTGGAGACGCTGCGCACCGAGCCTCTATCGGCCGGGGAGCGAGAGCGACTGGTAGAGGGCAAGCAGCAGCTCGAACGGTCCCGCGACCACCAGGCCCACTTGCTGCGCGACCTGCGCCACTTGGTCGAAAACCGGAGCGCGCTCGGCTGGGCCGATGCATCCGCAGCGCTGAAGAAGCGAACCATCGAGCGAGAGATGCTTGATGTTCAGCTCCAGCAGGCACAGCAGGAACATGCCGCTGCGAAGCAAGCCGAAGCCCACGCGCGCGAACAAGCCCTGGTGGCAGCGGGGCTTGCGTTGAAAGCAGTGAGCGAGCTTGAGCGGATAGAGAATGAGCTGCGCAAATTGGTCGCAGAGCATGCAGAACTGGGAGGGGCCGGCGAGACAGCGGCGACCGCGGCAGAGCGGCTGAGCACGCTGCGGGCTCGCCATCTCGAGCTGGAGCGACTGGTTCCTGAACTAGAGGAACGAAAAAATAGGCTTCTTCAAGAAACTGCCACGCTGAAGGAAAAACGACGGCAAAAGGAGGAGGAACTGGACGGGCTTCGCGAAAACGTCGGCGAGGCCGAGCGCGCAGCTCGGCCCGAGCAAGAGCGCTGCGAGCGCATTGAGCGACGGGCAGAGGAGGCAGGAATTCTGCACTCGGCGTTGGCTGAACGATACACCAGCAAGTTCACTGGACAGGGAGCGGTCAATCTGTGGAGCATCGCCACCGAACAGCGCGCGCGGCTCTGTGAGCGGTTGCGCCAGATCCGCGATGGAGGAGAGCTGGCCCGGCAGGTGGACGCCGCGAGCACCGAACAGGGCTCCGGTGAGACTGCGATGGAAGGCTGGCTGCGCGTGCGTAACTTCCTCCTGCGCTGCATCCCGGCGCAGATCGCGGAGGCCAATGATCCGGAAGTCGCACTGAGCCGGCTCCGCGACCACCTACGCCAGCTCGGACACAAGCTATCGCAGCAGGAAGAGCGACTGCGCGGAAACTCCCAAGACGTCGCCCACAACATCGAGGGGTTGGTCCGCCGAGCGCGCAAGCAGGTCAGCCGACTCAACCAAGACCTGGCCATGGTGCGGTTCGGCAGCATCATTGGCGTTCGCATCAAGGTCGTCTCCGTCGAGCGGATGGAGCGAGTCCTGCATGCGCTCAAGGAGGGGGCGGTGCAGACGCTGCTCTTCCACACGGAGATGCCGCTGGAAGAAGCACTGGAGGAGATCTTCCGCACCTACGGAGGAGGAAAATCAGGAGGAAACAAGCTGCTCGACTTCCGCGAGTACCTTGAGCTCGTAGTCGAGGTCCGTAGGCAAGTCAGCCCGGATTGGGAGCCAGCCAACGCAACCAAGCTGTCGACCGGGGAAGCAATCGGCGTGGGCGCTGCGGTGATGATGGTGATCCTGACAGCCTGGGAGCGCGATGCCAACCTATTACGCGCCAAGCGGAGCGCCGGGACCATGCGGCTCCTATTCCTCGATGAGGCCAATCGGCTCAGCCGCGACAGTCTCGACATCCTCTTTGATCTTTGCGACGGCCTGGAACTGCAGCTCCTAATCGCCGCCCCCGAGGTGGCCAATGCGGAAGGGAACATCACCCACACCCTGGTGCGCGTCGTAGAGCAAGGCCGCGAGGAGGTCCGCGCGAATGCCCGTCAGGTGATTCCGCGCGCGGATGATGGAGCGGCGGTCCATGTGGCATGAGACAGCACATCGGCTCGCGATCCTGGAACTCCTCCAAAAGGGGACGCTGCAGAAGCGGACGGCGCAAGCGGATGCCTGGCGCGAGCTGTTAGCGCTGGGATGGGCGCGGCGCACAAGCCGGCAAGACGAGCTGGCGATCGTGCCCGCGTTTCGCACCACGCTTGAGCAGGTACTCGATAGTTGCTGGACTGACTGGCGAGCAGTGCAGCAAGATCTGGCGAACCGCGGTCTTCCGCCTACTGATGGCGGACTCAGAGCCCTGCGTAGCCAACAACGAGTCGTTGGAGCCGACTCGCTGCCGCTCCGGCTGAATCAACGAACGGCGGCTTCCATGCTCGCGGAGCACTCCAAGTCGCGCTTAGGTGAGGCCGCGCAACAGCGCCTGCAGGCGAGCGAGGTTACCTCGGATTACGTGGTGCGGATGCGCGGCTGTCGTGGGCTTTCGCTGCATCGAGATGGCGTCAAATACGACGCAGCTTTGCTGGAGCAGATACAAGGCGAGCTGGTGCTCAGCGAACGGGCGCTCCTTGATGGGACGACGCTGTGCGGGACGCCTTCCGCTCTCCTGCTTGTCGAGAACGTCGGTCCCTTCGTCGATCTGACACCGCTACCGGGTTGGCTCCTGGTCCATGTGCCCGGCTGGCATACGCAGGGAGCCAAGCGGCTGTTCGAGATGATTCCGAATGTTCCCACCCTCCATTTCGGCGATTTCGATCCGGAGGGTCTTCAGATCTATTGCCATCTTCGCAGGGCCCGCCCGAACTTGAGCTGGGTCGTCCCGGACTGGATCGCGGACTATCTGCCGAGCCATGGACTGGCGACCGCGTGGCCGGACCCGGAGCTTCTCACCGAAGCGCCGGGCCTGGTTCAGCAACTGGCAATGCAAGGCCGATGGATTGAACAGGAGGCGCTGGTGTTCGACGAGCGGCTGTGGCCGTTGCTGCGGGGGCTGGCTGGAGTCTGAGGTACGGGGCGATGCGTGCCTTGTACTGGATCGGCAGGGCCGAACGGCAGGATGTCACGGCCGCGCTACAGGCGCCCATGCCCGGATGAACTGAATCGAGTGCCATCCCGGCTGCGCAGGTTGGCTTACATTGGGCCACATTGGGGCTGATGTGTGCTGGTCGGGATGGCGGCCTGCGCTGTTGGCTATCGCCGAGGGCGAGAGTGGGTGACTTAATGTGCAGCTGGCGACGTGGACTCGTAGACAACGGCATGCGGACGATGGCAGTATGGCCCTGGAGTTCGCGATCCATGCCGCTACATCTCTATCTTCATCCTCGCCCATCTAGTTCGCCAGTGACGTCGCCACCGCTGCATGTGCCCGCGGGCGAGTCAACGCCCCCGGCTGCTGACTGGCTAGCACCTCGGCTCAGCACGTCGGATCCGTCCTCCACGGAGCCGCAGCCAGCTCCCATCCTCGTTAGCCGTCCTTTGCCGCTGCGTGCCCTGAGGGATGCGCTTCCTGCATTACGCGAAGCGCTCTGCCATCCACGCCAGGCAGAGCTGCGTGCGGAGTGGCTTGTACGTATCGAGATCGGCAGGGAGGTAGATGGCTACGCGCTCGATGGGATGGATGTGGATCTTTCGATCCCGCTGACGATCCTGGCTCGGGACATTCATACGGTCCAATCGGACGACGACCAGACCGGCCACCTGACCATCGAGTAGCTATGAGCACGAAAACATCCAATTTCCCACTCGTCGCACCAGGCACGTACCGCCTCTGCAGCTTGCTTGCTGGAGGGCAGTCATCTGTCGAATTGGCAGAGCTTGTCGCCTATCCGCAACGTTCGAGCGGCAAGGGCAAGGACATGACAGGCCAGTGGGTGTTGGCCGCGCCCGACGCGCCGAATGACAACCCCGAGGATCAGCGCCAGGTTGCCAGGCTCCGAGAGATCTGGGCTGCCGTAACGTGCCGGCTGGGCTTACTCCCTCCCAGGCTAGCTCATTCCTTTGTACAGGTCCTTCAACGGCCAGAACCCCTGTGTCTCCTTGCTGATACATCTTCACTGTACCACGGCGTGTTCGAGCAAGCGCTCCGGCTGCGCGGGATGCGGCCCACCCACGTCGCGTTCCCCGATCAAGCATGGATGGAGTTGCAGAGACAGCGAGAAGAAGCCGGCAAGCGGCCTCAGAAAGCTGGCCAGCGCTCAAATGCCCCCGGCGTTTCGGGTACTCGGCGATCGGACCAAGAGACGAACCCTGTGTTGGGGGAGCAAAGCCCGCTGGCTCGGTGGCTGATTCAAGTTGGCCGCCATCGGCGGCACTTCACGGGAACGCGTGTCCTGAATAGAATCCGCAGCAGCGGTATCATTGTCCATCACGCGCGCCCGTCCGACGCTATGGTGCGCTACTTCGGTGCTGAGCGCGGTAGTGGGGCCGGGGAAGATACCGAAGGCGACTCGGATGTTGACTTGGCACCAGGGTACTACCGCGATCGCCTCATCTTAGAGGCCGCGCGTCAGACACGGGCGAACCTATCCGGGATGCGGGTCTTCCTTGTCACGGCGGACTCAAACTTCGCGACGCACGCCTATGCGGAGGGATTCGACGTGGGTTTCGGCCAGCAAGCAATGGCGCCGTCGCCTTTTCTGGTGTCATCTCCCTTCTTTGACCCTTATGATCTAGCGCTTCGTCACGTGACTGTTGAAGCTTTGCTTGAGGAATTGTTGTGGCAATGGCGCGTGCTCAGCTTGCAACGGGAGGGGGAGAGTAAAGTCGTTCAGTACGACTTGCCCCGGGAGTTCGAACTCACCCTGCTGGAACTGGCGGAGGACGTCAAGATTAAGCAGCAGAGCTTCCACGATCGACCGAAGTGGTACCCCCAGAGGAACTCGCGAACGAATGTGGAAGGGCATACTCAGAGACGACCTCCGCGTACCGCACCGGCACCAGCGCAGCTCATTCAATCGCTCCTGAGTCTTCCTGGCATCCAGCCGCGACCTGAAACCCGCGCTTACTTGGAGGCGCTGGGCTGGGCGAATGCAGCACTTGGGGAGGAGCTGATCCCGACGCCGCGAGGCGAAGAATTGGCGAGGCGCTGGCGACTGCTCGGTCCGATGGCAATCGAGGACTGGAGCGACTGGCTCCGTGACGCTGGACATGATCTCGCGACGCTCCCAGAGACGGCGCAGCTTCTAGCCGCTCTGACCGAGATGGGTCCAGGAATGCACAAAGCAAGCGATCTGGAACAACACCTCCAACAAAACGAGAGGCTGGTTCGAAGCCAGCGCGCACTGGCTCATGCCTTCGGTCTAGTCGTCAACCTAGGTGGGAAGATTACGCGCACCTCATTGATGTCGTCTAGCGAAGCAATGACCCTCTTATGGTCTCACATCCCAAAGGACGGCATCCGCGTAGATCGGCTTTTCACATCACTTCTTCCATCAAATCCACTGGGAGTTCCGCTATTTCGGCATGCATTGAGGCTGCTGCTTAAGGCTAAGCAACTTAGACCAGGCGGTACCAATCCGGATAGAGGGGGCGGCGAACAGGGCGCCTCGCCGGTTAAGGTGGATGCTATCATCCCGGGTGGAACGGATGGTGTTAGCAAAGTGACATATGACTTGGGCGCTGGCGATTTTCTGCCTGGGGACTCCCACCAGGCTGTGTATCGCGTGGAAGGCGAAGGAAGATGATGATGTTTCTAAAGCTGAATGCGCAGTCCGGCGCCTCCAAGCCCGCTAGCTATGAAAGATTAGGTTACCTGCGTAACCCCTTTCCTCAACGCGGAGAGGTGGCTGCTAAGATCTACGTAGAGCGACCAGAACTCTCGAGGCTGCAGGTGGCCCTGGGGAATTTTCTTCAAGACCCGGAAGCGTCAGGCGGATTCTGGGCTGTAAAAGGCGAAGCTGGCCTAGGCAAAAGCAACTGTTTGCAGCATATCGATTATGCAATCGGTGAAGCTAGCCGCCGCGGCGAAGTGACCGGAGTCATCTCTCGCTACATCGGTAACCAGCCCATTTCCTCGCGTAACTTGGTGGAGCAAATCTTACAGGCGCTTGGGAGCGAAAGGCTGTGCCATCTCCTAGAACAGCGCCCCGCTACGCCTACTCCGCTGCTGGATACAGACTTTGGTCGCTTCCTGGCCGCCCTACGCAGCGACCGGAAACTCTCCGCTATGGAAGGCGCTCAGTTCCTGATGCGGTGGTTGGGAGGACATCAGACCTATAGCGAGGAGCGAGAGCGTTATGGCCTGTGGTCCAGAGAGCACATGCTGCCCGCCGTGGCCTTCCCGTACCTGCGTGATTTGATCGAGCTCTTGGCCGCGGCAGGACTCGTCAATCGAATTGTCCTCCTTATTGATGAGTTCGAAGATGTTCAGAAGCTCCCGGATGCAACGCAGCGCGACTATGTCGGCTCGCTCAAGAGCTTGGTGAACGTCTTCAACTGGAGGCGACTGTTTCTAATTGTCAGTGGACAGGAAGCAGTATTCACCACTATCGAGCAGCGCTTCACCTCTATAAGGGACCGATGGAAGGCGGAGACGCTTTTGCCGCTGCAGGAGGCGCAGGACGCGCTCCGATTAGCAAAGAGCTACCAACTAGCCGAGAGAGAAGCATTCCTCACACAGGCAAAAGCCAGCGCAGGAAATCTGCCTGCTGAACTAGAACCAACAGGTACGGAGATCCAGCTCTGCTTCGCTAACCTACTGAAAAAGGGCACTGTGGGTGTCAAGCAGCGTGATTTGCTCGCCGCACTTCACGAACTGGTCGAGGAGCGTGTACATCGCCAGCCTGGTTCGGGCTGAAGCTGGTCGCCATCTGCCTTCATGCTGCCTGTCCCTACCACTAGCGAGCATTGGTTTGGTGGACGGACCATGGCCAAGCCAATTCGGCTAGGTTCTGGGACGGACAGCTGTTTGCTCCTTGATGTCGAGCCGCCGCCATAGTCCAAGCGCCGTCCTACACCTCGTTGCCACATGTCTAAATCAAGTGCTGTGCCAAATATCTCATCCAAGCGCTCGGGATTGCCTGTCCATGATATGATGACGCTCGTTG
>CALFYE010000523.1 GCA_937952145.1 uncultured Myxococcales bacterium
GAATATGTAAACAGCGTGCTGCGGGGGGGGGGCTAGTGGGGCGAGGGGGGATGGACGTCGGGCATGCTGCCGTGGGGGTTTGCGCCCATGCCGGCGTGGGGGTTTGTGCCCATGGCGCCGTGGGGGTTGTCGCCCGTGCCGCCGCCCATGCCGGCTCCCAGGCCCGGCGGGGAGGGGCCTCCGGCGGCTTCGGTGCGCACTTTGTCCAGGCGCAGCTCGACGGTGTTGGCGGGTACTGTGACCACCAGGCTGCCTTCGATGTCGCCGGGCTGCTTGGTCATCGCGTCTTCGTCTTGATCGATGCGTGCCGACAGCACCACCTGACCGCGCAGCGTCAGGCCAGGCATCATGGCGTCGGCGGCTGAGAGCTCAAACGGCTGCGGCCAGGACCCGACGGTCAGGCGCTTGACGGCGAGCGGCGGTCCGGCGGGGGCGCCACCCTGTGCACCGCGCGCCGAGAGGAAGATCACGGCGCCGGGCTTGGCCTTGTCCTTCAGCTTGGCGTCGAGCACGAGCGAGCCGCGAACAGCGCCTTCGACATTGCTGGCCCCTGGTGCGGCCGGAGCTGCCGGAGCCGCTGCCGGGGCGGCTGCGGCCTTCGCCGGATCTTCGGCAGGCAGCGCGCGCGGCTGCAGGAACTGCGGGTGATCGGCGGGCATGGGGTGGGCATTTTCGCGGGCCGTCCCGGCTTGGCGGTTGGCCAGGGGCGGCAGTCCTCCGGGGTTGGCGGCGACGCTGGCCGGCCGCTCCTTCTTGCTGCAGCCCACCCCTAGGGACGCGCTCAGCACCCCGCATACCAGCAGCCCCAGCGTCGCGCGGTGGCGACTTCTGAGCCCAACATAACTCGACTCTCGACCGTTTCTTTGCATCTCGCTACCTTACCACCCGTGTCTAGTCGAATCCAACAGGCGAGCCTCGTCGCTCGCCGTCGGTTGGCCCTGCAAACCGATGAGTTTGTCTTTGCCCTGAGCGCCCCCTCTGGAAGCCCGGCTGCGGGGCCGGCGGGTTCCGTGGTCGGTGCGGTCGCGGCGCCCCCTGACCTGCGCTTTCGTCCCGGCCAGTTCATCTCGGTGCGGGTCGGCACCGATGCCGACCAGAACCCGATCCTGCGCAGCTACTCGATTGCCTCGCCGCCCGAGCGCTGGGGCGAGCTGGCGCTGGTCTTGCGCCTGCTGTCCGATGGCATCGGCTCGCGCTACTTCGATGCGCTGCGGATTGGCGAGTCGATCACCTTCACCGGACCGATGGGCTTCTTCGTCAACGAGCTGGCCCACAGCGGCGACGTTGTCTACATCGCCACCGGCACCGGCATCGCTCCGCTTCTGCCGATGATTGAAGAGACGCTGCGGCGCAGCGAGACCGGACGCGTGATCCTGTTCTGGGGTCTGCGCAGCGAGGCCGACGTCTTCTATCAGGATGAGCTCAGCGCCCTTTCGACCCGCACGCCGCGCTTTACGCATCAGATCTATCTCTCGCAGCCGCAGAGCTTCTGTCGCCTGCGCGGGCGCGTGACCGGGCCGGTGTTGGAGCTTCTGCCCGGGTTACGCGAGCCGACCTTCTACCTGTGCGGCAACGGCCAGATGATCGAAGAGCTGAAGGCGGGCCTGGTGGCGCGTGGCGTGAGTCGCAAGCGACAGATCCGCACCGAGGCCTTCTTTGACTAGGACGGGGACCGGGTCAGCGCGGATCATCGGCTGGCTGGGCCTGGGAGCGATCGCCTGCGTGGCGCTGCTAGAGAGTGTGCTGGGGATCGTCGGTCCGCACCGGGCGCCTAAGCTTTCCGATCTGCGGGCCGCGGCCCAGGCCGTGCGGGCGGAGATCAGCGGGCGCGACGTTATCGCCGTGGCACCCAGCTGGATCGATCCGCTGGTCCGCTCTGAGCTGGGCGATCTGATGCCCATCGAGCGCCTGGGGCGACCGGATAGCCGTCGCTATCCCCACATCTTTGAGCTGGGCTTCCGAGGGGCGCGGCACACAGATACGCGCGGGCTGACACCTGACTTCGAGCGGTCGTTCGGCGGCTTTGCCCTGCGCCGCTACACCCAGGCGGCGGTTGAGGTCAGCTACGACTTGGTGGAGCATTTTCTAGATGCAAAGGTGTTGCAGTACCCGCCGAGCGCGCCGCCACCACCGTCGGGGCCGGCAGCTGACCTCGATGGCGCGAGGCCGCTCTCTGCGCCCTGTCTGTTTCGTGGGCTGCAGCCGACGCCCTGTCCGCCACCTGGCCCCGCTGGCGCCTTTTACTGCCCGCTCGGTCGCGTCGAACGCCGCACGCTAGAGATCGCCTATCAGCCACGCTATGGCCTGTCGATCATCGTTGGTGAGGGGCAGGTGACGGAGCTGACTTGGCCGAGCATTCCAGCCGCCGCCTGGCAGGGCGCCAGCCTGCACCTGTGGCTGGGCTTGCACGACTACCACGCGCGCAAAAATGCCATCGGACCGGCGCAGGTGATCGTCGATCTGGACGGTCAGCAGGGGGTGTCGAGCTTCGCCGTGACGCCCGCAGTGGGGGAGCGCGAGCTCATGCATACCGTCGTTGCGCTGCCTCCAGCGACCGGCTCGACTTCGAATGAGACGACGCATCGCATCACCCTGCGGATTTCGGCGGCCAGCGCTGCGCACCACAACGTCGGCGTCCTTGCGGAGCTACGACGATGACCCTCCCGGCATCCCCCGATAGCTCCCGACTGCGTCGAGTCGATGGTGTCATCGCGCTGCTCTTGCTGATCCTGGGCACGCTTTCGCTGGCCGTGGCCGGCCGCAGCCTGGGCTTCACGCGCGACGAGGGCTACTACTTCACCGCTGCCGAAAATCATGTCGGCTATCTGGAGGAGTCGCTGCAGGGCGCAGCGCACGGTCGCCCGCTGACCTTTGCCAATCGCCAGGTCATCGATCGCTGGCTCGGCTACAACAGCGAGCACCCGCCGCTGCTCAAGACGCTGTTCGGTCTGTCCTGGCGGCTCTTGCATCGCTGCACTTGTGATCGCGAGCCGGGGCTGCATCCGGTGTCATATCCTCATCGCCATCGCACGCTGGGTCTGCTGAGTCAGGGGGCAGCGATGCGGCTGCCGACCCAGCTTCTGGGTGGAGCGCTGGCCGCTGCGGTCTATCTGTTTGCGGCGCTGTGCCTGTCGCGCTTTGCCGGACTGGTTGCTGCGGCGCTGACGTTGCTTCAGCCGCGGCTGTTTTTTCACTCGCAGCTCTCGTGCTTCGATGCCCCGGTCACCGCGTTCATTTTCCTAACGACGCTGGCCTATCTGTGGGCCTGCTTGGCGGAAGATCGGCGGCAGCGGCTGTGGCGTGGACTCGTGTTTGCGGTCGTGCTTGCGGCCGCGATGCTGACCAAGCACAACACGTTCTTCTTGCCGCCCATCCTGGTGCTGCACTGGCTGTATATGCAGCGACGGCAGATCCGCTCTCTGTGGCGTCGCGATGCGGCGAGCGCAGATGGCGCATCCTGGGTCGGATGCCTGCTGCCACCATGGGCGGTGTTTGGGGCGACGCTCACGCCGCTTCTGTACCTCGCGGGCTGGCCCTATCTGTGGCCGGCGCCGGTGCAGCGCTTTGCGAGCTACATCGGCTTTCACCTGCATCACGTGCACTACAACATCGAGTACCTCGGGGTGAACTACAACCGACCGCCCTATCCCTGGCACTACGTGCCGCTGATGACGCTGTTTACCGTGCCGGTCACCACGCTGCTGCTGGCGGCCATCGGCGGTCTTGCGGTGCGCTGGCTCTCCCGGCGAACGTCTGCGGTCGATCCACAGACCCCACCGGCCGCCATTGCTATCGATCAGGCGGCCGCGCCAGCTGAGCCCGCGGCATCGCGGGTGGCGGCGGTTGCGCTGATCCTGATGTCGTTGGTTTGGCCGATCGCAGTGATCATGCGGCCCGGCACGCCGATCTTTGGGGCGGAAAAACACTGGCTGCCAGCGGTGCCATTCCTGGCGCTTTTCGCCGGGGTGGGGGCGCAGTGGGCCCTCGATCAGCTTGTCGCTTTACGCCCCCTATCGCCGCGCGGTGTTCGCTGGGCCGCGGCGCTCCTTGCGCTGCTTGTCACCATGCCGGCAGCCATCGAGGTCGCGCGCTCGCATCCCTATGCGCTCACCCACTACAACGCGCTCGCTGGTGGCCCACGCGGAGCCGCCGATCTGGGCATGAACCGTCACTTCTGGGGCTACGCCGTGCGCGGTCTTTATCCCACGCTCAATGCCGAAGCCCGTCCGCAGGCGTCGATTTATTTCCACGATGCCAACTGGAACATGCAGCAGATGAGCATGAAGGATGGCCTCTTGCGTCGCGACCTCCGCGACTCGGGAATGGAAGAATCAGGAGTGCGGGCCGCCGACCTTGGCCTGGTCCTGCACGAGCGGCACTTCAACAAATACGAGTACTGGCTGTGGGACGCTTTTGGCAGCACTCGCCCGCTCTCGGTCATCACGCACGAGGGGGTTCCTGTCGCGACCCTGTATGCCCGCCCCGGTGCGGCGCGTTCCTCCTCGCCTGAGTCAAGTCAATGTCCGATCGCAAAATAGCCGCCGCGCTCTACCTCGGCTGTGTCCTCATCTATGCCCTGATCGCTGGTCAGCGCCTGCTGGCTCCCTCGAACGACACGCACTTCGTGTATCAGGCGCAGAGCTTCTTGCAGCGACGTCTGGACCTGGGGCGAACGCCACCGCACGACAATGACTGGGCCATGGTCGAGACGCTGACCCTGCGCGATGGCAGCCAGCTTGTCGGCCAGTTCCTGCGCCAGACGCCGGATCGGTTTCGCTTGCTCAGCGGTCGCACGCGCGTCGTCAGCCCGACCGAGATCAGCGAGCGCAGCCGAAAATACTATGTCTCGTTCCCGCCGTTTCCGGCCGTAGTCATGCTGCCGCTCGTGGCGATCTTCGGGCAGCGTACCAATGACGTTGTGTTCACCGTGCTCCTTTCGGGGCTGGTGCCAGCGCTCTTGTTTCTGCTGTTGCGTCGCTTGCCGGCTCACCTGGCTGGGCCCGCCTCCCCCGACGCCCCAGCCGCGGGCCCGCCGGGTGTAGGCCCCTTCGATCTGGGGGCCAGCTTGTGGCTCACTGCACTCTTCGCCTTTGGCTCGGTATTTTTTTTCAGCTCGGTGCTGGGGCAGGTCTGGTTCACCGCGCACATCGTGTCGCTAGTGCTCTGCGGGCTGTACCTGCATGCGCTGTGTGCGCCGCTGCGACCGATCGTGGCGGGGCTGTGCCTGGCCGCGATGTTTCTCTGCCGGCCGCAGATGGCGGCCCTGCTGCCGCTGTTTGTGCTCGAAGTTTTGCGGCGCCACCACCCGCGGTCTCGCTACCCGCGCAGCCTTGGTGAAGTGTGGGCGATTCTTTGGGGCCGCCCGCTTTCGCTCACAGGCGCCCCGAAGGACGCGCTCCGCGAGGATGGACGACCCGCCACCGATGACGCGGCTTCCGCCCCGCTACTCCGTCGGGGATCGCCCTGGCCCGCCCTGCTTTTGTTTGCGATGGCCAGCGGCCTCCTCGCGCTGCTTGGGCTTTTGCACAACTACCTGCGCTTTGGTCGCGCGCTGGAGTTTGGGCACAGCTACCTCACGACCATGCAGGCCGACAACATCCAGCGCTTCGGCCTGATCAACTACCAGTACCTGTCGCGCAATCTGGCGGCGGCGCTGACCCTGCTTCCTAAGCTCTTGCCGACCGCGCCGTACGTGCAGATCAGCTATCACGGGCTCGCGCTGTGGTTCACCACACCGGCCCTCCTGTTTCTGCTCTGGCCCGAACCCATCGCTGCGCCTGAGACGCTCGCGGAGCGCGGGCAGTCCACTTATCGGGCGAACGCACAGGTCCTGCGCATCGCGCTCGCGCTGTGCTGTGTGCCGATTGCCGGCTTTGCGCTGCTCTACCAGAACACCGGCTATGTGCAGTTCGGCTATCGCTTCAGCCTCGACTACATGCTGCCACTTGTCCTCCTGCTGGCGCTGACCCAGGGGCGGCGACTGCGCGAGCCAGCAAGCCCGCTGGGGCGGCTGTTTCGGCTCTGCGTGGTATGGGGCGTGCTTGTGAATCTGTTTGGTGCCTTTACCTTCAGCCGCTTCTGGCAGTTCTACTTCAACGGCTTCTTTCCCGTCGGATAAGCGCCGTCGTCCGCCGCATTTCCCCCGCCAGCTTCTTTCTCTTCCGCTGCCCCCGAAGCCCCGACCCCCGTGCCCTGGGATTCACCTAAAGCCGCGGCGACAGTCGCAATTGACCGGCTCGGGCGCGGCGTGCGATGCTCAAACCGAGGTTTTTTCGGTCTGCTCACTGCGCTTCACCCCGAGCCGCTGAGCACTCTCCCTGGGTCCTTCCATGCCAATATCCAAGAACCCAACGGCTAGCGCCTGGAGTCCACCGAAGCAGTTTGATGAATATCGCCTTCTCTGGCAGCTAGGGCGCGGCGGCATGGGCGAGGTTTACCTCGGGCATGACACGCTGCTCGACCGACCCGTCGCCATCAAGTTCATCAGCGCCATCGATCCCGATGCGCTGATGCGCGAGCAGTTTCTCAACGAAGCCCGCGCCGCCGCCCGCCTGCAGCATCCCAACGTTGTCTCGGTCTATCGCGTCGGTGAGATCGACGGCCACCCGTACATCATTTCTGAATTTGTCCGCGGTCAGAACCTGGATCGCATCAAGCTGCCGATGCCGTGGAACCGAGCGCTTGAGCTAGGCATCGGTTTGGCGCGCGGCCTGGCGGCTGCCCACCGGCGGGGCGTCCTGCATCGCGACGTCAAGCCGGGCAACGTCATCCTCGCCAACGAGGGTCAGATCAAGATCCTCGACTTCGGTCTGGCCAAGTTCATCGAGAGCAGCATCCGCGACCTGGGGACCGATCAGCCGGATGCCAACCGGCTGCAGGTGACGGCACCGACCCTCGACATCCAGGCCGCGATCTCCAGCGAACAGATCCCGGTGGTGCGTGGTGCGCATGAGCTAGCCGACACCGCCGATCCCGTCGATGAGAAGGGAAATCAGCTGCCGGCGCAGATTCGCGTCTCGATGGCCTCGGTGGCCCGCGCCAGTCGGGCGGGTGGGCCCAAGAGCAGCGCCCCCAAGGGCTCGGCCCCGACGGGCCGCGTTGGCCTGGACGATGACAACGCAGCCGACGCCGACACTGGCGAGCGCGAGGCGGTACCCGCGATGTTCGCGCCGATGACCGCGGCCGATGCCGGCCTGGCGTCGGAAGACGCGTCGGTCTCGCGCCGCACATCGAGCGGCATCAAGGGCACCCCGCTTTACATGGCGCCCGAGGTGTTAAACGGCGAGCCGGCCTCCCGTCGCTCCGACATCTACTCGATGGGCGCGCTGCTCTACGAGCTGTGCACTGGGTCGCCGCCGCACTACGACCCGCTGATGACGCTCGCCGATCTGCGGCGCATCGCCAACAATCAGTCGGCTTCGTCGCTGTCGAAGATGGTTGGGAACATCGATCCCCGCTTCGCCACCGCCATCGAGCGCTGCCTGCGGCGCAACCCGCAGGATCGCTATTCATCCGGCGAAGAGCTGCGCGACGCGCTAGAGCAGATCGCCGAGACCAGCAAAAAGGAAGACATCCCCGACGGCAATCCCTATCGCGGCCTGCTGCCGTTTGAAGCCGAGCACCGCTCGCTATTCTTCGGCCGCAAGTCCGAGATCGGGACGCTCATCGACCGCCTGCGCACCGAGGCGTTCATTGTCGTCGCTGCGGATTCGGGCGTCGGCAAGTCTTCAGTCTGTCGCGCCGGTGTCCTGCCGCTTATCGCCGAGGGGGCGCTGGGCGGTACGCGCACGTGGAAAGAAGTCACGATGATCCCCGGCCGGCGGCCGCTGCAGGCGCTGTGCATCGCCATCTCGCGCGAGCTGGGGATCGATGAACAGACGCTGCAGGCTGATCTACGCCAGGACCCCAGCAACCTGCCGCGCACCCTGTATAAGACGCTGGGCGACAAGCGCGGCCTGGTGCTGTTCATCGACCAGACGGAAGAGCTAGTGACCATCGGCGATCGCGAAGAGACGCTGATCGTCGGCGAGTCGCTGGCCGCCCTGGTCACGCGGGCCCCCAACGTGCGCGTCCTGTCCACCGTGCGCAGTGACTTCCTGGCCCGCTTGGCGACCGTGCCCGGCATCGGCGACGAGATCAATCGCGCCCTGTACATCCTGCGGCCGCTTTCGGCCGAAAAGATCCGCGAGGTCATCACCGGTCCGGCGCATAAAAAGGGCGTGTCGTTCGAGAACGAGGAGATGATCAAGCTCCTTGTCGAGAGCACGGCGAACGCCGACGGCAGCCTGCCGCTTCTGCAGTTCGCACTGGCCGAGCTGTGGGAGGTCAAAAACGGCGACGTCATCACTGCCAGCGCGCTGCAGTCGATCGGCGGTGTCGAAGGCGCCCTGGCGCGACACGCCGACCACGTGCTGTCGCGTCTGCAGAGCGAGCAGCGCTACGTCGCGCGTCGCATCCTGATGAACCTGGTGACGCTGGAAGGCACGCGCGCCCGCCGCATCGAAGAAGAGCTGACGCGCGAAGGCGCCCCGGCCAAGGCGGCGCTGGAAGCCATGGTGCGCGGCCGCTTGCTGGTCGCGCGCGATACGCCCGAAGGCGCCGCGTTTGAAGTCGCACACGAAGCGCTGATCCGAGGCTGGGGCACGCTGCGCCGCTGGCTGGAAGAAAACGCCGAAGCCCGCGCCGTCAAGCAGCGCCTGGAGACCTCGACCGCCGAGTGGCTGCGCCTGGGCAAGAACCGCGACGCGCTGTGGGGCGCACGCCAGATCGCCGAGACCGCGCTCCTCGAAGAAGTCGACATCGGCCCCAAAGAGCGCGACTTCCTGTCGGCCAGCCGCAACGCCGCCGAGCGCAGCCGCCGCATCCGCCGCGCCTTTTTCGTCGCCATCCCCATCGCGCTGGGCCTGATGTACGGCGGCGTGCGGTTCATGGCCGCCCGCGATCTGGAGCGCCGCATCGACGCCAGCCTCAGCCAAGGCAAAAAGCTCTACGAAGAGGCGAGCAGCAAAGCCAAAGAGGTCAACGACCTCCGCCAGCAAGCCTTCACCAAGTTCGACGACAAGAAGCGCGAAGAAGGCGAAGAGCTATGGGGCAAAGCCCTCAAGCTCGGGCAAGACGTCGACCGCCTCTACTCGAAAGCTGGTCAGGCGCTGGAAGGGGCAGTCAGCCTGGATAACACGCGAAAAGACGTCCGCCAGCTGATGGCCGCTGCCCTGTACGAACGCGCCGCCATCGCCGACCGCGACGCCGACGCCGTGCGCCTGGATGACATCCTGCAGCGTATGGCTCTTTACGATGCAGACGGCGGCTACATGGCCCGCTGGACCACGCCGGCCAGCGTCAGCCTGGACAGTGATCCCGCCGGCGCGCGCGTGTTCGTGGCGCGCTACGAGGACGACGACAAGGGCAAGCGCATCGCCAAGAATGAGCGTGAGCTAGGACAGACCCCGCTCGCCCCACAGTCGTTCCCCCCCGGCAGCTATCTGTTTACGCTGCGTAAAGATGGCTTCCCGGACGTGCGCTATCCGGTGTTGCTGCGCCGCGGCGAGCAGTTTGCGGCCAAGGTCCCGATCCTCGGCGCAAAAGACATCCCAAAGGGTATGGCCTATATCCCGCCGGGCCGTTTCCTATTCGGTGTTCTTGGGCAAGAGGCGCAGCGGAAGTTTTTCTTTAATAATGTTCCTGCCCATGATGTATCCCTATCAGGATATGTAATTGGTATTCATGAGGTAACCTACGAGGAATATATCGAATATATCAAAAGCCAGCCAAAGGAAAAATTCTCTGATCTACTTCCCAAAGTAGGTGGTGGTGGATCAAGTGGAACTCTAGAACTATCCGCGGCAGAAAATGGCTTGTGGCGAATAATGATTCAGCCGAGCGCAGTCGCGCATACGGCGCTGTCCAATCAACCACTTGAATACCAAGGGCGAAGCAGCCGAAGTCAGCAGAATTGGTTAAGATTTCCAGTGGCTGGCTTGACATTTAATATGGCAAAAAGCTATGCAAATTGGCTATCAGATACGGGTCGAGTACCAGGGGCTCGCATCTGTACAGAGCAGGAGTGGGAACGGGCAAGCCGAGGTGCCGACGAACGACAATTCGCGATCGGCTTTGATATGGCGCCCGATGATGCGAACTATGACATCACGTATTCCAAGAAACCGGAGGCGTCGGGACCAGACGAGGTCGGGCAGCATTCTGCGTCATTGAGCCCGTTTGGCCTATACGACACCGCCGGCAACGCTAATGAGTGGACGGTCTCGTCGCTAGCCGAGGAGGGACCGGTGGCTCGTGGCGGGAGCTTTGTGTACGGGCTGCTGACTAACCGCATTGAGAATCGCAACGTGGTCGACGCGAACTATCGCGAGGCAGATACTGGGATAAGGATCTGTGCTTCAGTGGTTGTTCCTGGAAAAAAAACGTAGGAGAGAACAGAATTCCGGAACACTACAGGGGTCAATAGCCATGAGGTGGGGACCGCAATATTGGCATTCATATTGCATGCAAGAAAACTAAACAAGGGGGCTCACTATGATGCGTTTTTCTTTGGCCTGGGGAATTGCTGGCCTCATCGCGGCAGGGACGGTGGGTGGGTGTAGCAACGCTGACATCGATAGCGTGAAGTTCAACAGCTTTAATGCTGTGCGACGCTATACCGAGTTCAATAATGCTCCCTTTACCAACGGGCGTCAGCTCAACGGGCGTCAGCTCAACGGGCGTCAGCTCAACGGGCGTCAGCTCAACGGGGTTACCGCACAAGCTCAGAGTGAGAGCGAGATGCCGACGTTGGTCGGCGTATACGTAGATGATAACTCGCCGCTTCGTGGCGTAGACTTTGTTGGGGCCGAGCTACAGGGACGTATGTCGGATGGCAACCTAGCGACGGTCAAGGTGCATCAGATTGACCAGACCACCGTGCCCGGCATGGATCTGTTCCTGGTCAAGTACAAGAGCGATGGCGAGCCGATCTGCGGCTACAAGGATGGGCAGCCGATCTGGGCGACGGTCATGTCCGAGCTTTTCGACCCCGGCACCGGATCGCAGCTAGCGGATGATCCCTCGGAGTTCACGTTTGGCTGCCGCTTTGGTGGCATCCAGAAGTGCCAGGAGTACGGCTATCCCAAGGACAAGAAGGCCAAAGAGCGCAAGGCCGGCGTGGACAAGACCCGCCGCTTCAACGACTACCACGCCTCGTGCATCCGCATGGTGCGCGCCGACTACTGCGGCGATGGCTTCCCGCACACCTACGACGGCACCGAGATCGACATCTACGATCACCTGTGGAACAACAACGCACCAGCCACGAGCACCGACGGCAGCGACGGCTTCTACCTGGAAGCCGAGTGGGATGATGACGGCGCGCACTGCATCAACAAGACGCGCTGGATGCCCGATACGCTGAGCACCCTGGCGCAGAATCAGAGCAGCGCCAACCCCGACTGGGAGTACATCCGCCAGAACTGCCCGGAGCGGTTCGCCTACCCGGTGGCGAAGGTCGGTGGTGGCATGAGCGTGCCCGATCGCGCCTGCGGCTCGTCGTCCAAGTGGAATACCTCGGTCGGCTATGACCTGTATGCCGACGACGGCGTCAGCCAGGGTGGACGCACCAAGCTGCGCAACAACTCGCGCCTGTACAAGTACGTCGGCCCGTAGTCTGCGACGGCGTCTCGCGAAGCCTCGTTTCGCAGGCTGAGCGCACCCGGCGGGGCCGCTTTGCTCTCCGCTGCCTCCCCCTCCTCTCGAAAACCCTGAAAATCTCCCCGCTCCTCCGACGCGTCGGAAACGCGGGGGCTGCGCCGTCCCTGCTGATATAGTCGGGGACATGCGGCAGGTGTCTTGGACTTCCGTTTTGGTGATTGGCTCGACGGTCGCTTCGTGCTCGTCTCCGGTCGATCCCGGCCAGGTTCGCTTTCGGGTGCATGCCACGCCGCCGCCGGATGATGCGCTGCTGTCGCCGCTGACCGATCCGCGGGCTTCTTCGATCGAGCTGAGGGATGGGCGGTCGAATGTGCTCGTGGGGAGCAGTCGCTTCGATGCGCTGAAGTCGGGCGAGGTGCCGAGCCTGGACTTGGATCTGGGGGGGATTTCCGTATCGGAGTCGCGGGATCTGCGCATGCTGGCGCTGGGGACGGCGGGGCAGCAGGTGCTGGGCCTGGCGCTTTCGCGCAATGTGGCGTGGGGTTACGGCAAAGAGACCGAGGTGGTGCTGGAGCTTCGTCGGCCGCTGGTGTTCTTTGGCGGCAGCGGCAAGCTGATTGCGCCGGTGGCGCCGCCGATGGCCATCTTTGCCCCCAACCAGCAGATCTATGCGCCACTGCGCGACGAGTCGAAGCTGCGGGTCATCGATCCCAATGCCGCCAACCCCCTGATTTCCCAGTACGATCTGCAGTTCGATAAGTCAGGTGGCTTAAGCTCGCCGGTCATCGCGGCGGCGGGGACCTTCGACGGGCAGTCGCTGCTGGTGGCCAGCCAGGCGGGCAAGCTGCACGTCGTCGATACGCTGAAGCTGGAAGACCGCGGA
The DNA here is from genome assembly GCA_937952145.1 of uncultured Myxococcales bacterium. GTDB lineage: Bacteria > Myxococcota_A > Polyangia > Palsa-1104 > JAEUJZ01 > JAEUJZ01. Next base: position 12,524 of record CALFYE010000523.1, read on the forward strand.
AGCATTGATCTGGATGCCTCGCTGCCGGCGCAGAGCATCGTGATTGATCCGCAGGATCGGGCGGCGGTGCTGCTGTCGTACCTGCGGCCGCCGCAGACCACCGGGCGCGTCGGGCGCATCCTGTTTGTCCGCGATCTTGGGGGCTTGCGCAGTCGGACCACCGATGGCAGCCCGCTGTCCCTGGATGTGATGTCGAGCAGCGCCGCGCCGCTGGCCCCGCCGATTGCCGCCACCTATGCCCCCAGCGGGCGAGTCGAGGTGCTGCACGCGCCGCCGCCGCTATCGACCGACCAGCCGGACTGCACGGCGCTCGCCGGCGATGGCAAGGCGCTCCTGCGCAGCTATGACGCGATGACCGGGGCGCAGCTAGAAGAGGTCTCGCTGCCGTACACGACGGCGGTGACCTACAACGACAAGGGCGAGCGCATCCTGGTGCAGCCCTGCACCCTGGTGCCTGGGGCCAAGCGGCCGGGTCGGGTGGTCATTGGCAGCGACCGCATCGTGCTCAAGGCGCCGGGGGTGACCGATATCGCGGTGGTCGGCGATGCCCTGGTCACCGTCGGGGCCGATGATGTCGTGGACGATCGCAGCGTGACGATGCGGGCGGCGGTGCGGGTGCTTGAACCGAACACCACCGACTGGCGAACCTCGTACTTTGACCTGCCGATCTGGACCATCCCCTTTAACATCACCGTCGGCATTCCCCACGGGGTCAGCATCTTCCTTTCGCCGACCGACGTCATGTCCTATGGCATCGCGGTAACCCCGGATCGGGCGCGTGCCCTGGTGCTTATGCGGGTGCAACACCGGACTTTCCCAACCAGCCGCGGCGTCTTTATCTTCGACGACGACACGGCCAATGTGACCTGCTACATGAAGTGGTCGGGCTACACCTACCACGTCGCCTCGGTCAACCTGCAGAGCGGCTCGCGCGAGCAGGACTACGTCGTCGGGGTGCAGAACCAGTCATGCCGCGCGACGTTTTACAGCGACAGCACCGGCAATGATCTCGGCTCGGCCTGCTTCAGCGCCTGCAGCCCAGGCACGAGCCCCTACCTCAATGGCTACCAAGACGGCTACATTCCGAGCGCGGCCAGCGTGCTCTTCGGGCGGCGCTAACCATGGCGAAAACACGGTCTTTCTTGGCGCCGCGGTGGCGCATTCTGGGGCGGCTGCCGCTGCGCTTGCCGCTGCTGCTGTCGCTGCTCCTGGCAACTTCGGTTGACCTTGGCTCGCCGCGGGCCGAGCGGACTCGTCTTGGCGCCGGAGCGGCGGGAGGGGGCAGTCGTGAGGGCGGGCGGACCTCGCCGCGTCCGGCGCTGATCCCCCTCCCCGGTCCGCGCCTAGCCCAGGCCACACCGGCGACGGCGATTGCCCCTACGGCGGGGGACTCGGTCGCACTGTTCGAATACCGCAATGATGTGAAGCAGCTATCGGATCTGGTCGATCGGCTGACCGTCGCGCTGCAGCAGAACACCTCGCTGTCGGTGGTGAACCTGGTCGAAGCCCGTCGTCGCCTGGGGCCGGGGGTGGATGCCGATGTCGCGCGCTGCGATGGCGAGACCCGCTGCCTGACCGGCGTCGGCGAGCGCCTAAAGGTCAAAGAAGTCCTGCTCTTGGCGGTCAGTCAGCTAGGCGACGTGGTGCTGGCGCTGCAGCGTATCGATGTGGCGGAAAAGCGCGTGGTGGCGCGCTACGCCGACTCGCTGTCGGGCGGGCAGGGCGTCGATGAGACGCGGCTTCTGGGCTGGCTGCAGCAGCTTTTTCCGCCGGAGGCCTTCAAGCGCTACGGCCAGATCCGCATTACGACCGATAGCGAGGGAGCGGATGCCCAGGTCTACGTAAACGCCAAGCCCAAGGGCAAGACGCCGCTTTCTGAGCCGCTGTCGGTGCTGGCCCCCGGCAACTATCGGCTGCTGGTCGAAAAGCCGCGGCACCTGCCGTTTTCGGCGGCGGTGACGGTCATGCCCGACACGGTGGTCGAGGTCGAAGCCCGCCTGCAGCGCGAGACGGTGCAGCAACCCTGGTACAAGCGCTGGTACATCTGGGCCGGGATTGGGGCGGGCGTGGCGGCCGTGGCGGCGACCGGCGTCGCCATCTATTTCGCGACCGACAAGCCCCCACCCGACATGACGCACGTGCCCGGTACGGTCGTGATCCGCTGAACTCGCCGGTCACCGGCCGGGTTCGCGGTGAATCTCCTAGCGCGGGGTGAACCTTCTCTGAGCCCGCGATCGGCCTTCGCCCCATCCGATGTTGAACTCCGTTCGCGATCGGAGGTCATGAACCCAGGGCACACCGATCAGAGGGAGGGTGGGCTGATCGGCCTTTGAGTGGGGATAAGCTGGCCCAGATGCCACAGCAGGGTGGCGCGGGCGCCGTACAGGGCATACTCCGCCTGCACTCGCTGGGCTTGTGCCGCTGCGGCGGTTACTGAGGCATCGCCGAGCTCGATGGCGTTGCCGACCCCGGCCTGGTAGCGCCCGCGCGCCATTTCAAGCTGACGTCCGGCCTGGGTGGCGAGGGCCTGGGCCGCCTGGACGCTGCGCACCGCGGCGCGTAGCTGATACAGCGCGGCCAAGAGCTGACTGCGCATCGACAGCCGCAGGGCATCCAGGCTGGCGCGTGCCGACTGCAGGTTGGCGTGAGCCTCGCGCAGGCCGTAGACGGTGGCCAGGCCCGAGATCAGCGGCCAGGACAGCGACAGCGAGCCGGTCAAGCCAAAGCCCGGCTGACCCGCTGTCGGCACGTCCAGGCGGCTGGTTCCGCCAACGGTACCGACTGTGAGTCCGCCGATGCTGCCCGACAGCTGCCCGTTGACCCCCAGCGAGAGCTGCGGCAGGTAGTCGCCGCGCAGAGCCGCGACGGTGGACTCGGCCTGCCGGACCCGCTCGCGCCCGGCGGCGTAGTCGGGACGATGGCGCAGCGCCTCGTCGAGCAGGGTGTCGATGGGCGGATCGCTGCTCTCGACGGCGAGCGGTGGGCTGGCGACGTTCATAAGCGGGCGATCGAGCCAGGCCTGCGGGGCACCAGAGGCGCTGGTAGCGTGGGCCGGCGGCGCGTGCTCGCTCTGGATGCCCAGGGCTTCTAAGAGCTGAGTGCGCGCGGTGTAGACGCTGCTCTCCGACTGGACGAGCGCTAGCTCGGCATTGGCGACGGCGGTGCGGGCGATAAGGACGTCGATCTCGGGACGGGTGCCGATGCGGAAGAAGCTCTCGGCCTGCAGGCGCCGCTGCTGCTGCTGTTCGAGCGTGCGCCGACTGACTTCGCGCAGGGCCTCGGCCTGCAGCACGCTGTAGAAGCTGCCGATGGCGCGCAGCGCGACCTGCGAGCGGACGGTCTCGCTATCGGCTTGCGCGGCGGCAGTGCCAGCCTCGGCCCCGCCGATGCGCGCGCTGGTGCGGCCGAAGTCGTAGATCAGCTGGCTTAGCTGCAGCCCGCCGCTGTAGCGCAGGGTGTTCACGGCTTCGGCGCCTTGCGCGACGCCGGTCTGGTAGCTGGTGTCGGCGCGGACCTGGCTGGATGCGGTGACCTGCGGCAGCCAAGTCGAGCGGGCCTGACCGATGCGGGCCTGCGCCGCCTGCGCGGTGGCCAGGGCCCCCCGAATGCTGGGATTTTCGCGCAGCGCCGTCTCGACCGCTTCGGCGATCGACAGCGGGCTCGCCGACGCGGGGGAGGCCAGCAGGCTGACCGTAAACACAATCCACGACTTGTGCATGGGCCGGCAGCATACGCCATCCCGGCGCAGCCTGTGCCGGCGAGTCTGCGGGCCCGATCTGGGCGTCGTTAGACTTTGTAGCGGCCGACGATGTCGCTCAAGCGACCGGCCAAGGACTTCATGTTGGCGGCGGCGCCTTCCAGGCGGGCGATGCCGCGAGTGGCGTCGCGGGTGAACTGATCGATGCCCTTGGTGGCCTGCCAGATCTGGTCGATGCCGACCGACTGCTGGCGGGTCAGGGTGGCGATCTGCATCGCCGACGCCGACGAGCTGACGATGGTGTCGCCGAGGCGCTGGATCGAGTCGCCCGCTGCATTGGCCAGGACGACGCCGTTTTCCGAGCGCCGCGTGCCCTCTTCGATGACGCGCACGGCTTCGCGGCCGGCCTGGCGGATCTGCTGCAGCATCGAGCGCACCTCGGCCGTCGACTCCTTGCTGCGCTCGGCCAGGCTGCGTACCTCGCGAGCGACGACCGAGAAGCCGCGCCCGTGCTCACCGGCCCGCGCTGCCTCGATGCCGGCGTTGAGTGCCAGGATGTTCGACTGCTCGGCGAGGTCGTTGACGACTTCGATGATGGCGTTGATCTGATCGGTCCGTTCCAGCAGGCCGTGGATGGTGCGAGCGATGGCCGCGACCTGATCACGGATGTGCACCATGCCCTCGATGCTCTCGCGCACCGCCGAGCTGCCGCCCGACGACGACTCTTCCGAGCGGCGGGCCAAATCAATGACCGCTTCCGCCTTGTTAGTGGCTTCGATGAACGTCTGACGCAGCTCGGCGACCGTCGCGCCCATCTCGGCGACGCTGGTCCCCTGATCGTTCATGTTCTTCGACTGCTGCGTCGCGGCTTCCAAGAGCTCCGACGAAGCGGTGGTCAGCTGCCGCGAGGCTTCCATCAGCTGCAGGACCACATCGCCGGTGCGCTGCGCCATCATGCGCAGGCCCTGCGCCAAGCGACCCATGTCGTCGTCGGTGTTATCCGGCAGAGTGTTGTTCAGCACGCCGGTCGCGACGGCCTGGGCAAAGGCCACCATGCGATTGAGGCGGCTGGCCACCCAGCGAAAGAAGAACAGGATGAACAGGGTGAAGACGAGCAGCGAGCCAGTGGCCAGCGAGCCGATGGTCGCCTGCAGGGCGCGCTCCAGCGAGCGTTGGGTCGACAGGCCCAGCACCACCGCGCCGCTGCCATCACCCAGCGGGATCGGCTCGCTGAGCCGCAGCGCACTGTTGTCCATCGGCAGGACCAGCCCGGCTGACCCCGTCGCGGGGCCGCCGTGCTCGGGGGCGTTCGTCGGGGTGGCGAGGATCTCGTCCTTGGGGGCACTCTCGGGCGCGACGATCCAGATCTCGCGGCCGCGCAGCAGGGCGACGTAGCGGATGTCTTCGTCGCTCTGGGCGTAGCTGCGAACCACCGAGGCGCCGAGCGTCGCATCGTTGGTGCTCAGGGCGGTGCGCAGCTCGTAGTCTTTGGCCAGCGTGCGGGCCATGGTGCGTCCCCGTCGGACAAGCTGATCCAGGACCTGCTGCTGCAGGCGCGGCGCGACGATGGGGCCGCCCACCGTCACGGTGACCGCGACCGACAGCCCCAAAAGACCTAGCGTCTGCACCCACAGCGAGCGGGGCAAGAAGCGCTTGAAGCCCCGCGGCTCGCTGGGCGGCGGTCCTCCGCCCGGGGGCGTCGAGGGAGGCCCACCTGGGCGAGAGCGGGTGCTCTGCGGCGTCGGCGGGTCGATGGCCGGCAACGCGCCTGAGCTTCCGGCGAGGCTGGCCAGCGCGCTAGGGGCGACCGAACCGACGGGTCCCGAGGAGGAGCCCATCCCTCGGCCCCTGGGTTCCCCCGGTAGCGAGGGCGCAGATCCCGAGAATCCCCCCGCGCCGACCGGAGATGACAGATCAGGCTTATCCACCACATTGAAATGTTAGATAAGCGCCTACGCCTTTATCAATCTTTATCTGCGACGGGAAGCGCGAGGAATCCGGCGGGGGGGTTAGCGAAGCTCGTTGCAGGCCGCCAGGCCGCTGGTTGGCGCTGCGCTGTCGTTGCACAGCGAGATGGCTAGCGCTGAGGTTCCGCTGCCGGCGACCCCGATGGCGGTGGCGGTATAGACGGCCCCGGCCAGCAGCGTGACCTTGTTGAGCAGGGGGACGAGATCGCCGCTTGCCCCCGCGACGCGCAGGCTGTAGGTGCCGTTGGCTACGGCGGGGACGGTGAGATAGGTCTGGCCCGCCGCATCACCGACCTTGGTGTAGTCCGAGGCGCTGAAGTTGCGGGTGTAGGTGCCGCTGCTTCCGCTCCCGAATTCCAGCCCACTTTGGCCATCGGCGGCGTGGATGAAGCGCAGCCGGGCCTGCCCGCCCACCACCGAGACGTCGTCTTCGTAGAGCGCCACCACCGGCAGCTTGAAGGCGGTAAACGGCGGGGCCCCCATCGCTGCCAGCGTGTAGTGCTTGCCGCCGGAGAGCATCATCAGGTTCTGATCCGGCACGCCGCCCAGCGAGGTGACGTTGCAGCTTGTCGCCAGCCCCGAGACGACGTGCGCGACATAGGCCACCGGCTTAAGCGGCATATAGCCCGTCGCGTAGCTGTACGACACGCCGCCGTTGCGCTGCAGCATGGTCTTGATCAGCGGGCCGGTAAATTCGCTGTCCCCGGGCCCCTTGACGCAGATGTCGAAGGACGGGATATCGACGAGGAAGTGGGCGATCCGTACCTGCGGATCGGGCAGCGGCGTCATGTCGGCGGGCCCGCTCTGATCGCCCGGCGTGCAGCCCAGCCAAGTCACAAGGCCGAGCGCCGCCCCGGACAGCCAGGGCCAGGCGCGGCGGGGGAGGACAGCGGATGGAGCAGGCAGGAGGGCAGGATGGGGCGTGTGCGCGGGCGTCATCGCGAGGCTCCGTCAGGTCGTTTCAGTGAGGAAGGCATCCAGAGCATCGGTATCAAAGCATAGCCCCGAGAGCTCCTCTACCATTTCAACCCACGCGGAGACGGCACCTTCCGGCAGCGGCGCCGTCGTCTCCCAGAACAGGAAAAACGTCCCGACTGGCGGCGCGCAGCTATGGATACGGCAGCCGCGGCCCTGCTGCTGCAGCTTGACCTGATAGTGGTTACGCAGCGCCGACAGCTCGGCAATGCCGCCCTTGCCGGCCGGGCGAAACCAGACGCCGACCCGCGCCTTGTCGCCGGGGTTGACGCTGCCATCGCGGCCGATGCTCAGGCCAAAGGAAAAGCCCTCCGGCTGGTGCTTGACGAGCTCTTTGTACGGCGCGTCGGCGACCTCGCTGACGTCGTAGCCGGCCGGCGAAAAGCGGCCGCGCAGATAGTTGGCGAAGGCGTCTTTGCGGATAGGTGCGTGGTGGTCAGGCATCGCGCTCGCTCCTCAATCAAAAAGGCGGGGGCACAGACGGAGTCGTGCGGCGAGATTCAGCTGCCGCCGATCCCACAGGGCGCTGCGAGATCCCCCCTTGCCTCTCGCAGTTCGGAGCCCCCCGGCTTCCGCACGCAGCCTAGTTTAGTTCAGGTCGATGTCGTGCTTGCGACAGAGTGAGACCAGCGCGCGCTTGTCGCCGCCCGCGACGCGGTGAAAGTAGGTCGTGGCGTGGCTGAGGTCGCCCAGGTTGCAGTAGGCCGTGACCAGCTGGCGATAGGCGCGCGGCGTCGGATGGCTAAACGTCGTCTTCAGCGCAATCGAGGCGGCTTCGTCGTAGGTGCCAGCTTTCAGCAGGGCCTCGACGCGATCGAGCTTCTCTTTGACATCGGGCGGCTCGGCAGCGGGCTTGCCGGCGGGCTTGGTCCCGGGGTTTGACGCGGTGACCGCATGCGGCTTGGTCTCGCCGCCGTCTTTTCCAGTCGGCTTGGCCGTGCCCGCCGTTGGGGGAACTGGGTCGGTCTTGTCGGCGCCAGCGCCCGTCTTGGTGGGCGAGGTGCCGGCTGGGTTGCCGTTTGCAGCGGGGCCCGCCTCAGGGCCACCGGTCGGATTGGTCGCCGGATTGGTCGCCGGATTGGTCACCGGATTGGTCACCGGATTAGTCGCCGGGTCGGCTGGCTTGTGACGCTTAGGGGCGAACACCGCGACCCCACCAATAAGGCATAGCGCGGCCGCGAAAGCCCCGCCCAGGATGAGCTTGCGGCTCGGTCCTGCAGCCCCGGTCTCGACGGGAGTGGGGGTGGCGGTGGCGGCGGCCGCTAGGGTCAGCGTCGCTGGCTTGCCGTCTGTGCTCGGGGCCTGGTCGCGTCGCAGCGCCGGGACATCACGACAGGCGGACTCGCAGTCGGCAAGCGCGCGATCGAGGGCAGCACAGCTCTCGAAGCGCTCGACTGGATCCTTGGCCAGAAGCCGCATGACGATCTTGCGCAGCGACTCGGGCACTTGCGGCGGAAGCTCGGGCGGCGGCTGCGTCAGGTGGGCCATGATGACGCCGCTTATCGTCTTGCTGTTAAACGGCACGCTGCCCGTCAAGAGCTCGTAGAGCACGATTCCCGTCGCGTACTGATCCGCACGAGCGGTCAGCGGCTGGCCCCCCGCCTGCTCCGGCGCCATGTAGGCCGGCGTGCCCATCACCGCCCCTGTCGCGGTCAGCTTCTGTCCGCCGCCATCGTCGCTGATCTGCTTGGCGATGCCGAAGTCCAGCACCTTGACGAAGATCTGCCCACCCGGCGAGTAGCGCATCAGGCGGATGTTGTGCGGCTTGATGTCGCGATGGACGATGCCGCGCCCGTGCGCTTCGTCGAGCGCCGAGGCCAGCTGGCGGATGATGGCGACGGCGCGGGCCGGGGCGAGCGGTCCCTCGCTCTCGGTGACTTCGGTCAGCTCTTTGCCGTCGACGAACTCCATGACCAGAAACGGCATATCGTCTTCGATGCCGAAGTCCAGCACCTGCGCGATGCTGGGATGCACCAGCTTCGACACCACCGTCGCCTCGCGCGAGAAGCGGTCGAGCGCGTCGTTGCCGTGGAAGCCGTCGGGCCGCAGCATCTTGATGGCCACCGGCTTCTGCAGCGCCAGCTGCGTGCCGCGGAACACCACGCCGTGCGCCCCCTGGCCCAGTTCCTTTTCAAGTCGGTACTGGCCCTTGAGCGTGCGACCTACCAAAGAGGCCGCCGTGCGAATCCGGCTGCTCCCCGCGTCCTTGCTAGCTGCCCCTTCACCCCCGGTGGCAGCGACTGGATCTGTAGACATCGCTCTAACCGTACCGCGCGTCTGGCAAATGCTCAATGACTATGGGTGACTATGGGGTGGGGTTTGTGTATACGACCGTCCATGCCGACCAAGCCCAGCCCCGAAGCGTCTGTTCCCTCGTCTTCTGCCCTGGCCGACTCGCCGCTTGCGGCTTCACTTACGTCGCTGGGGACCTCGCTGGGGAGCTCGCCGAGGATGGGGCCCTTGGCTTCGCAGGGCACGCCGCCGCCGCCGAGCTTTGCTGGCGAAGCGATGGAGCTTTCGCTGTCGTTTGACGACGTGCTGCTGATGCCGGGCTATTCGCAGGTGCTGCCGTCCGATTGCCGCATCGAGACGGGGCTTGGTGGGCTGTGCCTGAAGATCCCGGTGCTATCGGCGGCGATGGACACCGTAACCGAGTCGCAGACGGCGATCGCCATGGCCCTGTTCGGCGGCCTGGGCGTGCTGCATCGCAACTGCACCCCCGACGAGCAGGCCAAGATGGTGCGGCGCGTGAAGAAGTTTCAGCACGCCGTCATCCACAGCCCGCTCACGATCAAAGCCAACCAGACCATCGACGAGGTGCAGCAGCTAATCCACGAGACCGGCGTCACCGGCTTCCCGGTGGTCGACGATCGCGGCGTGCTGGTCGGCATGTGCACGGGGCGCGATATCCGCTACGTCACTGACGGAACGGCGCGGGTGGCGGACATCATGTCGACGCCAGTACACAGCCTGCCGATGTCGGCGACGCGGGCCGATGCCGAGGCCTTCTTTCGCAAGTGGAAGCTGGAAAAGCTGCCGCTTGTCGACGAAGCAGGTCGCCTAGGGGGCCTCATTACCTCGCGCGACTGGCGCGAGTCAGAGTCGCATCCTTCGTCGCTGCGTGACTCGCAGGGCAGCCTGATGGTGGCGGCAGCGATCGGTGTCGGCGACGAGGGCATCGAGCGGGCCGCGCTGCAGGTCGAAGCCGGCGTCGACTGCCTGGTCCTCGACTCGGCACACGGTCACAGCGAGGGTGTGCTGAGCACGCTGCGGACGCTGCGCAAGCGCTATCCCCGGCTGCCGATCATCGGCGGCAACGTTGGCGTCGCCGAGGGCGCGCTGGCGCTGATCGAGGCCGGTGCGACGATCGTAAAGATCGGCATGGGACCAGGCTCGATCTGCACCACCCGCGTGGTATCCGGCGTCGGCGTCGCGCAGTGGAGCGCCGTCGTCGAGGTCGCCGAGGCGGTGCGCAAGCACTACCCGCGACGCAGCGGCGAGCCCGGGATAGGCATTATCGCGGATGGGGGCATCCGCTACTCCGGAGATATCACTAAAGCCCTCGCTGCCGGCGCCGATGCCGTCATGATCGGCAGCCTGTTTGCCGGCACCGACGAGAGCCCCGGCGAGATCGTGCTGTACCAGGGCCGCAGCTACAAGTCGTACCGCGGCATGGGCTCGCTGGCGGCGATGAAGAAGGGCAGTCGCGACCGCTATCGCCAGCAAGATGTCGATCAGGCCACCAAGCTGGTGCCCGAGGGTGTCGAGGCGCGCGTGCCCTATCGCGGACCGCTCAAGCAGGTCGTCGAGCAGCTGACCGGCGGCCTGCGGGCCGGCATGGGCTACGTCGGGGCCCGCGACCTGCCTGAGCTGCAGAGCAAGGCGCGCTTCCGTCGCCTGACGCCGGGCGGCCTGCGCGAGAGCCACGTCCACGACGTGACGATTACTGCCGAGGCGCCGAACTACTCGGGCTATTCGAGCTCGGCGAGCTAAGGCACAAGGACTCATCGATTCATGATCACCGTCCTTGATTACGGCTCGCAGTACACGCAGCTCATCGCCCGTCGGCTGCGCAGTCAGGGCTACGCCACCGAGGTCCTTTCCGGCAGCACGTCTGCCGCCACGCTGGCCCATCGAACGCCGCGTCCTGACGGCATTATTCTTTCGGGCTCGCCGGCCAGCGTCGGGCAGGGCTACGACCCCGATCCCGCGCTGCTGGATCTCGGCATCCCCATCCTGGGTCTGTGCTTTGGCTATCAGTGGCTGGCGCAGGTGCTGGGCGGGCAGGTGGCCGCGGCTGCCCATCGCGAGTATGGCGCGGCTGTGGTGCAGAAGACGGCGGCCGGTCGACTCGATCCGCTGACTGCGCGCCTGTCGCCGAGCACGCAGGTGTGGATGAGCCACGGCGACTCGGTGGTCGCGCTACCGCCCGGGGCCAGCCTGCTCTTGAGCTCGGGTGGCAAGCCGGCAGCGTTTTCGCTGCGACCGGGAAGTGATGCACTGACCAGCGCAGGCCGGCCAGCCCGTCGGCTGTGGGGCCTGCAGTTCCACCCCGAGGTCTATCACACGCCTGAGGGCAAGCTGCTTTTGGAGTCGTTCGCTCGCGACATCTGCCAGCGCCAGCCGGACTGGAACCTGCGCGACGAGCTGGAAGGCGTCAAGAGCGCGCTCTCGGCCGACCTCGCCGGCGTGCCTGAGGTGGTCTGCGCGGTCTCGGGCGGCGTCGATTCGACGGTGATGGCGGTGCTGCTGTCGCAGGTCACGCACGTGCGCGCGCTCTTTGTCGACCACGGCTTCCTGCGGCGCTACGACGTGGCCAACCTGAGCCGCGTCTTTGCCAACTATCCGACGATTCGTCTCGAAGTCCTGGATGCCAGCGAGCGCTTCTGGGGGACGCTGGCAGGCCAGAGCGATCCCGAGACCAAGCGCCGCAGCATGGGCCGCTTGTTCGTCGAGACGTTTGCCGATCACGTCGGCCACGAGCAGTTCACACATCTGGCACAGGGCACGATCTACTCCGATGTCATCGAGTCGGCGCACAACCAGCTAGCCCGCGCCCACACCATCAAGAGCCACCACAACGTTGGCGGCTTTCCCGACGAGTGGAGCCGGCTCAAGCTCATCGAGCCGCTGCGTCGCTTCTTCAAAGACGAGGTGCGCGAGATCGGCGCGCTCCTGGGCATCGATCCGTACATCCTGCATCAGCATCCCTTCCCCGGACCGGGCCTGGCGATTCGCTGCTTGGGGGCGCTGTCGCCCGAGCGCATCGAGATCCTGCGCTGCGCCGACGCCATCTTTTACGAAGAGCTGCACGCCCGTGGGCTGTACGACCGCACTTGGCAGGCCTTCGTCGTGCTGTTGCCGGTGCGCAGCGTCGGCGTGATGGGCGATAGCCGCAGCTACGAGTCGGCGCTGTGCATTCGTGCCGTATCTTCCGTCGATGCCATGACGGCCGAGGCCAGCGAGCTTCCGCTCTCCGATCTCAAAGCGATTGCCAGTCGCTTGGTGAACGAAGTCCGCGGCATCAATCGCGTCGTCTACGACCTGACCTCCAAGCCGCCCGGCACGATCGAGTGGGAATAGGCGATACTGGGGGGGCATGACCGCCGCATCCCCGCCTCCGCCGTCCCCGTCGCTCCTGCGCGTCCGCCGGGCCGCGCTCGCTGAGCTTGCTCGCTTTCGGCCATTTTTTGCCACTGCGCTGCGTGCTCGCTTCGACGAATCGACCACGAGCGCCGTGCTGGCCGAGGCAGAGACACACTTCCTGCGGCTGCTCGCGCAGGCTCCGGATCCCGGCTGGCAGGCGCCGCACATGCGCTCGTTTACCATCGGCGGCGCGGTGTACATCGCGATGTATCTTTCGCTGGCGCCGCGCGGCCTCTCTCCCGCGGAGTGCTGGACCCTCTGCGAGGGGGCGACGCGGACGCGCTTCGCGGCGATGTCGGGGATCGAGCGCTGGCTGGCGAGCCAGGGAATGTTCAGCGGACTCATGCGAGCTCTGTCGCGCTTCCTGGCACGGCGCTCCGGCGAGCGGGCGCTGGGCGGCTGGGTCTTCGGCTTCGTCGAGGGCGTGGCCGGCGACTTCGACTACGGCGTGAACTACACCCGCTGCGCCATCTTCGAGCTGGCGCTTGCCGTCGGAGCCCGCGACTTCGCTCCCTACATCTGCCTGGCCGACATCCCGGGTAGCGAGGCCTTCGGCTGGGGCCTGCAGCGACGCGAGACGCTGGCCCAGGGCGGCAGCCGCTGCGACTTTCGCTTCCGTCGCGGCCACGACACCGACGTCAAGGTGCACCTGCCGGTGTTGTAGCGAGACGCCTTCCCCGCACGAGTGTGACCACAAAAGCCGTGACGAGGGGGCGATCGGCGCGGCATCTTACCGCCCGTATGTCGCGTCCATCGCTTTCCCTCTGTTTTGCGGTGCTGGGACTGGCTCAGATCTCAGCGACCGCGCTGGCTAAGGAGCCCGCCAAGATGACTGCCGCTGCCAAGCCCGCCGCCTCTCCCCTTTACGATCTGACGGTCAAGACGCTTTCCGGTGAGCCACAGTCGCTGGCTCAGTACCGCGGCAAGGTGCTGCTGATCGTCAACACCGCTTCTGAGTGCGGCTACACCCCGCAGTACGCCGGCCTAGAGGCGCTGCACCAGCACTACAAAGATCGCGATCTCGTGGTCATCGGGGTGCCCTCGAACGACTTCGGTGCGCAAGAGCCGGGTGGCGCGGCGGCCATCGCCAAGTTCTGCCAGGTGCGCTACGGCGTCACCTTCCCGCTGTGGGAAAAGACCAAGACGATCGGCGCCGACGCTTCCCCGCTTTACAAGCTACTGGCCAAGGGACACGGCGCGCCGAAGTGGAACTTTCACAAGTACCTTGTCGGCCGCGATGGTCAGGTGCGAGCCGCCTTCCCGAGCTCTATCGAGCCGGATAGCAAAGAGCTCAAGAGCGCCATCGACGCCGCCCTGGCCCAGTCGCCCCCGGCCTAGGTCAGCGTCCCCTAAATTCCTGACCCCATCCCTATGCCTATCCAGCCTCGTCTGCGTCGTTGATCGCTAGATCGACTCCGGGGTCACATGCCGACGGGCATGCTCCCTCGTCGCGCCTAGCAGCCGAGGCTGTCTAGGCAGGGGCCCTGAGGTCACGAATTTCGGGGACGCTGACCTAGAAGCATTCCGCATATCAACCCGCTTGCGGAAGGGAGAGACGACTTGGCCATCATCAGGCACGGAAAAACATCGCCCGGTATCGACATACTTGACCCCTTGGCGCCTCCATCTGACGCTTGAGCTATGCGTCGTTCACTTGCCTCCCTCCTGTGCTTCTTAAGCTTGGCTTCTCCGCTTGTGGCTTGTAATCGCCAAGCGGATCACGCGGTGCTCTGCACGCAGGCCAAAATCCGTCGGGTGCGTGCGGACAAAGGCACGCCCAACGATCGCCAGCAGCGCTGCCACGGCATGCTCCAGGCGCGCATGCAGGCGCAGCCGACTGCTGATCACGCGGCTTACGCGGACTGTGTGCTCGATGCCGAGACACAGGCCGCTGCCGACCAGTGCAAGTAGCCGCCGAAGGCGACGCAGGGCGACGTGGTGAGGTGATACACTCAACCCGTGCCGGATCTCGACCGCCTCGACGTGCTGTATCTCTCGCCGCACTTCGATGATGTGGCGTTTTCCTGCGCCGGTTCGCTGTGCCATGACCGGGCGCACGGGCTGCGGACGCGAGTCGTTACCGTGTTCGCCGGGCCCCCGGCGAGTGATCTGCCATTACGGGCCCTGCATCGTTCGCTGCTCCGTCTCGAAGACGTCACCCACGCAGCGCTGCATGCGCTGTGGCAGCAGCGGCGTACCGAAGATCTCGAAGCGATGGCGGTTCTCGGCAGTGCTTGGTTACACCTTGAGTATGCCGACGCGGTCTTTCGCCCAGAGATCGAGCGCTGGAGCGATATTTGGGAGGCAGGGGTGCCCCCGGACAACGTCCTGCGTGGGCAGATCACTGCGCGACTTTTAGATCTGTGGCAGCACAGCGGTCGGCCGCGCTTGGTCGCGCCGCTCGCGGTGGGCTCGCATATCGATCACCGGCTGCTGTTCGCTGCCGCGCAGCAGCTTGAGCGCCATGGCGCGCAAGCCGTTTACTATGAAGAGCTGCCCTACACGCTGCGTCCAGACGTACTCGACCGGCGGCTGCTGACACTTGGCAGCGACTGGGAGGCGCGCAGCGTTGAGGTCACGCCGTACATGTCGCAGCGCATCGCGGCAGCCTGCTGTTATCGCAGTCAGATCATCGGCAGCTTCAAATCAGCGGAGCGCGCGGCCCTGCTGCTGTCGCAGCTTGCATCGCTGCGCGGCGGATCGCCCGCTCGGCTCTGCGAGCGCTTCTGGCTGCACCGGCTGAGCACAAGCCATGCCAGTGCCGAGAGTGAGGACCGGTGAGCGCGATCCTGCGCCGCGAGCCGCGCTTGTTCTTTCACGCCTACGATCACCAGCGCCCCGCCGGTGGCCAGAAGCACACCTATGCTCAGGTCGATGCACTCAACCAGCGAGGCTTCCAGGCGTTCGTGGTGCATGGACGCGAAGACTTCCGGCTGGGCTGGTTCGAGAACACCACGCGGAGCATCGGGCCGGCCGAGTTTTCACGACTGTACGAGCCCACCCTCGATCTGCTGGTACTGCCGGAGGATCTGGGACCCCGAATTCACGCACTGCCTGGCCGCAAGGTGATCTTCAACAAAGGGATCCATAGCGGCTTTCGCGCGCTGGGGTTTGAGGCCGATGCCCCGTCGCCTTACGAGTGCGCCGATGTCGTGGCCGTGCTGGCCGTTTCAGAGCACAACGCCCAGATCCTGCGGCATTCCTACCCAGGTACACCGGTACATCTCACACGGCCCGGGCTGGATCTCGATCGCTTCGCGGCGCGACCCCTGCGTGACAAGCGACGGCAGATCGCTTGGGCACCTAAGAACCCATCGGGGCTGGCCTGCCTGCGTCAGATCTTGGCGGCCCGCGCGCGGCAGGGTAGAAATCAGCTCGGCGACTTCACCTGGCTGCGCATCGCCGAGCTCAGCGAAGCGCAGACCATCGCCGCGCTGCAGGAGTCGCTGATCTTCGTCTTTCTCAGCACGGAAGAAGGCTATGGCCTGCTACCGCGCGAGGCGGCATTGTGCGGCTGCATCACGGTCACCTACGATGGGGGGACACTCGACGGCCTGGCCACTGCGGGGCGGCATGCGCCAGGCGACATGCTGGCCGCCGTGGCGCGCATCGAGCAAGCGGCTGCCGCCGGACCCGATGCGTTGACTGGCTGGCAAGCCGAGGTGGATGCGGTGCGGATCGAGGTGGGTCGCATGTCTTTACATGCTGCGGGGGATGAAGCCGCCCAGGCTTGGGGCGCGATCCTGCGATCCCTGACTCACGGCTCGGCAGCCGATGACGCGGCTTTGATATACTGATCACGATGAACTCTCTGCATGAGTGGATCGCGCAGCTTCAGGGTAAGTATCCACCGCTTCGTATCCGGACTGTGCAGCACGATGGATACGACTGGCTTGAGCTGGCGATTTCGCTCTGCCCACAGGGTGAGCTCAAGCCGAGCGCCTTGCTGGTCTACAACTTTGAGCTGCCTATCGCTCAGCTGGCCCTGTCGGCGGGACAGGCACTCATCTTTCAGACGCTGCCGGTCGATGGCCTGCTGCGCGAAAACCTAGAAGAGGTGGCTGACTTTCTGGTTTCAGAGGCACCGCGCGCCCGCGCGCAGATCCGTGAAGCACAGACCTCAGAAATGGGCGGAGGCTACGAATGAGCAACCTAGGTCCCGATTCTCCGCAGCCGTCACCTCCAGCTACTGAGCAAGCGGCAAGCAAAACCGCGACCCGGCCCGATGAGGCGTTCGCAACCTGGCGCGAGCTTCTCGAACATGCGCTGACTCTGAGCCCGCACTACGAGATCTTCAACGGTGACAACATTCGCTTTCGCTATGCGTACCAAGGCGACATCTTCAACATCTTCTTTCGGCATACGCCTCGCAATAGTGGTACTTCGTGGCTGCTGATGGGCGTGCGCACAGCGCCAGCAAACCCCGCCTTGACCAAGACCTTGACTGACACCCTGCAGCCGGTTGGGGCCCTGTGCTTGGTCGGCGACTATCTGTGTGTCGATCACAACCTACCGCTGCGTGGTTTGCGACCCAGCCAGCTAGGCCGCGCGCTGCATGCCCTCTGTGATAGTGCGCGTCGCTTCACCCAGATGCTCGAAGCGCCCAAGGCGCAGGGCTTGGGCTACCTCGCTCACCTCGCTGAGTGACGTCACACCCTCGCGCTCACACGTTGCATCAGGCTGTCGTCGCGGTGCCTGGTGCGGCCTTGGGGGCGAGGCGGGGGTTGATGGTGACCAAGAGCACGATGCGATCGATGTCACCCTGATTGTGCGCCTCGTGCGGCAGCGAATAGTCAAACACGACGAATTCACCATCGCTGAAGTCGCGCTGTTCGCCACCAACAAGGATGTGACTGGCGCCACCGCCTTGCAGGCATAGCGCTGCTACCAGGTATGGATTCCAGTGCTCATGCAGCGGAATGCTGGCGCCCACCGGTAGGTACGAAAATGCAAACGCGACGACATAGGGCACCGGCGTTAGCAGCCGGCTGGTGGTGGGGGACAGCTCACGAGCGCGGGCAAAGACTAGGTCGGCAACCGGGTGTCGATCATCGGGCTCACCGACTAGAGGCAGCGCATACGTCGCGCCCAGCTTGGCGCTGACGGTGGGGCCAAGCTCTGCCAGGACGCAGCGAGCTTCTTGCGCGATCGTCCGATAGTGGGCACGCACATCGGCCAGCTCCGCAAAGCGTGTCCAGTCGTAGAAGGCGCGTCGTCGTGAGCGTGTCTCTGTCATGGGATGGGCACCTCCACTAAGCGGCTTCAGCGATCGGTTGCGAAGGGCAAGCGCTCTGGCGCGGCGGTAGGTCGCAATAGACCAGGACAGCACAACCCTAGCGGGTCGACAGCGTCTTTCACGGCACACCAGCGCTGCCAGCGCTCGCCGTACTGCAGGCGCAGCACCTGGCCATCCGGCTCGACCGACATGAGGTACAGGCAGCCTCCTTCCTGGATCGCCAGAGCAGAAAGCTGGCGCAGACTCGGTAGGTAGCGCTGTACTTCCTGGGGAGGAATGCGCGGACGAATGGCCACCAAAAAGCTGTAGTCTGCGTCGGGCAAAGGAGCCAAAACGGTTGCCTGTCGCGGCACCAGCATGACCGCGATGCCGTGATCGAGAAAGGGTACTAGGCCGTGATCGTGCAGGTGCTGCGCCAGGCGTTCCCAGATCGCCAACCCGCGAGGCACCGGCAGCGCGACCTCAACCGCCGGGCAGGCATAGGGCCAGGCCGGGGGCGTGTCTTCGTGCAAGTACTCGTGGAGTGGCACCTGCCCAAGCTCTGAGAGCGAATCGGGGCGAAGCGCATCGATCTCGACCGCGGGCGGGACCGCGGCATCGCGCTCGGAAAAGTGCCCGAACATCGCTTGTCCATGCCAGCCGCCATCGCGAAAGAACAAGCGAGAACGCAGGAACTCATAGAGTCCAAGCTGAGCGATCACCAGCGAGTCGCGCAGCAGGTCGGCGAGCGAAGGCCATGTGACGCTGCGAATTGTCAGACCGATCGGCCGACGCAGCGTGCGCAGCGTGATTGCCGCGAGTGCACCCAGCTGTCCGCGGCCAGCCAGCGAATAGTCGAACAGCGGATCGCCCGGGTACACATGGTGCAGCCTGCCATCCGGGGTAACCAATTGCAGCGAGCGCACCGCCGCCGTCAGCAGGCCATACAGATGGGTGGTGTCACAGAATCCGCCGACCGCGACTGTGCCGGCAACGGTTGCATCAAAGCAGGAGGTTAGCCCCAGCGGCCGTCGTCCCTGCGCTGCCAGATGCTCAAGCAGCGCCCGCCACGTCATCCCGCCTTCCACCGTGATCTCTTCGCGGTTGGGATCGTCTCCCAGCACCCGGCATAGTCGTCCCAGGTCAATGACCAGGCCACCAGCGAATAAAGTCTGTCCGCCTGAGCTATGCGCGGCTCCCCGAAAGACATAGGGTTGCCGCTGTTCCGCCAGGAACTGCATGCACGAGCAGAGCTGATCGATGTCGCTCGGGTGCAGCACAAAGGCGGGGGGAGCTACCTGCCAGCGGCCGAAGTCGACGCTAGCTGCGCTCGCTGGTTCGTCAGCAAGAGCGATCGCCTGCCTCTGACACCATGCGCGGAGTTCGTTCGCTGGGATCATGGCTTAGTTCACGATCGCCCGACCCAGTTCCACGCACCACGAGTCGGCGCCGTGAAGCAGGTCATCCAGGAACTCGGGCTGATCACGCAGAGCGTGCAGTGCCTCGCGATAAGACAGCGCTGCCGACAGGTGCTCTGTACGCCGGCTGCACAGCGCGTTCCAGGTCTCCCGGTCGAGGCTTGGCCGACCACCAGCTGTCGGAACATCTTGACCCAGCAACAAAATGTCGAGTCCGCCCCCGCCGAAGATGGCATCGGGTGGACGCTGGTAACCCCGTCCGCTGAACGGGCCGTTTTGCTGGAAGTCGGCGACGGTGTCGGCCAGGCCGCTCATGTCGACATGCTGCCGGCAGTGCTGCCAGAAGGGCGTGTCTAGGCGGCCGTTGAAGCGATAGTGCAAGGCCAGAAACCAGCGCAGATAGTCCCAGTGCCCAGCGATGCGGCGGTTGACTTCGGCAGGGTCGTGATCGCTGCTGCCGCGCCGATCGCCATCGAGCAGCCGCAGCAGGCGCGTGACCTGGACAATGATCATGTGCAGCGCGGTCGATTCCAGGGGCTCGACAAAAGCGTACGAGTTGCCGAGTGCCGCGACGTTGCCGCGAACGAAGTGCTCGTGACGTCCTGAGCGGAACTTCACAAACCACGGATCGCTCATGCCGGGGTTCTTGGCGCGCATCTCGGCTACGGCTTCCTCCTGCGTGCAGAAGGCGGATGAATAGACGTAGCCGCGATGATCCTCATGGACCATGGGGATGTTCCAGCACCAGCCGCTGTTCATGGTTTCGGCGCGGGTATACGGCTTAATAGTTCCGTCGTGCGGGACATTGGCCACGGCCGCGCGATCGCAGTACAGGCTGCTGCCATAGCTGTGGAATGGCGAACCCAGCGTCTGTTCCAAAAGCAGGCTGCGGAAGCCGGTGCAGTCGATGTAGAAGTCAAAACGAAGACGCTGCCCATCTTCGGTGAGCAGCTGGTCCACCTCGACCTCGCCGTCTTGTCGATGGCGCGTGACGACGCTGGCAATGACGGCATCTAGATGCTCGATCTGCCGCCAGCGTGCGAGCTTCTTCAAGAAGCGGACAAAGCGCACGTTGTCTAGGTGATAGGCAAAACGCACCTGCTTGAGGCCAGAGGTGATGCCCGCTTCGCTGCGAAACATCGGCACGCGCTTGGCATCCATCAGCATCGATCCCAGCGAGGCGCAGTCGATGTAGCCATCGTAGGCGTGGGCCTCGGTCAGCTCGCCCGTCGAAAAGGGGTAGTTGAAGCCGCCACGCGAGCCCCAGTCGAAGCGGATGCCGATCTTCCATGTCGGCATCACCTCGCGATACAGCTCGTGGATATCGATCGCTAGGAAGTCATGCAAGAACGCGACAAGCGGCGGGGTGGTGGCCTCGCCGACGCCGATGATCGGAATCTTGCTGGACTCAATCAGCGTGATCCGCAGCTCAGGAAAGTGTTTGCGCAGCGCGAGCGCAGCGAAGTAACCCGCTGTGCCACCGCCCAAGATGCCGACATGCGAAGGGATCGGAGAAGGCATTTGAGTTCCTATGTTATCAAGCTGCAAGCCCGTCGCAGCGCAAAACACCGTCGGAATCAGCTGAGAATGGGCCGGGTGCAGCCGGCAAGGTGCGCCCGGTCAGACCAAGCCAGGCGATGAGGTGCTGGCTAGCGCAGACTCTGCGCGATCGTGCCCGGCAGATCTGCAAGGGCAGGATCTGAGCGGGTTCCGGTCGGCCGCAGCGAAGCCCCCAGCGCGCAGGCTTGCTCAGCGATGAGCCGCAGGCGGGGGAGCAGGCTGTCGATCTCGCTGCTGCTAACCTCTGGGCGCAAGACTACGCGAAAGTGCCAGCGTGACGCGGCGTTGCCGGGCAGCGCTCTAGGCAGTACGGCAATCGATGAAGCACCGCGTGCCAAGCTGTTGATCAAGCCTTGCTCTTCAAGGCGCAGGCCCAGCTCCGGCCAGGCACGCAGCCCGTCGGGCAAAGGCAGGCAGAAGCTGAGCCAGTGGCCGCTCGGCCACTTCGGACGGCTGGGATCCTGGGATAGATCGACGGCCTCAGCCTCTGTGGCTGTCACCGGCCGTAGAAAGGAGACGTCAAGCGGAGCAGGGTAACTGCCGAGCAGCGCGCGCACGACACACTTCTTGCTGCCAAAGAACAGGCGGGCCCGCAGAAACTCATGCTGGTAGATCGCGGCATCGATCAACACATCGCGGATAAATTCGGGCACCGAGGTCCACGCACAGCGCCGCAACAGCAGGCGCTGCGGGCGCGAGATCACGTCAAGGCATAGCTGCTCGCTGGTGGGAGTCCTCGCCAGTTGTTCGAGCCGTGACATGAAGTTTGGATCGCAGCGATCGATGATCTGCTCAGCGCCATCGCCGGTTCGCTGCTGGATCGCCCGTACGCTTTCACGGATCGACCCGCGTAGGTGACTGCTGTCGCCGAACTCGTCCACGCGCAGCGTCTCTGCCAGGGTGGTGTCGAGATCCTCGGGCAGGATCAAGGGCCGCTGGCCGATCGCTGCAAGCTCCGCGCACAGCCTGGCCCACGTCTGGCCTGCGCTCACGGTGACTGGCTGCATGGCGGCACGCGACAGCGGATCACTTCCCGCGGCCTGAGCAAGGGCTGATCCACCCGGGTCGGCGTCAGCGCAGGTTGCGCTGGCATTCATCTCGCTGGGCGGCATCGGCTTACCGGAAGATGTATGCGAAGGGAGTTTCGAGATCCGCGTCGTCTAGCTCAGCCACATGCTTGAGCTGATCGGTCATTGCCAACATCGCGCGCAGCGTTTCTTCTAGCTGCGATGGCAGTAGAGCCTCCAGCGGCAAGGTCTGGCGCAGGGCAACCACTTCGCCAAGCAGCAAGGTCAGGCCGCCCACCGGAAGCTCGCCATTGGCAACCAGCGCCGACCGTGCGCGCAATCGCCCGATCGGGCAGACCTTCATGGTCAGCGTCAGCCATTGGCTGCCAGATGCCGAGCGCAGGACGTACGCACCCACAGGCACCTCACGTCCGTCCTGGCAGTAGGTGAAGCGCATGCGGTCCTCAGGAAACGTCTCCACCTGCTTGTGCTGGGCTTGCAGGTACGTGATGAGTCCTGGAAGGCGAATGATCTCAGTCATGAACTCCACAGTATCGGCAGTGGGACGTAGCGTGTCAATCGAGCCAATGGGCTCGGCAAGCAGCGGTAAGCTAGCGCTAGGCTCTGCCCAGCTTTGGGTGATACGCTGAGGCCATGGTGGAGTCTCAATCAGTGCGCATCGCAACCTGGGAAGATGTCGGAGTCAGCTTGGCCGCGAAGTTCACGCTGACGACGCAGTCCGATGGTTCGTTGCATGTCGCCGTGCCAAATGTGAAGACCCCGGTGACGCTGCGGCCGCACGATGTCGACGGTCGACCGTGGATTGAAGCAGTCGCGGTGCTGTGCCCGGTTCGGAATTTGCCGCCCACGCCTGCGCTGTCGCGGAACTTCGTGCTGCCGGTTGGCAACCTGGCTACCGTCGATGGCTCGCTCTGGCTGCGTCAGCTACTGCCCTTGCCTGGCACCCGCGTGGTGGACCTCGAAGAGGTGGTTAACGCGATGGCTGTGGCACTGGCCGAGGCGGCGCAGCCGTGAACCCCGATCCCGAGAGCTTGCGGCGCCTGGCAACTCGCATTCAGTTAGAGATCTTCTGCGGCGGCAAGCTGGAGCTTATCGATCAGCTCTATGAACCGGCGCTGCGCGAGCGTGTCACGCTGCTGGTGCGAACCATACGCAATGCATTCCCAGATCTGCAGATGCAGATCGAGCACATCATCGTCGAAGGCAACAAGGTGGCATGTCGCTGGCTCGCGGCTGGCACGCAGCGCGACTGGTTCTACAACATCCCACCGACTGAGGCGCAGTGCACGTGGAGCGGTACCTCGGTCTACGTCGTCAACGAGGACGGCGTGATCGGTTCGATGACTTCAAACTGGGACTTGTTTGGCTTGTTGCAACAGCTTCGCGCTGCGCTGCGCTAGGCGAGCTGGTACACGCAGCTGTCGTTGCAGAGAGGCGATTCAGATTGCGGCGAGACCAAAGCGAGCGAAGCGCGACTGCCAGTCGCTCGGCTGAAAATCGGAAGCAAGGGGCGGTTGGCCTCGCTTCCACGAGGATGGGTGGCACTGGGCCAGCGCCTCGCACATCCACTTGGGGACTTGCAGGCTGAGAAGCTCGCCGTGCTGATCGCTGCACTGCAGGAGTCCTCGGCTCCAGGTTGGCAGGCTGCCTAGCCAAACCAGCTGCGGCGGACTCTTGGGGGCGGGGAGCGGCTCGGCGAGCACGCTGGTAACAAAGTCAGGCGCGACGGTTGGTTTCGGGAAGCCGAAGCTCGCGACCCAGGCTTGCACCGGGCGCTCGAAGCCTTCGCCGCGGGCATACGCTGCCAGGGCGGCCTGCAGGGCATCGCGGATCGCGTTGTTCTGTCCACTCTGCTCGGCCGAGCGGTGCTGGATGACGTAATGCGCGAAGCCCGCGAACTGGGGGCCGAGCGTGCGCAGTCCATACAGCTCTGGTGCCTTACCAATCGGCGAATGGGCGGTCATCGAAAAGCCGTGATAGAAGCCGGACCGAAGCAGCTTGGCCTGCATCATCTGGCGTAGGACCTCAAGGCTGTTGATCGTGTCCTGTTCGGTTTCGCCCGGGAAGCCATGGATCAGATAGGCATGGGTCATGATCCCCGCCTGTGTGAAGGCATTCAGCACATGAATGACCTGCTTGACCGTGATGCCTTTGGCGATCTTGGGCAGCAGCTCATCGCTTGCGATCTCGATACCACCAGTTACGGCGATCATGCCGCCCGCAGCGAGGACCCGGCAGCGATCGGGCGTGAACCCTGGATCAAAGCGCACGTTGCCCCACCACTGGTAGCTGCGATCGCGCCGCAGAAGCTCGGTGGCTAGCTTGACCATGAGCGGCGGGGGAGCCGCTTCATCGGTGAAGTGAAAACCCGCGCGCCCAGTCTGCTGGTGCAGCGCGTCCATCTGATCAGCAAGGCCAGTGGCCGACAGGGGATCGAAGTCCCCAATGTAGGAGAGGTGAACGTCGCAGAACGCGCACTTTTTCCAATAGCAGCCGTGCGCCGCGGTCAGCTTCAGCCACGATCCCTCGCTGAGCAGGCGCGAAACCCGGTTTAGGTGGTAGATGACGTGGGCATAGCGCTGCAGATCCAACCCTTCGTAGTCGGGAGTCGGCAGATCGCGAAAGCGGGGTGCAGCGCAGGCGGCACTCGTGTGATAGACGACGCGGCCTGAATCGCACGTGAAGGTCCGTTCAAGCGGCACGTCCTGGCCACTTAGCAGCGCCGTGATCTGCTGCAGCGGTACTTCGCCATCATCAAGGACCATATAGTCGATGTAACGGAAGACGCGCGGATCGCTGATCTGGCGTAGCTCGGTGGACGGGTAGCCGCCCCCCAGAGCCCGTTTGGCCTTGGGTCGCTGTTCTGCGGCCCACTTGCCCAGCAGTAGGGAACCCAAGACATTGCCAGGAAATGGGCAGGTGACGCACAGCAGATCGACGTCGGCTGGAATGGTGTCGGATGCTGCTTCGAACAGCATCTTCTCGATTTCATTGGCCGGACGCGTCAGCTCTGCTTCGAGCTCGTCGAAGGACGAACAAGACTCGGCGAGCCTATCGCCGTAGGTGGTCAAGTTGTAGTGCTTGCTGATGGTGTTACGAAACAGATCGGAGAGATCGCCGAACATGCGCGCGGTCAGATCGCGTGCCAGATCGTTGATGCCCCATTCGCCATAGGGGGCATGCCTGCGCTCCGCGCGCTCACGACGGAAACGTGGGCCTTCGGGGATCAGCTCGCGACGCGCGATCCGATGTACCGGCGTCATGTCGCGACCTTGCGCGAACGCCACCACGCTGTCGATGGCGCGGATGTAGCGCTCGCGATTGTCGTAGATGTCGGTGAGATCGTACGCCAGCTTGTCGGTGTCGACGGCCGCGAACAGCCGCTTCAGACCAGCGCGCGAATAGATACGCAGGAATAGCTCTAGGCTGAGATCGACCTGAACGACCCGATGACCGAGGGCACGAAGCCAGCCGGTCAGTCGCGGAGCAGAAGCGTAGGGGGTGTTGAGGTCGAGGGTGGGCGGAACCACCATTGCGATGAGAAGGCCCATGGTGATCTCGGATGATTGGGTGGAGATGGGCCTCTTTAATCAGGCGGAGTTACCAGCTGGAGATCCAGTCGACGATGCCGTTGCCAGCGCCCGCGCCCGCGGCGCCACCGGCCGCACCACCGATCGCGGCGCCGGCCGGCGTTCCTGCGACGTTGGTACCCGAAAGAAACCCAGTGGCCGCACCGCCCACTGCACCGCCGAGTGCACCGCCGATACCGCCGAGCACAGTACCGAGCAGATCGTCCGCATAATTGCCGTCATTGTCCCAGTCGAGAATGCCCATCTTCATTGACTCCTGTTTGGGGGGATAAATCCCAGAGCGCGCTGTCTTAGAATGCGCTGGGTAGATGGTACTCTTATCGGCAGTTTGTCTGCAACAGTTGCATAGGCGGTGAGGTGTGAAGCTCGAGTGTCTGTGGGTCGACGGCCAGCGGGTGGAGATACGCCCCGCGCCGCGTCGTCGTGACTGGATGGATGCAACGCAGCAGGGCCTACCGTATCGGTGTATTCCTCTGTCTGTGGCCAACGTCCACGGCTGGGAGATGCTCTGTCCGTACTCATTCGAGGTGGAGTGGACGGGGGGGCCGGCGGCAGCGGATCTGCGGCTTCGTCGTCAGCCGGCGTCTCAGGCGAGCGGCGATGTGGCCGCGACTGAGGCGGATGAGCCACGGGCCTTTCTGGACTCCCACTTCGGCAACGGCATCTTGACCTTTAACCCGATGGTCATTGTGTGCACAGAGCCCGGGTACAACCTGTGGCTCTCCGGACCGAGCAACCACTTCAAAGATGGCATCGCTGCCATGACTGCACTCATCGAGACGGACTGGCTGCCCTATACGTTCTCGATGAACTGGAAAGTCACGCGCCCGAACACCGTGATTCGTTTTGAGAAGGATGAGCCCTTTGGCTTCTTCTTCCCCGTTCCGCGTGGTGTCGTGGCAGCTTGCGAGCCCAGCATGGCTGACCTAAGCAGCGAGCCCCTGATCGCTGAGAACTATCGCTGGGCCCTGGCGCGTCGCGGGCTGGATATCGCGCTGGCCGAGCGTGAACAGGGTCAGTTCCAGAGCTGGTACAGCCGCGGCGAGTTTCCCAAACGAGCCTCAGGCAGCGCACCGCAACACGAAAACACGATTATCGCGAAGCCGTTTGTGCCTGCGAAGCCCGGGCCTTCTTCGGATCGATGATCATCAGCAGCACGATCCTCTCCTCCGCCCCTTCGTTCTTTGATTCGTGCGGCAGGGTGTAGTCGAAGACGATGATCTCGCCGTCGTGAAAGTCGCGGCGCTGCTCATCCACGATGATGTGACTGTTTCCGCCGTCTTGTAGGCAGAGGATCGCGACAAGGTTGGGGTTCCAGTGCTCGTGCAGCGGGATGTGCTTGCCGGGCTGGAGCCGCGAATATGCAAAGGCCATGACGTAGGGCACGGCGCTCACCAGCCGCGTCGTCTCCGGTGCCAGGGCGCATGCCTTGGCGTAAAGCTCGTCCGGGTACACCGTGCGATCTTCCGCTTCGGGGCGCAGCGGAAGGATGTACGAGGAGGTCGCCTGGCCGCCAAGATAGTGACCCAGTGCATCCAGCGCCCTGCGGGCTTCGTCGCGCAGTGTGGGCCACGCGGCTTGTACCGCGGCTAGCTGAGGAAAGGCCGTTGCATCGTAGTAGGCACGCCGTCGAGACCCGTGCATCGTTTCATCGTACACTAGGGCGCCTGATGGCTGCGCAAGCTACGTCTTTGGCATTGCCCTACAACCCACGAGACGATCGACCGGCCAGTGGTTTGGTGCTAGGTGCACACATGGCGGTACGATCGTTTTACCGTGCGCTGATCGAGCATGGGTCGCTGACGCACTATCGCTTCTATACGGCGGGGGCGCTGGTCGGCTTGGCGCGCGAGCAGATCGAGAACTTGGCCAGTCTTCGCCCGCAGCGCGGCCAGACACTGGGCGTGTATCCGCAGCTTAAGCTGGCGAATGACGTACAGAACGGCGCGCTCTTTGCGTATCACGAGCCGAACCTGGCGGGTGATGCGATGTTTGCGCTGCGCCGTTCGCTGGGTGGAGCTGGCTTTCCGATCACGCTGCTCAACCACAGCTTTAGCTATCGCTCGATGCTGCACGGCACGCTGCTGCGTCTACTGCTCGATGCGCCGCGTGCCTACGACAGTGTGATCTGTTCATCGCATGCGGCGCGGCGGGCGCTGACCGAGCTTCTTCTGCACGTTGGCGAGCAGTTTGAAGCGTCCTACGGTGCGCGCTTAGCCTATCGCGGGCGCATGGATGTCATTCCTTTGGGGGTCGATACCAACCTGTGGCGACCGCGCGATCGCACCGATCTGCGAGCGCAACTTGGTCAGGAGCCGGCCGATCCCGACGCCGTGCTGCAGGGGCGCGGCGAGCCGAAGTTCTGACTGCTTCCGCGGGCATGTCCGATGCGGGCACTCTGCCGCTGCGGTTGCGCATCGGCTGGGGATTGGGTTCGCTGCCCGCGAGTGCGCTGAGCGTCACGGCGAACGTGCTGCTGCTGCGCTTCATGACCGATACGCTCGGCATGTCGGCGGCCGTCGCGTCCACCGTGTTCTCGATCGCCAAGATCTGGGATGCGGTCAATGACCCGATGATCGGCGCGCTCAGCGATCGCG
>CALFYE010000524.1 GCA_937952145.1 uncultured Myxococcales bacterium
CGCCAAAACCCCACCAAATCCGCGGAAAGCTGCGAGAACTCATCTATCAGCGCCGGACGCAACTCGATGAGCGTGTTGCCGCGTTCGTCGATCACTTCCAGTCCGCCGTCGTGCCGTTCGACCCGCGCCTGGCCGTTGTAGAAGGGCTCTACGGCAGCAAATCGCCGCTCGTAGATCGCCGCGCCGGCTCCGCTGATGTGCATCCATCCGCCCTCATCACGCGCCCGCGCCAGGCCTTTGTGAAAGACATCGAGATCCAAATACCAACAGCCGTGCAGAAACCGACCCTCCTGATCTATATGCGTGGACCAACCCTCCCGCGACTGAACCACCGCGAGCCCATCGCGAAAGTCCCCCGCATAGGCATAAGTCGTGGAGTAGGCAGGGCGACCCGATACGGTAAGGTGCAGGTACTCACCCTCTAGCGTCCGGACCGCACAGCGGTGTTCTTGGAAGTTTCCACACCAGCTGTAGCGCTCTGAGTATAACATGCTCCCATCGCTGCGGATGTGCGACCAACCGGCCTCTGTAGCGACGGCAGCGGCACCTTCGTAGAACCCAAACGTCTTGAGAAACCGAACCTGGTAGGCCTCCTCGCCAGAAACCGTGATGTGCCACGCCCGACCGCTACGCCGCACCGGCGCCAGGCCCGGCTCATGAAACTTGAGAACCTCATCGAAACGCTCCGAGTACAGCGGCCGGCTATCATACAGGTGGTGGGTGCGGTCGGGAGCGAGCGTCGTCGCCCGCCAACGCAGCTCCGCCGTCATGGCTGCGCCACCGGACGCCGCATGTTGCAGGACAGGCAGAGCGAACGGGAGCGATAGCTGGCGAGGAGCTGCTCATACGCGGACCCGTTCCAGATCTCGCTCAGGCTATGCTCGCTCAGATTGCCGAACTCGCCGAGTGTGCGCCGTTGTTGGTCGGGCGCGCAGCAGGGATCGAAGTGGCCTTGGGCGCTGACCCACGCCTCCTGGCCCAGGAAGGGGCACGGTCCGCCCGGGGCTAGATCATCCACCGCAGATGGGTCGAGCACGTGGATGTTCTCCAGCAAAACGGCGCAGCCATTTTTGAGAGGGTACTCCCGTGCAACCGTCTCCGCAGCCCGGACGGCATGATTCCACGTCGTGATGGCCTCTACGGAGCGGCGCATCGACTGCTGTTTGATGGCATCGAAGTGGGCCCACAAGTGATGCCCCTTCACTCGATCCACCCCGAGCTCGATCGCCAGCAGGACGATGTCGGCCAGCTCGTGGACGTTCTGCTCCAAGAACGTGAGCTGCCATGTGACCCGGCAGCGGTTCCCTCCCGCTGCGGCGTGGGCATCGCGGACCGCGATAAACTCGCGCGCGTTTCGCAAGCTCTTGTCCCAGCGCGAGCCGATCATGATTAGCTCCTGCGTCCGCGCGGTCGCGCCGTTCCACGAAATCTTCACATCCGAGGCGACCGGCACCAACCGTTCCGCCCAGGCCTTAGCCCCGCGACCGGGAAAAGTCCCGTTCGTGGTCAAGTTGAGCTTCACCTTATACTGCGCGCAGAGGTCGATGATCTCATCGAAGTGTTCGTAAAGCAGCGGCTCCCCCATCGTGGAGGGAATAACTTCGCGCACACCTAGAGCCGCCGCTTCCGCGAGCACCTTACGCAGGAGCTCGATCGGCATTTGCCGGCGCGGCTCCCCTCTGGCCTTGCGATCCGCCTGCGCCGCGCTGTGCGGAGAGTGCTCTTCGCACATGGTGCAGTGCAGGTTGCACGTATCGGGGTTGGTGTCAAACGTGATGCGCCAGGGCCCGGGTCGCTTGCTGATCCGCGCCGAGTCCCGCCGTTGTATGAGCTCCTGATAGATCCCCTCGATCGTACAGGCATGCTTCCGCATGTCGGGAATATCCCCGCTCGCCGATTGGATATAGCCGCGTGCGCCGAGCCTGTGCGCTAGCTGCGGATCGTCGATCATGCGCTGCATTTGAGCAGCCAGCGCCGCCGGGTTGCGATGCGTGAACAGGAGACCGTTCTCCTCGTGATGAACATACTCAGCCATCCCCCCTGCATCAGCTGTGATCACCGGAACCCGCGCCTGCAGCGCCTCATGGATGACTAAAGGTGAGTTCTCCACCCATACCGATGGCACGACGATGGCGTCTACACGATCGAAGACCTCGGCCACAATATCCTGGTTGCGATACTCAGCGAGCCACTCTACGCGGCTCGACTGGCCGTCTGGGAGCGCTGCGGCCAGGTTCCTGAGCGCTTCGGTGTCTTGGCCGCGCGGGCGACCCCAGATCCGCAGAGCGCAGTCTCCGCGCAGCAGGCCGAACGCCTGGAGTAGATGATGGACCCCCTTGGCTGGGATGTGGGTCCCGATGTACCCGAAGGTAAACGGCTCTCGCGGTTGCCGCCGCCGTCCTGCGTAGCGCTGGAGGTGAAACCCGTAGTCCAGGTAGGTCAGCTTCCGCTGCGGCAGGCCGAACTCGCGAACAAAGCGATGATGCAGGTAGCGCGCCGGCGCGATGAACAGGTCGACGTGCTCGGCGACCTCACGAACGTGCTGCATCCGACGCGCGACCCAGCGGCTCCAGTACGCCACATCTTCGGATTCCTCATCGGTCGCGCCGGAAAAATAGCGCGCATAACAGCGCTGCGCGCATTTGTGATCCTCTTGGCCATCGCAAGCCGCCCACAGATCGCGCGGGTCGTCGGTGCTGGGATGCATCTGCATGAACTGGCCGCGCGGGCACATCAGCCAGAAATCGTGCAAGGTGTAGACGATCGGGATCTGCCGCCGCGAGGCTGCAAAAACCAGCGATGTGGAGAGGTGATTGAGGTGGCCGATGTGGACTACGTCGGGCACAAGCGCTGCGCACAGGTCGGCGAATCGCCGATCGACTCCCTCATGCCGGTAGCGATCGCGGCTCCGCGGCATGTTAACGATGTGCAGGCGAACGCGCGGGTCTGCCGCGTCAGTCTCCTGCCGGAGCGCAAAGTCTGCAGCAAAGGAATCCTCTTCGCGGGTGAAGACGTGCACTTGATGACGCTCGGCCAGCTCCTGGCACAGGCTCTGCGTATAGACTTCGGACCCGGCATTATAGCGCATCGGGTAGCCGTGGATGACTTGGAGGATCTTCATTGCGGGGCGCCTCCCTCGACGCTGCACAGCGATTGCGCGGGCTGGCACTCCCGGCTGAATTCGTTCACCAGGCGGAGCACGCCTTCGCGCACGCTGACCTGCGCGGAGAACTCCAGAAGTTCCTGGGCGCGCCGAGGATCACCGTAGAAGCGGGCGACATCGAAGCTGCGGGGCGGGGCCTCCACAATCGGACTACGCCCCAGGGCGGCGGCGCGCGCCAGATCGGCCAGCTCGCCGAGAGTCGTCGGCACCCCGGTCAGCAAATGAAGCGGCGGCAGAGCCCGCTCGCCCCCGCTCAGCAATCGGATCATGGCTCTCAGTCCGCGCACGGTGTCGGTGACGTGTGTGAAGTCGAAGGTATGCTCACGACCTTCGACGCGGATAGGTAGTCCCTTGGCTGCTCGGGCGGCGAAGCAGGGAACCACCCGATCGGCGTGATCACGTGTACTCCCGTACACATTGGAGAGACGAGCGATGGCGAGCTGCTGACCCGCGCCGCGAGCGGAGAGGCAGAGCGCCTCCGCCGCCGTCTTCGACCGTCCGTAGATGTTCACAGGCGCAAGGGGGGCATCGTCGGCCACCGGGAGCGCTGGAGCCTGCCCGTAGACCTCACGGCTTGATGCGAACAAGACCCAGGGCCGCTCGGGTGACTGGGCCGCGGCTTGCAGGACGTTTCGTGTGCCCTCGACATTGGTCCGCCAACACAGCGCCGGATCACGCTCCCCCCAGAGCACCCGGGACACCGCGGCGAGGTGGACAACTCCGCCGCACCCGGAGACCGCCTCTACAAGAAGCGCGCGATCGAGCACATCCATTGCCCGACCCTTCATGATGAGTTTGCTGTCATATCGTCGAACAGCGCACGAGCTTGCGACAAGCTCCGCCGCCAGCGCTGTACCGATCAAGCCCTCAGAGCCTGTGATGAGTATTGTTCCTCGCATCGTCCTTCAATCCGTGCACCACCATGTGGGTACCATAGAGGACGCTAGACACAGATTAATCTGTCGAAAAATCACGCTCGCCGACAATTTTGACCGCAGCCCGGCTAACATTTGTGCCGCAGGACACGATTTCGCCACGTGGACGCAAGGTGCTTGAGTGTCGATACGAGCACGAAACTAAGGATCCTTCCCATCCATAGAATTTTGAGCGGTTCGCTGCTCAATCGTCGACTGCCTCGATCGATTTGCCACCAAGCTGCCCGGGTCATTTGTCGCAGATCGCCCGTCGTGCTTTGCTGGCAAAGGAGCCCAGGGATTTGCCAGCAAAGGCCCAGAGGGATTTGCCGGCAAAGTCGGGCCGCCAACACTTCCGAGAGCCGATCCCTCTGTAATTTCCAGTTCCTGGAGCCATCCTCGGATTGGCCAGACGTGGTTTGCCGGCAAACGATTTGCCGCAAATCTCCAGAGCCCTTTGCCGGCAAAGCAAGCTTGGCGATTTGCCGGCAAGCCATCCGAGCGATTTGCTGCAAATCGCTCGGGCCACGTCCGTGCAAATTTTTCGTCGCTGCGGCGCCACAAGTTCAGCGGTCGCTCAATGGATACCCATCAACTCAATTTCGTCGATTCCTTGAGAAGTGACTTAATGTGACGATGGCGGTGTGCTTGTGCACTGCGTGGGTGCAGATGCAGAAATGCGGCGTGCTGCCTGCCCCGAATTCCCCCATCCGTTTCCCCTAGCCATTCCCAGCGAGGCTCAGCACTGTACGTTCTCGACGGAGGCTTGGCGGGCTTCCATCGTGAACAGCACGGTTACCGCCGTCGAAGAAATTGCCCCATCGTTCCCTGACCCGAGTGAACGGCTAGGGAATGATTGGTACTGGGCTACGACCGATCGCAGAGCCGGCTCGTCCGCCTCCACGGTACTACGAGCCTGCCGGGAGACGGTGCGCAGAGCAGATGGAGCTACCTACGCCTGTCAACGTAGGCCGACCTCGGCACGCTGACGACAAAGCCGGCTATGGTGGCGGTCAGCTCAGCGCTCCTCTGATATCAGGCAAAGCCTGCCTGGCCAGTCAGATGCTGCCGATCGTTCCACACTGCGATGGCGCGAGCGTCGTCGACGCTATCGTACGCAAGGATACTCAGCGCCCCAGGCGAGAGCATGAACATTCTTCCGGCACCGGGGTCAAGGCCCAGGAATCTCGCTGCGACGACTCGCAGAATCACGCTATGGGCGACCAGCGCGACGTTTCCGCTCATGCCCTCCAAGTCGGCAAGGAGCGCATCGGCTCGGCGGCCGACATCCGCTGGCCTTTCGCCCCCGGGACAGCCTTCGCGAAGGTATGTCCAGCCGGGCTGCTGGCGCCGAACCTCTTCGACGGAAAGGCCATCGTAATGGCCGAAGTCCATCTCAAGGAGCCGCTCATCAACTTCGGCAGCGGTGCCAAGGCCCGCTAGCTCAGCGGTCCGTCGCGCGCGGGCGAGAGGACTAACCAATACCCTCTCAAAGGAGACAGCGCATAGGCGTTGGCCGAGCTGCCGTGCATTTTGCTCACCGCGCTCGATGAGGGGAAGATCCGTATGGCCTGCGAGCCGCCGCTGCGCGGACCACTCGGTATCGCCATGTCGGCAGAGATAGATGGTCAGATCGTGCATGGCGAACCAAGTATCGGCCCCTGGTAGGGTGCACGTCTACGAGATCGTAGAGTCGCACCCGCGGCTGGACATGCTCATAGTGAGTCATGGGCTTGCCGACCCTCAGGTTCTGCGCCAGTGAGGGGCCTGACTGCGGTTGCCAAGAACCCACGCTTCTCAGCAGCCCGCCGAAACCGCGGGCATGAGCCTACCCCGCCGCGCCCTTTTCCGCTCGGACATACGCCGACGCCTTAGTGAGGTTCAGCCGTACGCCGATTGCCTCCCCTTCGCTTGGTGGGGTCTGGCCGTCGATGAACTCAATGCCTCGGCGCTCCAGCTCGCTCACAATCTTCTGCAGGCTACTCGAGTAAGGGTTGGTCTTCCCCGCTTCGAACATCAAGATCGTGTCCGTGCTGAGTCCGGCGGCTTGGGCTAGCTCGACTTGAGTGATCCCAAGCAAATCTCTCGCTGCTGTAACCTGTTTGCCGGAAATCTTCATTTTATTCTTGACTAGGCTGTGTTTGCTGGTAAGAAAGAACTACCCAGGTTACCTGGGAACTTCACTCCGGTGGTCGTGTGACTCAAACCGGGGGAACATTTCATGCACTGGCGCTAATGTCTAGGGCTGAGTGGCAGGAAATGTATGCGCGCAGAGGGATGGCTATGCCTACTGCCCTTACCTTGCTGTTCACGATGGACGCTCGCCAAGCCTCCGTCGAGAACTTGCAGTCCTGAGCCTTGCTGGGAATGTCTAGGGGAAACGGATGGGGGAACTCGGGGCAGGCAGCACGCCGCATTCATGTATCTGCACCCACGCAGTGCACAAGCACGCCGCCGTCTTCGTTTTAGTTTACGTCTCAAGAAAGGAATGCCGAAATTGAGTTGATGGGCACCCATTAAGCGACCGCTGAAATTGTGGCGCCGCAGCGACGAAAAATTTTCATGGACACGGCCCGGGCGATTTGCGGCAAATCGCTCGGATGGCTTGCTGGCAAATCGCCAAGCCTGCTTTGCCGGCAAAGGGCTCTGGAGATTTGCCGGCAAATCGTAACCGCCCGCTCCGCTACATCTTTCCCCAGTGCTCGCTCCGCCCCAAACTGCCCGGCACAAGGAGGAAGCAATGACCGACCCGTTGGAAGCCGTGCTCAATGAGCCGAGGCTGTGCGCTCTGCTGAAGTTGGCGCAGTGGACCCCGGAGCAGACCGCTGTTGTAACCCAAGCGCAGCGCCGCAGCGGACTGTCTGTGGCGGACTTTTGCCAGCGCGCTGGCATCAAAGTGTGGCGACTGTACAAGTGGCGACGGCTGCGCAAGCCACACAGCGATGGCCTTCAAGCACCGGAGGCGGACTGTGCGCCGGGGCCGGACCCGGTCTTGCCCCCCTCGTTCCTCCCGCTGCAGGTCCTGCCCTGGACCTCGCCGGAGCCGGCCGTAGCCCCGTGCGCCGAGCTGCTGCATCCCAGCGGCCTGCGGCTGCGCCTTTGGCCCCAGGCTCCCCAGGCTCTGGTTCTGACTCTTTATCAGGCCCTGGTTCCCCCATGCTGACTCTGCCTCCTTCGGTCCAGCTCTACGTGGCTCCGCAGCCCGTCGATGCCCGCAAGGGCTTTAATGGTCTGAGTTTGTATGTCCAGGCCCAGCTGCGTCTGGAGCCGCTCAGCGGGCACCTGTTTATCTTCTTTAACCGGCGCCGCGACCAAGTCCGGATTTTATTCTGGGACCGCAGCGGCTACGTCCTGTGGGCCAAGCGGCTGGAGCGCGGTCGGTTCCGGCTCCCCGAGCACTGGACTCGGAGCGCTCCGCACGCGCAGATCGAAGCAGCAGAGCTATCTCTGTGTCTGGAGGGAATCGATCTCACCGGGACCAAGCGGCGACCGCGCTGGACCCCCTTTTCGGCGTCGCTGCCGCCTCTCCGGTAGAATCGACACGGACTCAGGTACGAAAAGCGTTGCACCGCCGGGATAGGAATGATTTAGGACTCCTATGTCGCGCGCGCCATTATCCATGTACCGACCGGGGCGCAAAGCTCCGCTGGATGTGGACGGACTGCGCACGCACTGTCAGCAGCAAGTCGCCGCGGGCCAAGCGGCGCAGACCGTCGAGCTGCTGCTGGACCTGGTCCAGTCGCTGGCCCAGCGCGTGGACCTGCTGGAGCTGCGGCTGGCTCGGATGGCGCAGGCGCAGTGGGGTCGGCGCAGTGAGAAGATTTCGGCCGCCCAACTGGTCTTGGCGCTGGACCCGGGGCAACCAGTGCCGCTGCTGGAGATTCCCCAGCCGGCTCAGGACGACGTAGATGCTCCCGCAGAGTCCCAGCCGCCCTCCGGTCCCCAGACTCCTAAGCGCAATAGGAGCCGCCAAATTCCGGCGCACATTCCGCGCACTATTATAGTCAGCGAGCCTCCTCAGGAGCAGCTCCTGTGCCCCGACTGCGGCGCGCCCAAGACTCCAATGGGCACGGTATGCAGCGAGGTCCTGCAGTGGGAACCGGGCGGCTTTCGCGCCGAGGCCACCCATCGCCACAAGTACGCCTGCCGACCCTGCCAGAGCGGCGTGGTCCTGGGACCGGCGCCCGTGCGCGTGCTGGAGCAAGCGATGCCCGGAGCGGGCCTGCTGGCGGAAGTGGTGGTGCGTAAGATCAAGGACCACTGTCCGCTGGAGCGGCAGAGCCGCATCTTCACCCAGCGCTTCGGGGTGCCGCTGTCGGCCTCCACTCTGGGCGAGTGGACGGCAGGAACGGCGCAGGTCCTGTCTCCCGTGGCGCAGCGGCTGCGGGAGCGCGGTCTGTGTAGTGCTCACCTGAGCCAGGACGACACGCCGATTCGGGTTCTGGACCGCGCGCATCCCAAAGGAGTCAAGCGCGGACACCTGTGGGCTTTTGTCAGCGATGAACCCTCGGTGTTTTTTCAGTACACTCCCTCTTGGCACGGAGAGCCGATCCGGCAGCTTCT
Source organism: uncultured Myxococcales bacterium (assembly GCA_937952145.1). GTDB lineage: Bacteria > Myxococcota_A > Polyangia > Palsa-1104 > JAEUJZ01 > JAEUJZ01. The sequence goes on from CALFYE010000524.1 coordinate 8,641, forward strand.
GGGCAACTACAAAGGCACTCTCCAAGGCGACGGATATAGCGGACTCAATGAGCTGTTCCAAAAGGAGCCGGCTCCCCGGCGGGCTGGATGTCTGGCCCATGCGCGCCGCAAATTCATCAACGCCTATCAGGCCGGAGACCTGCGCGCTGCTGTCCCGCTGCAGCTGATTCAGCAAATCTACGCCGTGGAGAAACGCGCGACCCAAGACAGCTGCGATCCCGAGCAACGGCTGCAGCGCCGACAACAACTGAGCCAACCGCTGATGCAGAAGCTACGCGAACAGCTGCTCCTTTTGCAAGCGCAGGCGCCGCCCAAGACCCCGCTGGGCCAGGCCCTGACCTACGCTCGGCGCCAGTGGGAGACCCTGACTCTGTTTCTCACCGATGCAGCGCTGCGGCCCGACAACAACCACACCGAGCGCGCCCTGCGTCCCATCGGCGTGGGCCGCAAGAACTGGCTCTTTGCCGGCAGCGATGAGGGCGCACGCACTCTGGCCATCCTGTACACCGTGGTGGGCAGCTGCGAGCTGGCCGGCCTGCTGGATCCCTGGCACTACCTCCGCGACGTTCTGGAAAAGCTCAGCCAAGGCTGGCCCCACTCTCGCCTGGACGAGCTGCTGCCTCTGGCCTGGCGCGCCGCCCACCCAACCTCGTAAGCCCATCCGCGCATTTCATTCCCTCGCCCGGCCCGCGTCAAGGTGCTGTCGGCCGGGCGGTTACGGCGGTAATCGGCGCTCAGGTCGGTGCTAATCGGCGATAATCGGCGCTCGCGCTCGGGCTGGTCGGCGCTAGTCGGTGCTAATCGGCGCTCGGGTCGGTGCTAATCGGCGCTCCGGTCGGCGATGGTCGGCGCAAGCGGAAGATGCTCCTCGTGGAGGGCGCAACCTGGTTCTATCTGGCGCTTCGCTCGGTGATGGTCGGACAAGTCGGCGCTGGGCTCATCACTTGCCGGCGCTAGCGGAAGGATGACGCTCTTCCACCGCAGCACCTACCTACATGTCTGTTCTTGTGAACGAGCGGGATCGATCGGCACCGTCCGTTTGCTGACAGACGGATCTGATTTGGACCGCTCCGGACTCATCTCACGGCTGTTGACGGGTTGGCAGTCCGTTTGCCGGCAACGAATCATCCGTTTGCCAGAAAACGTTGTCGGTCAACTGACCGCCTCTGCAACTGTGCAGAGCGGTTGGGAATTTTCAAATTTTCCGGTTGCTGACTGCGTTGACAGGCAACTGCCGGGGATCAGTTTTCAGCAAACGCATCTCTCTGTTTTTCAACAAACGGAGGATCCGTTGATCGACAAACGCATCGCAGAGAAGACTACATCACTCCCTCAGAGTATGATCATGTGCAGAGCGCTAAGCGAGCTATGGACTGCGCGCGGGGCCGCCGAAGTCGTTGCCGACGGAGCTGTAGCGATACCGTGCCGAGGTAGGATGACAGGCCGAATCCGTACGGACGTGCTCTTGCCGTTCGGTTCGCACTAATACGAGGTAGACAATCGCGTCCTGGTAAGGAGCGCGCAGCACTGAGCGATGCGCAGAGGGGATACCTTCCTCTCCAAAATCTGCCAAATACAGCTTATTGGAGATACTTACTCTCCGTCGGGAAGGGTATCCCGTCGGTTTGGTAGTCGACCCAGAGCAAAAATTGGACGAGTCGTCTCTTCATGGAGTCGCCTCCACGCTGGACCGTAGGCTATTTGCCTGCCCCTTTTCAATCGGGTAGCTGTCCGAGCTGGATCAAGAAGCAGGTTGCCATGGCGGGCGGCTTGTTGCTTGATGGTCGCATGAATCCGGTCAGAGACCCCCCACCATCCGCGGCTGCCCCTTGGGGGCGATTGCTGCTCACTGGGACGCTGCCGCTTTTGTTCTGCGCCGCGCAGCAGATCTTGCTACCGGGCATTGATGCCGACAAGTTCCGCGACGTGCAGCAGAGCGCCGGCTCGGCTTCGACGACCACCCAGCTGAGTATTGTCGCGATCGGACTGGCTCCGGTGATGTCGGGCTTCTTCTGCGCTGAGCTGGCCGCGGTGGCGGTGCCCAAGTGGCGGGCACTGCGTTCGGGAGCGCTCGCGGGCCGCCAGACGCTGCGTCGGGCAGCTTTGTTGTTAAGTCTGCTATTTGCCCTCCTTCAGGGGTTCTTTATTGCCCGGTGGCTCGTCGGGGTGAACTGGATGGGTGGTGGGCCCGGTTCGCAACTGGATATGATCGTCGCTTCAGCCTATGGGTGGTTTACCCCGCTCACGACGCTTACGCTGGCGGCCGGAACGTTTGCCCTATTGGCGCTGGCGCGGGCGATCGAGCGCTATGCTCTGGGCGGTGGTCTGTCGGTGCTCATCATGACTGGGGTGGTACGCAGCTGCGTCGACCTGCTGCAGGCGCCAAACACCGCCGAATCCTGGCTGGAGCACTCGGGGCTCGATCATGCGCAGGGCGGGTGCTTGGTACTCGGCGTCTTGCTGGCGGTAACCCTGGCCCTGCAGCGACCGATTCGCGCCACCCGCGGAGTGCCAGTGCAGCTGCCGGCTTGCGGTCTCATGCCGCTTAACTGGGCGGCGGCCGCGCTGCTACTCCCCGTCCAGGGAGCTGAGTTTTTGAAAAAACCGCTGCCGGCGTGGCTGGCCAGGCTGACGCCCGCGGCGTCCGGCTACTGGGTCGCATACGCAGCGCTGGCCACGGCCGCGGCCGTGCTGCTGGCGCGGCTGTTCAGCTCATCCGATCGGCCGCAAGACCGGGATCCGCGGGCGCTCAATGTCGCGACGCTATGGAGCCTGGTGCTGCTGGGGTTTTTAGCCGCCGGGACTGAGCTCGGTCCGCGGCTGCTTGGGATCCGGCTTGACCTCGTTGCGCTGGCTGGGCTGCCAGCTGTGCTGCTCGATGTGGCAGCGGAGTGGCGGCTGCGCACATCGCATCGGCAGCTCACGCTGGTATGGACCTGCGCGCACCTGCCGGCCGCTCGCGAGGCGCTCGTGCGGCTGACGGCTGCGGGAATTCCCGCCGTGATCCGTAGCCTTCATCACCGGAGTTTATGGCACATCTCTGCGCCCTGTTTCGAGATGGATGTCCTGGTACCCGGGGAGCTGGCAGAGCAAGCGACGGAGCTCCTGGGGGCGCGCGCCGAGCCAGAGCTCACAGCCGGTAAAGCAGAGCTGTCCCGACGCGGAAAAGGGCTCGCCTGGGCGCTTGCCGGGGTTGCGGTCGCTGGCCTTGCGCTGCTAGTAGCAGAGCGCGCCGCGCTGCTGAACGGGCCCCTCGCCTCTACCCTGGTCTATCAACTGGCTACCAATCCCTCTGCAGAAAATCAGTCCTATGACCCAAGTCAGTCGCTTGAGCAAGGGTTGGCGGCCGACGCCGCAGTGATCAAAATGCGCCTGAAAGAGCTGAAGGTTCACGGGGCCAGCGTGCGCGTTGCCAGAAACCGGATTTTCGTCGAGCTGCCTAGCCTACCGCCGCCCGAGCTGGCGCGGCTAAGGCTGCTTCTCGGTCGGCGGGGCGAGCTGACGTTTCGGCTCATCGACAGCGGGTCCGAATATATGCGCCAGCTTGGGGCATATGTCGACTCCCAGCAAGCCGAGCTCCCGGGTCTGGGGATCGGCTATGACGTCTGGAGGGGATACGACAGAGGAGAGCAGCACACCGATGTGTATCTGAAGTCGCTCGACCTCGCGGCGCTCAAGACGTTTCTCGCCCACCCGCCTCCAGAGCGGGCGCCGCCACCCGACCGCACCTTTTTGATCGAGCGAACCTCTCGCGAAACCGACGAAGATCAGGTCGTCTTCCGCACGTACTTGGTCGAGCCGGATGCGCTGCTGAGCGATCGCGACATCGCAGACGCGGAGGTCACCTGGGATGCCCGTACTGGGCGACCGGAAGTAATGCTGACTTTCACGGCCGCGGCGGCGGTCAGGTTGGAAGAGCTGACGGCCGCCAACGTAGGCCGCCGGCTGGCGATCATCTTGGACAACGAGATCAACTCAGCACCGGTCATCGAAGGCCGCATCGCAGGCGGACGGGCGCGTATCACACTGGGAGGCTTCTACCCGCCCGCGCAGCTCCGGCAAGAGGCACGGGATCTGGCCGCTGTCCTGCTGTGTGGCTCGCTGCCCTTGCCGCTAGTCCTGGCCAATGAGGAGCGGCCCGAAGGGCAGACTCGGGGAGCTGGGGCAACTTCTCCGCTCGCTGGGGCAGCACCGAATCCGGCATCGCCGGGCGCCGCGTCCGATCCTGCGGCTGCCGCCGCTGAATCACGGGCGCGCTGTCGGCAAAAGTGCACCGCGATGTCGGAACGAAATGAGCTGCGCGCAGGCATTTCCATCGATGACTGCATCAAGGCTCTGTGCTCGCCCGAGTAACTATCTCAACCGAGCATGCGTCGCTAAGAATCTATCCCGACAGCGGCCACAGGCACTATCCTAATAAGGCAGCGGAGGGCTCGGAGAACCCATTGCTGCCAGAAGGCTGGGCCGCGGCTGCGCGCCACCTCTCTAGCGGCACAGCCGGCGAAGCGCCCCCAGGCTCACCGTGTCTACCCGAGCTCAGGAGCGCGCTCAATCGAAAAATACGGCGGCCCCTACATCTGGCGGTTTTGGCTTGTTCGCGCGCGGCCGCTTGCGGCACTCTGCGCATGTGGCAGGACGCAAGAACACGGTTGGAGGGTATCGGAAGGATTCGATCTACCCGCGCGTCGTGCGCGCGGTGGATGGTCTCCTCAGCCGCGGCTCAGTCGTTGCCCCCGTCGAGGTCTTGGTCGCGATGGGACTCTTGACGCAGGAGCGGCTCGCGGACTGGCGCCATGGCCGGGTGCCTTACCTCGAGCGCGTCATCACCTGTAACCTTGCGCGACTCGGGCGGGTGCTGCGGATCCTTCGGTTTCATGCGCACGATCAGAACCTCAAGCCATCCTGGACGGCATACATGCGCAAGGCCCAGGGACCCAAGCAACGCCTCCGGTTCACTAAGACGGGAGAGCCGAACCTCGAAGCGGCCTACGCGACGCATTTCGTATGGTTGGGCAAGGAGCCGTGTTGCGCTCGAAGCGTTACCAGCGAGACCGCGGCCGCCACTTGTCTCGGTAGCTCGGAGGATCGGGAATCGGCTCGGTAGGCTTGGTCACTCTCTCCGCGAGGAAGGTGCTCTGGTCGCCGTCCTTGATCTTGATGCGACCGCGCAACCTGCCGTCCTGGCCGACCTTTACGGACCCGGTGCCGCTGACCGGGTCGTACTCCCAAGCCCCCTCCCAGGAAAACGAGGCTCCGGTCTTGGTGGGCCGCACGTTCACGTACGCGAGCAGACAGTGCATTCGCAGCCGGTCCGCGTGCCCAGTGATCGAGATTATTGCGGGGCCCAGATCGTCGAGACCGTCGTTCACCCACTGCGACGTCTCGGTGATCCGCCACCAGCCGTGGATGTCCGCATGTAGACCGTCGCTCGTCATGACTTCTCCTAAAGATAGATTGTCCGCGCGTCGAGTGCCGACAACGTACCAGGAGAAGCCGAAGGTTCAAAGCCTGGCGAGTGATGGAAGAAATTTCTATCCTCTGTAGCGTTCGCTGCACACGAAGCCGTTGCCAGGCGAAATGAGTGTACGTACACTCCCCGCTGCCAGGCAAACCCGTGGTGCTGCTCCCCGCTCCATACTCCATCGTGTCTTTGTCCAGTCCGGCCCGCCAGATGGACACGATGCTGCTCGATGTGCTCCAGCAGAAGTTCGGCTTCACCAGCTTTCGCGCCGGACAGCTCGCGGCCCTAAAGACTGCGGTAGGAAGACGCGACTTGATGGTGGTCATGCCTACCGGGGCGGGCAAGAGCCTGTGCTATCAGCTGCCGGCGCTGCTAGAACCCCAGGTGACCCTGGTCATTTCTCCCCTGATCGCGCTCATGAAAGATCAGGTCGACGGGCTCACCGCGCGTGGAATCGCCGCCACCTTCCTCAACAGCAGTCTTGAGCCCGGCGAGCAGGCGCGACGTCTGGCCGAGGTGGGACGCGGCAGCTTCCGCCTGGTCTACGTGGCCCCGGAGCGTCTGCGCAACGCCGCCTTCCGTACGGCCCTGCGGCGGGTACAGCTGGCCCGCTGCGCCGTGGACGAGGCCCACTGCATCAGCCAGTGGGGACACGACTTTCGGCCCGACTACCGTCTCATCGGGGGGTTCCTGGGCGAGATCGGTCGTCCTCCCGTGGTGGCCCTGACCGCCACCGCGACTCCGCGGGTGCGCAGCGACATCATCCAGCAGCTTGGCCTGCAATCGCCCGCCACCCTGGTTACCGGCTTCAATCGGTCCAACTTGCACTTCGCGGTCCAGTACACGCCATCTGCCGAGGCCAAGCTCGCCGCTTTGCACCGCTCGCTTTCAGCCCTGCCCCGCGCCAGCGCCGGCATCATCTATGTGGGCCGTCGCCGGGAGGCCGCGGAGATGGCGGACTATATCACCGCGGCCTGCGGGCGACGCGCCGTCCCCTACCATGCCGGCCTCGGCAGCCCGGAACGCTCCCGCCTCCAGACCGAGTTCATGTCCGGACGCGCTCCCATCGTGGTGGCCACCAACGCCTTCGGCATGGGCGTGGACAAGCCTGACGTGCGCCTGGTGGTGCATTACACGTTTCCCGGTACGCTGGAGGCTTACTATCAAGAGGCCGGCCGCGCCGGGCGCGATGGAGCGGAGGCTCTGTGTGAAATTCTGTACAGTCCGGACGATGCCGGGTTGCACGAGTACTTCATCGACAACGATGCCCCGGCGCTCGCAGAGCTACGCAGCCTCTACGTTGAGCTCAGACGCTACGCCGACCGCGATGGGTGGGCCGCCGCAACGACGGCACAGCTTACGTTTGCCACCGGCATGGACAGCGAGGTCAAGGTACGCGTCGGCCTGCAGCTGCTCGCTCAAGCCGGGCTCCTCGCGGAGGGCGGCGAGTGGGACGGGCGCCGGCACTGGCGGCTGCTCGCGGTAAAGGGCCGCGTCGACATGCAGACCCCTCTGCGCCACATCGAAGCCAGGCGGGAGTACAAGCGTGCCCAGCTCCGCGACATGCTGTCGTACTGCGAGTCGCGCGACTGCCGACGCCAGCAGATCTTGGACTACTTCGGCGATCCCGAACCGCCTATCGCCAGTCGGTGCTGCGACAACTGCGAGCGCCCTCGAACTACCGCCCAGCTGCTGCGCCCGGGACCTGCCGCCGCTAGGTCCTTGGCTAGCGTCCCGCGCATCGGGCTCGCCCCAGCGGTTGCCGAGACACTCGCCCGCTTCCGCGCCGGCCAGTCCCCAGCGGCAATGGCCGCGGAGCGTGAGCTCTCGGAGGGGACGATCTATAACCACCTGGCGTCTCTCATCGAACGCGGTGTGCTGCCAATCGGCGACGTGGTTGCCAAACCGCGGCGCCGACAGATTCTGGCCGCTTGGCGGGCCGAAGGGCAAACCGATCACCTGGGCCCGATCAAACAGCGGCTTCCGAAAGAGATCGTCTATGGAGAAATTCGCTGCGTGCTGGCGGCTCAGGCGAACCGGGTGCAGCCGGACCCAGATCAAAGCTGAGTTCGGCTAAGAAAAAAATCTACCAAGCGACCCGCGGAGTGCGCCACCGTCGGAGAGCCGACCTTGCCACCTCGGCTCGGGGCTCCGCTGTCCAGATCGCCAAATGGCGGAGCATCCAGTAGACCTCCCAGTTATCACGCAAGGAGCTACTGAATGTCCGCCGCCTTGAAACTACTTCCGGCCTCGCTCCAAGACAAGGGGCAAGCCCCACAAAACCACGCCCCCTGCCCGCACGAGCTGCAAACCGTCCTGCGGTCCACCTTCGAACAGGTATTGGCGACCGCCACCCACAGCGACCAAGCCTCGTTCATGGCCTACGAGGCCACGCTGGTCGCCCAGGTGCGACAGCTGGGACAGCTGCTGCTGATGCTGTTTCTCTGCGTCCGAGAGCAGCGCCTCCGAGCCCAGACCCCGTCCAAGGTAGTGGTGCAAGACCAGTGCTATACTCTGCGACCGGCCAAGCCTCGCAATCTCAGTACGATGTTCGGGCCGATTCGATACTGGCGCAGCTATCTGCGCGGCCGCGGTGGTTCTGGCTTCCATCCGCTGGACGCGCAGCTGGGTCTGACGACCGACCGACTGAGCATGAATCTGTTGTCTGTAGCCAGCCGCTTGGCGACGAGGCTCAGCTATGCCCAGGTGCATACGACGCTGGGCTGGTTTCTGGGCAGCGCGCCCTCCACGGAAGTGATTGAGCAGACAGTGCTGGGTCTGGGTCGCCGCACCGCGCAGTGGTTCCAGCAGACCCCGGCCCCGTCGGACGATGGAGAGGTGCTGATTATCCAGGTCGACAGCAAGGGGGCTCCCACCGCGACGGAAACCGAGCTGCAAAGGCGGCGGGGCAAACGACGACCCAATCCTCATCCCGAATCGGCTCGTCATCGCGGCCGCGCCCGACGGACTTTGTATGCAAAGAAGCCCCGACGGAAAAAGGGCGATAAATCCAAGAATGCCCGCCTGGCCACTATGGTGGTGATGTATACACTCCGGAGAGCTCCCGAGGGAACCAAGCTCCTGGGTCCGCTGAACAAGCGGGTGTATGCCTCCTTTGCTCCTAAGCGGCATGCTTTCGCCATCGCTCGGCGTGAGGCGGACAAGCGGGGCTTCCCCAGCGATTGTGGCAAGCGGGTCCAGATTCTCACCGATGGGGATGAAGACCTGGCCAGCTATGCAAAGGAGTACTTCCCCGAGCGATGCACACCGTCGATGTGATGCATGTCCTACAGTACATCTACCAAGCCGGGGAGTGTCTGTACAAAGAGGGAAGCGCGGAGCTGCAAGGCTGGGTCAACGACCAAAAGGAGCTACTGTACAACGGCAAGGAAGCGCTGATCGTGGCACGGATGAAGAGACGCCTGGACGCGCTCCCCGCGACCGGCCCCGGCAACAAGGGCCGACGCGAGCGCTTCAGGTCCGCCCTGCGGTACCTGGAAAAGCGCCTATCCCTGATGAACTACAAGGACCTTATAGATCTGGATTTGGAGCTTGGCACCGGAATGGTCGAAGGCGGAGTCAAAAACCTCATCGGGGCCCGCTTCGACTTCGGAGGCAGCCGCTGGATTCGTGAGCGCGCCGAGGCCCTGCTGCAGCTGCGCTGCATTGAGTTCAACAGCCAGTGGGAAGCCTTCATCGCCTGGGTCCATAACGACCATCACCGCCGCAGTCACCACCACGCCGAGCGCATCCGCATTCAGCAGACGAGCCCGGGTCCTTTACCTACACTGGGGTTGGCGGCTTGACCTGGCTCGATCTGCACCCAGGCGAACCAGGGGACGCGCTCGCGGTAAGTCCAACATCCTCGTCCGATCCTCTGGACGTGGGATTCTGCTCGATTGCAGCAGAACAGAGCCTATGCAAGTCTTGCTCGCAAGGAGAGATCGTTCGCATGGATGCTAAAATCACCGCGCGGGTTGCCGAGTTACGTTCCCATGGGCTGCCGCCCAAAGCAATTGCCCGTCAGCTTGGACTGCGACCCGCCGAGGTCAGTACGCTCATCCGGGAGCAAGCCGCGCAGGTTGAAAGTACCGCCGACCCGGCGGTGCTGCCACCGCTCAAGGCGTGCTATCTCAGCCCCGGCTGGAGCACTGGCCTGGGACTTGCGGACGAGGCCCTCGCCCTCGCCCTCGGCGCGCAAGATCCCGGATCAACGGGCTCGGATGGCCTAGTGTGCGCGCTATGGGCACGCGCTCACCGGTACGGTAAGCTGACCGTGTACGGTTGCTTGGTGGATACGTACTGCTTGGGCGTCAAGAACGCAGTGGGTCCTAAAGCGATGGCTGACGAGGAGTTTCGCGATTTTACCTCCCGCTACTTTCGCTCTTACGATGCTCCGCCAGTCCAGGTTCCGCTGGAACTATTGCAGAGTCTGGTTCTGGGCGCTGTGGAGTATGCCGCTTCGATGGGTCTGTCACCCCATCCTGACTTTGCCGCCGTGCGCCCGTCGCTTGGCGCGTGGGGCGGGCCGAGCCCCATCCGCTTTGGCCGGGAGGGACGGCCGGTTTACGTCCAGGGCCCGGATGACGACGCGTACCGCATCGTTCAGACGCTGCGGCGCCATCTTGGGGACGGTGGCTTCGAGTATGTCATGGTCGCAGGAGAGGACGGCGCCGGGCAGCTGCGCGCCCCCCGCTCCCGGCTCCTTGGTGCATAGCGCAGCGCGGCAAAAAACCTGAGCGGTCCCGCTTGCCAGCGTTGCGCGCACTATGTCACAAAGACCTCATGATCTTGCTTCCCGCCGATAGTGCACGCTTTTTTCGCCTGTACTGGGGTCTCAACGCGTATGTCAATCGACGGCTTGCCATCATCCCAAGTCAGTTTACCGCTGACAGCTTTCGGAAGATTCCTTTCGAGCAGCTGGTCGAGGTCCGCGATGCCTTCGTCGCGCATCCTGAGCTGCTGGATCATTATCTCGAAGAAGATCCGGACCAGCTCGGGCCGGAAGATCGCGTGCTGGTCTCCGGCTGGCAGCTGAAGGTGGCGGGAGACTTCTTCGTGGTCCGCCACCTGAAGAAGTTCAGCGTCTTTTTGGACGAGCGCGCGCCGGGGCACCTGTACGGTGTCGTGGGCCTGCAGAGCTCCATCCAGGAGATAATCAGCCAGTCACCCCCGGTCCTGGTTAGCGCGGTCTTGCTGCCGTTCCTGGGGGTGATTGTTACCGATGGACTCATCCGAAGTACGGCCGTGCATTTCGGTCGCAACATATGCGCCAGCATCAGCCAAGCCTATAGTCGAATCAGATCACGGGAGGGTATTATCGAACGCTTGGACTCGACGGAGAGCAGCGGCACGGGCATGCAGAACCGCAAGCCCGCCCGCGACTGGAGCAGCGAAGTCGATGCAATCGCCGCCCGTGCCGATCGGATGCGAGAGGCGAGCGAGCCGCAGCACAGAGCCGCCCTCAACCTGCTGCGCGCCAGCGCGGGCTTGGCCCAGGCGGTCTTTCATGCACCGGACGAGCGCCGCGCCCGGCTGCGTTCGCTGCGGCGGGCCGTGAGCCAAATCGAGCAGATGCTCCAAGCAGAGGAGCTTGGCCTGTAGACCTGCCCCGATGGCCCCGCGCTACTCTGGCCGCACGATTCGCGTCCAGGTTGTAGAATCATTCGTCTGGGTCCCTACTGACGCGCTCCAGTTCGTCTGCCGATACGGACCTCTCCTATAGTAGGGACAACCTGCCTCAGTCTGCGTCGAAGAACCTACCTCCCCTACGGCACTCTGCAGAACGAAAAGCGCTGGGATGTAGCCAGGTAGTCGGCAAAGTCGTGACAGACCTGGGTGGTGCGGACCTCGATCCGGCCGTGATCTCCGTCGGTCTGCTGGTAACTTTCCAGCACCGGCGGGGGGACTTGGTCCAGCGGCGCGGCAGCGCGGGAGGCGGCAGCCTCGAAGACCGACTCTACTTCTTGCAGCAGGGCGGGCTGGTTGCCTTTGACCTGCAGCAAGTAATCCGCCTTTTGCTCCACGATCTGTTGGGCGATGTCGCGTTGGCAGCCCATGGCGTCGATGGTGACCAGCGCGCCCTGCAGATTCAGCGCCCGAAGCAGCTGGGGAATGGCCACGATCTCGTTGGATTTATCTGCGGTGCGAGTCTGGCCCAGGACCAGTCCCCAGTCGCAGGCCAAGGCGCTGACCAGATGCACGGGAGACTGGCCGCGCAGTGTGCTGCCGCTGCCCCGACTAGTCTTGCCGTCGATGGCCACCTGAGCGGCAAAGCCCAGAGGAGCCAAGACTTGCGTGACCCAGGAGGCGAAGGCATTACGGAACTGCTTGGGGTCCAGGGCGGCCAGTACGCGCAGGTAGGTATCTTCTGTGAAACGGCTCCCACAGGTCAAGATCTTAATTTTTTTTCTGCTCTTCCATTGCTCTTGCATCGGATTCTTCGAGGGTCACTCGGCCTTCTGTTCGCGCTCTTTTTTGACGAGCTTGCTCGTCGGCGCATTAGGGGGTTCGGGGGGAGCCTGGCGCTATCTTGAGAACGAGCCTCTTGGGACTCCGGGATACCTCCGCGCTCTGGCTCCTTTTGTGTCTCTCGTTGAAACCTCTGCTACAGCTTGGACGCAGGCTCTGTTACCGGGTTTGCTACCTGGATTGCTCCATCTCAGTCACAGTAGTGGCCTCATGCCGCCAAGCTCGGACTGGCTTGGACTCCAGTGGGTGCCTTGGAGATACAGCGAGGCCTGGCCGGCTTGGCCGGCTCCGGCTGGTACTCCGTTCCGTCGCGCAGCATCGCCCACATCACTCCCGCCAGTCGTCGCGCCAGGGCCACCGTCGCGATTCGCTTTCCTCGGCGCTGCGCGATCTTTTCGGCCCACTCGTGCAGCCTCGCGGTCTCGGGCTTTTTCAGCCTCATGATTCCCATTGCGGCTTGCACCATCAGCACCCGCATCTGCCTGTGTCCGGCTTTGGTGATGTGCCCCCGCATCTGTTTTTCCCCCGAGCTCATCTCCCGCGGCACCAATCCCAGATAGCTCATCACTTGATGCGCTCCTTCAAATCGCGAGGCGCCATCGAGCACCGCCAGAAACATCAAGGAGATGATCGGTCCCACCCCAGGAATCTGCTGCAGCCTCTGGGACTGCTCATCGTTTTTGGCTCGCTGAGCCAGTTCCTCGTCCAGCTTCTCGATGCGCTCTTGGAGCAGAGTCAGCATCGAGAGCAACGGCTCGATCAGCTCCTGCAGCGACTGGGGCATCTGGACCTTCTGCACGCGCTGGGCGAAGTGCTGGGCGGCTCCGGTGCCCACTCGCAAGCCCTGCGCCAGCAGCACGGCGCAAATCTGGTTGATGATCTTAGTCCGAGTCTGCACCAGGGTCTGCCGAATTTGCACACGGGTGCGCAGGGCGCGCTGCTCATCGCTGAGACGGTGCGCTGGCTTATATGCGCCCAGCCTCGCCGCCTGCGCCAACGCCCGCGCATCGCGCTTGTCGGTCTTGAGCTTCTTATCGCGGGTCGCGTACATTGGAGCGAAGCTCGGATCCGCGACGATGACTTCGAATCCCATCGACTCCAGATGGCGAGCCACCCACTCGCTGGGCGTACTGGATTCCAGCACGATGCGCGCGGGGAGATAGCTACCGAGCGCATCCGAAAGGTCGGCACGCATGGTCAGGACTCGCAGCTCCAAGCGCAGCTCCCCCTGCTCGGTGAGGATGCAGATCTGAGATTGCTTTTTGTGCACATCGATGCCGATAAAGAACATGGCTGGCCTCCATCGTTTTGCGCCCCAGAGCGCTTTTCCCTTCGGGGTTGTGGAGTTATGGCTACCACGTGGTCGGTGGGGAGCCAGCCGTTTCATCCCATCTTGGGAAGGAATGCCGTGGGGCAGAGACAAAAAGGTACGCAGCCAGGGCTCTTCTTTGCGGCCCCAGTCCTGCATTTCTTCGGCGTTTTGGCAGCCGCACAGCACCGACAGCACACAGATACACAGGACATCTTGCAGAAGGTGCAGCCGGCCCCGAGGACAGCGAGGGTCCTGTACAACCGAGAGAGCTTGAAGCAAATGGACAAAGAGCTCGGAGGGGATTGAGTCAGACATCGGGGCTTCCTGCCGCAGCGGTAAGTGCTCAGCTGACAGCTTTGATCAAATTCCAGAACCAACGGCGGGCATGGTCAACTGTCATGCACGTGGCCCTTGGGGCAATGCCCTTTTGATTTTCCTCACTGTTGGCACTGGTTCGCCAAGCCTTGCTCAGGTACCGTGCGCGAATGGACTGGAACCTTGCCACGAACGCAGCTAATCCGTTGACGGCCCCCCGGCTAGCGGCAGAATCCGTCCGAGGGCAGCTCGTCGCTGCTAGACACTGCATTGCCCTCCTGCACCGCAGCCTGCCTAGACTCAAATTCTGGCACTTCGGGAAGTTTCAGGTCTCCTCGGTCGATCCTGACTTCTCATCGACGGCCTGTGTACACTCGATGACGAAGAAGGTCGCCGCCCGATGACCCGGCTTGAAGATCTCCAGCCAAACGCCGCCGTTCGTGGGGTTCTCCCCGACTCGCTGGTCACCGTGGTCAGCGTCCAGTGGTTCGGCTCCGAGGCCCTCGAGCTCACATACAAGACACCCGCCGGCAAGGTCGCCAACGAGCTGCTCTATCGTCACGACGAGCCGCGCCTTGAGCTGGTCGAGCAGGGCCGACCTTGGAGCTTCGATGGCGACGGCGCGCTATTCCGCCTCGTCTCCGAAGCGCAGCGCATCCGCCTCGCGCACCTGTTCGATCCGGTGCTGGCAGTCCACACCTCCGTCGTCGATCCCTTGCCGCATCAGATCACGGCGGTCTACGAGGCCATGCTGCCGCGCCAACCGCTCCGCTTCCTGCTCGCTGACGACCCCGGTGCCGGCAAAACCATCATGGCTGGGTTGCTCATCAAGGAGCTGATCGCCCGCGGTGACCTGCAGCGCTGCCTGATCGTCTGTCCAGGCAGCCTCGCCGAGCAATGGCAAGACGAGCTCTACCGCCGCTTTCATCTGCCCTTCGAAATTCTCACCAACGACAAGCTCGAGGCCGCGCGCACCGGCAACTGGTTTGTCGAAACCAACCTGATCATCGCCCGCCTCGACAAACTGTCGCGTAACGAGGCTGTGCAGCAGAAGCTCCAGGCCCCGGATTGCCGCTGGGATCTCGTGGTCTGCGACGAAGCGCACAAGATGTCGGCCAGGGTCTTCGGCGGCGAGACCACCTACACCAAGCGCTACCGGCTCGGCCAGCTGCTTTCAAGTCTTACCCGACACTTTCTGCTGATGACGGCGACGCCGCACAATGGCAAAGAGGCGGACTTCCAGCTCTTCATGGCGCTGCTCGATGGCGACCGTTTCGAAGGCCGCTTCCGCGACGGTGTCCACGCAGCCGACGTGTCCGACCTGATGCGCCGGATGGTGAAAGAAAGCCTGCTCAAGTTCGACGGCACGCCGCTGTTCCCCGAGCGCATCGCCTATACCGTGCCTTATAAGCTCTCGGACTCCGAGGCTCATCTCTACAAAGCCGTCACCGACTACGTGCGTGAGGAGTTCAATCGGGCGGCGGCCCTCGAAAACGACAAGCGGGCGGGTACCGTGGGCTTTGCTCTCACCATCCTGCAGCGTCGTCTTGCCTCATCGCCGGAGGCGATCTACCAATCCTTGCGGCGGCGACGCGAACGGCTAGAGAGCCGCCTTCGCGAGCTAGAAGTGCTCCACCGCGCCGGCCAGGCTGCGCCTATCTTAGCGCCCACCGTCCCCGCTCTCGACGCCGAGGATGTTGCAGATCTTGAGGATGCGCCGGACAACGAGGTTGCGGCAGCAGAAGAGGAGATCCTTGATCAGGCGACCGCGGCGCGCACGATCGCAGAGCTGAAGATCGAGATCGGGACGTTGAAGGAGCTGGAGGCTCTCGCCCTTGGCGTCAACCGCAGCCGCACAGACACCAAGTGGCGCGAGCTGGCGAGTCTGCTCGATGAGATCTTCATCAGACCCCCTATGGGTGACTGCGCCGCGGAACCGGCCGTCCCGTACGGAGCCGGCAAGATCCCTCCACCCAAGCCATCGCCGCGCCAAAAACTCGTCATTTTCACCGAGCATCGCGATACGCTGAACTACCTCGAAGACCGCATCACCAGGCAGCTCGGCGCCAAAGAAACCGTCGTGATGATCCACGGTGGCATTGGCCGAGAAGACCGGCTCAAGGTCCAAGAAGCCTTCCGGCATGACCCTGCGGTGCGGGTGCTGCTAGCCACCGATGCCGCCGGCGAAGGCATCAACCTGCAGCGCGCACACCTCATGGTGAACTACGACCTGCCGTGGAACCCCAATCGCCTCGAGCAGCGGTTTGGTCGTATCCACCGTATTGGCCAGACCGAGGTGTGCCATCTCTGGAACCTGGTGGCCGTGGAGACGCGCGAAGGCGACGTCTACCACCAGTTACTCGAAAAGCTCGAGCAGGCCCGCGAGACTCTCGGCGGCCAGGTCTTCGACGTGCTTGGCAAGCTTCAGTTCGAGGGCAAGTCCCTTCGCGACCTGCTGATTGAAGCGGTCCGCTACGGCGATACGCCAGAGGTAAGGGCACGCCTGTCGACAGAGGTGGCCCATGCGCTCGACCGTGGTCACCTTCGGACCCTGCTGGAAGACCACGCACTGGCTCACGACGCCATGGACGCCAGCCGCGTCCAGCGGATCCGCGAGGACATGGAGCGCGCCGAGGCTCGCCGACTGCAGCCGCACTACATCGAGTCGTTCTTCCACCAGGCGTTCCAAGGCCTCGGCGGCTCCTCCAAGCAGCGAGAACCTCGTCGCTATGAGATCACCCACGTTCCCGCCCCGGTGCGCAACCGCGATCGTCTGATTGGCATCGGCGAGCCGGTCTTGTCGCGCTACGAGCGAATCGCCTTTGAAAAGTCTCTGGTAGCGCCTCAGGGGCAGCCGCTGGCCGCCTTCGTCTGTCCGGGGCACCCGCTGCTCGACTCGGTAATAGATCTCACGCTGGAGCGCCACCGCGACCTGCTGAAGCGCGGCTCCGTGCTGGTCGACGAGCGCGATCTCGGCCTGCGACCGCGCGTGCTGTTCTACCTCGAACACGCCATCCAGGACGCGAGCCTGACGCGGGCGGGCGAGCGCCGGATTGTGTCCAAGCGCATGCTCTATGTCGAGCTCGACGCCGATGGGAAAATGGGTCATGTCCACTATGCGCCATATCTCGACTACCGGCCGCTGGCCAAGAACGAGCCAGGGGTAGACGCCATCCTCGCTCGGCCCGAGTGCGGGTGGATCAATCGCGAGTTAGAACAGAAGGCACAAGGCTACGCGGTCGCTCACGTCGTGCCGGAGCATTTGAAAGAGGTACGGGACGGCAAGCTCAAGCTCATCACCAAGACCGAAGCGGCCGTGAAGGATCGGCTGACCAAGGAGATCACCTATTGGGACCACCGCGCCGAGCAGCTCAAGCTGCAGGAGCAGGCCGGCAAGCCCAACGCCAAGCTCAACTCCGGCGAGGCTCGCAAGCGTGCCGATATTCTGCAAGGGCGCTTGCAGAAGCGTCTGGAAGACCTACAGCTCGAAGCTCGAATCTCGCCGCTACCGCCGGTGGTGATAGGTGGCCTGCTGGTGATTCCAGCTGGCTTGTTGGCGGCGATGAACGGGCGCGCCGCACCGTCATCGACCACGCCCGTGGACACTCAGGCCAGCGCCGCCCGCGCCCGCGCCGTCATCATGGCCATCGAGCGCAAGCTCGGCTTCGAGCCGACCGATCGAGAGGTCGAGAAGCTTGGCTACGACATTGAGAGCCGCGTTCCCGGAACAGGCAAGCTGCGCTTCATCGAGGTAAAGGGGCGTGTCACAGGGGCAGCGACAATCACGGTAACCCGAAATGAAATCCTTTATTCGCTCAACAAACCTGAAGACTTCATCCTGGCCATCGTCGAATTCCTCGGCGCAGACGCCCACCGTACCCACTACCTGCGGCGGCCTTTCCTGCGCGAGCCGGACTTCGGGGTGACGAGCGTGAACTATGACTTCGCCGAGCTAATCGGGCGCGCGGAGCAGCCACGATGAAGCCCGCCAAGCCCCAGAGCAAGAATCTCTCGATGACCGCCTCCCACGCGGCTGTGCCCGAGGAACAAGCCTTCGCCGAGGTGGTAGAGATGATCCAAGCCGCCCGCGGGCGAGCGTTGGCGGCCGTCAACACCGAGCTGGTCGGCCTCTACTTTCGCGTCGGTGAATACATCTCGCGCAAGCTGGAGACCGCGACCTGGGGCGAAGGCGTGGTGGATGAGCTGGCGCGCTATATCCAGCGGCGACAGCCGAATCTCCGGGGCTTTACTCGCCGAAATCTGTTCCGGATGCGCCAGTTCTTCGAGGCCTACAACAAAAACAAGAAAGTGTCAGCACTGCTGACACAATTGCCCTGGACGCATCACTTGCTGATTTTGGGCCGCAGCAAGCGGCCTGAAGAGCGCGAGTTCTACATCAAACTTGCCGCCCAGGAGAGATGGTCTAGCCGCCAACTCGAACGGCAGCTCGATGGCGCCTTGTTCGAGCGAGCGGTACTGAACCCGCCCAAGGTCTCCGCTTCACTCCGAGAAATGGCCCCCGACGCGCCGACGGCCTTTCGCGACGCCTACCTCGTCGAATTCCTAGATCTACCTGATGATCACCGCGAGGCGGACCTGCACAAGGGCCTAGTCGCCAACCTGCGCCATTTTCTGACAGAACTGGGACGCGACTTCTGTTTTGTCGGCAGTGAGGTGACGCTCCAGGTCGGCGGCAAGGACTTCGTTCTCGACCTGCTGTTCTTCCACCGTGGCCTCGCCAGCCTGGTCGCAGTGGAACTCAAGCTCGGGGAATTTCAGCCCGAGCACCTTGGCAAGCTGGAGTTCTATCTGGAGGCTCTGGACCGTGATGTCCGCAAGCCCCATGAGGGCCCGTCCATCGGCGTGCTGCTGTGCGCCAGCAAGAACAGCGAGGTAGTTGAGTTTGCTCTGAGCCGCTCGCTGTCGCCGGCGCTGGTTGCGGAGTATCAGACAAGGCTGCCGGACAAGAAGCTGCTCCAGGCGAAGTTGCATGAGTTCTATCGGTTGACTGAGAAGGAAACACCGTGACCCCGAAGAAGAAGCTCATTGAAGTCGCCCTTCCGCTAGAGGCAATCAACAAGGCCAGCGCACGCGAGAAGTCGATTCGGCATGGGCACCCGTCCACGCTGCACTTGTGGTGGGCGCGACGACCGCTGGCAGCGGCACGGGCGGTGATCTTTGCGCAGATGGTAGACGATCCCTCAGCGCATCCAGACATCTTTAAGACTGAGGCAGCGCAGGAAAAGGAGCGGCAGCGGCTGTTCCGAATCATTGAAGATCTAGTGCTCTGGGAGAACACCACCAACGAGAAAGTGCTTCAGCAGGCTCGGGATGAGATCTGGCAGAGTTGGCGCTATACCTGCGCGGAAAACGCCGACCATCCACGCGCGAGGGAGCTATTCGACCGCCACAAACTGCCCGGCTTCCACGACCCGTTCGCGGGGGGCGGCACGCTGCCTCTAGAGGCGCAGCGGCTCGGAATGGAAAGCTATGCTAGCGACCTGAATCCGGTCGCTGTGCTCATTAACAAGGCAACGATCGAGATCCCGTCCAAGTTCGCGGGTAGAGCACCAGTGAATCCGGTCTCCAGGAAGGATAGTGGGCTCTTCACGAAGACGTGGAGTGGTGCGCAAGGCCTCGCCGAGGACGTGCGATATTACGGCGAGTGGATGCGAGACGAGGCCGAGAAGCGTATCGGCCATCTCTACCCAAAGGTCGAGGTGACTCAGGAACTGGTACAGGAGCGGCCAGACCTGAAGCCACTCATCGGTCAGAAGCTTACTGTGATAGCCTGGCTTTGGGCGCGAACGGTGAAGAGTCCGAACCCAGCCTTCGCGAATATCGATGTCCCGCTCTCCTCCACATTCATGCTTGCGACTAAAGCGGGCAAAGAGGCCTACGTTGAACCGGTGATCGACGGTGGAAGTTACCGTTTTACGGTCAAGGTAGGTAAGCCAAAGAACGCGGAGGAGATCAAGAATGGCACGAAGCTCTCTCGTGGGGCCAACTTCCGATGCTTGATGTCGGGGACACCGGTGTCGAGCGACTACATTAAGGCCGAGGGCGTAGCCGGGCGCATAGGCGCTCGACTCATGGCCGTTGTTGCAGAAGGAGAGCAGGGCCGAATCTACCTTTCGCCAAGAGCAGAGGACGAGAGCATTGCCAACTCAGCACAGCCGACGTGGGCGCCCGATCAAGAGATTGCCTACGATCCCCATTCCGGTGCCACCTTTTGCGTCCTTTATGGACTGACGAAATTCAGTGATCTCTTGACCAATCGCCAGCTTGCAGCATTGACGACGTTCTCCGAATTGGTGCAAGAGGCGCGGGCGTGCGTGAAGCACGATAGCATTGAAGCCGGGCTACCCGACGACGAAAAGCCCCTCGCTACTGGAGGCTGTGGCGCTACGGCCTACGCCGATAGCGTGGCCGTGTACCTGGGAATCTTCCTCTCGCGTCTCGTCAACTTAAACAACAATCTTTGCCAGTGGAGAAATGATCCGGCCAAGGAGCACGTTGGACACCTATTCACTCGACAAGCAATTCCAATGATTTGGGACTTCGCTGAAGCGAATCCAATAGGAGTTTCTGGTGGAGGTTTTGACAAAACGTTCAGCTTTGTTCCAAAGGTCCTCTTGTTTTTGCCGAGTGGTGCGTTTGGGGTTGTCGAACAGGCTGACGCTGCCCAGCAAACCATTTCCAAGGCAAAAGTAATCTCGACCGACCCTCCTTACTACGACAACGTTCCCTACGCCGACCTTTCGGACTTTTTTTACGTCTGGCTGCGCCGATCACTGAAGCCAGTCTTCCCAGAACTCTTGGCGACACTCGCGGTTCCTAAGGCTGAGGAACTGGTGGCCACGCCGAGCCGGCACGGTAGCGCGAAGAAGGCCGAGACCTTTTTCCTGGATGGCATGGCGCAGGCGATGCGCCGTCTCGCCGAACAAGCACACCCGGCCTTCCCCGTCACCATCTACTACGCTTTCAAGCAGACAGAGCGAGAAGACACCGCCAGCACCGGTTGGGAGACGTTCCTTGACGCAGTAATCCGCGCGGGCTTCGCGATCACTGGGACCTGGCCAATGCGCACAGAATTGGCCAACCGTATGCGTGGCATGGACTCAAATGCCCTTGCCTCCAGTATCGTCCTCGTGGGCCGTCCTCGCACGGCCGATGCGCCCATCGTCACTCGCCGAGAGTTCGTTACCACACTCAAGGCCGAGCTGCCGGCGGCGCTCGCGCATCTGCAGCGAGGGAACATCGCCCCAGTGGACTTGGCGCAGGCGGCCATCGGTCCAGGCATGGCAGTTTATACCCGTTACGCCAAAGTACTCGATGCTGAGGGCAAGTCGCTTCCGGTGCGCGAAGCTCTAACTCTAATTAACCAAACCCTCGATGAGGTACTAGTCGAGCAGGAAGGCGATTTCGACTCGGACAGCCGCTGGGCGCTAGCATGGTTCGAGCAATCGGGCTTCGCGGAGGGCGACTACGGTGAAGCAGAGACCCTCTCCACAGCCAAAAACACCAGCGTCTCAGGCCTGGTTAAAGCGGGAATCGTCACCTCAAGCCGCGGCAAGGTACGCCTCCTAAAGCCAAAGGAACTGCCCACCGATTGGGATCCGACTACCGATGCACGCCTCACGGCATGGGAGATGGTCCATCACCTGATCCGCGTGCTCGAAGCCAGTAGTGAAAGTGCGGCATCCGTCCTTGCGGCCAAGCTGGGAACAAAGGCCGAGACCGCCCGAGAGCTCTGCTATCGCCTCTTCACCCTCTGTGAACGCAAGAAACGCGCCGCCGAGGCGCTAGCCTACAACGGACTCGTACAAAGCTGGCCGGAGATCATGCGCCTCGCTCGCGAAGGCGCCAAGCCGCGCGCCCAGCAGACCTCGATGTTTGACAGCGGAGAGAAGGAATAACCCATGGCGATCAGCAACCACGAACGGGTGGGCAAAGCACTGGAACTCCTTAAGCTCGGACTCAGCCCTTTCATCGAGCGCGAATTCACGAGCACCTACAAGGATCGCTCTGCTGCCGAGGCGAGCCGATTCATGGGCGAAGATCGCCTGAATGCGAAAAAGCCCATCGTAGAAATGGACGCCGCCGCACTGCTGAAGCTGATGTGGGAGTCGTGGAATGATGTCTTCCGAAAAACACTCGGTCCGGCAGAGCGCAGCCTCTTGTCAGAGCTACGCGATCATCGCAATAAGTGGGCGCATCAGCAGACGTTTTCCAGCGACGATGCCTACCGCGGGCTTGACTCTGCGGGTCGACTGTTGACCGCTGTCTCCGCACCGCAGGCGGCAGATATTGAGAAAATGAAAACGGAGCTGTTGCGGCTGCGTTTCGACGAGCAGGCGCGCAGCGAAAAGCGCAAGAGCGCAGGCACGGCCATTGAAAGCACGGCGGCCGGGAACCTCAAGCCCTGGCGCGAAGTGGTCACTCCGCACAAGGACGTGGCTAGTGGCCACTATCAGCAGGCCGAGTTCGCCGCCGACCTTTGGCAAGTGCATCTGGGCGATGGGACCGACGAGTACAAGAACCCTGCCGAGTTCTTCCGCCGCACCTTCCTCACCGAGAGTCTAAAGTCGCTGCTGGTTGGTGCGGTGCGGCGCCTCACCGGCCAGGGTGGCGATCCGGTAGTGCAGCTACAGACCAACTTCGGCGGCGGCAAGACACACTCGATGCTGGCGCTCTATCATCTGGTCTCCGGCGTCGCACCAAGCGAGCTTGTAGGACTCGATGCGGTGATGCAGGAGGCCGGCGCCAAGAAGCTGCCGACCGCCAAGCGCGTGGTGCTGGTAGGCAATAAGATTTCGCCCGGCAACCCATCCATGAAGCCCGATGGCACGGTGGTGCGTACCCTGTGGGGCGAGCTGGCCTGGCAACTCGGTGGCAAGAAGGCCTTTGCGCGCATCAAGGCCGATGACGAGAAGGCAACCAGCCCCGGCGATGTGTTGCGTGAGCTGTTCAAGGAGTACGGACCATGCCTAATCCTGATCGACGAATGGGTGGCTTACGCCCGCCAGCTCCATGATCAAAGCGACCTGCCCGCGGGCGGATTCGAGACGCAGTTCACCTTCGCTCAAGTGCTGACCGAGTCAGCCAAGCTGGCGAAAAACTGTTTGCTCGTAGTCAGCCTTCCCGCCTCGGATACATCCGGCTCGCCGCACACGCAGGCGGATGATGTGGAGGTGGGCGGTCAGCGTGGCCGAGAAGCGCTCGATCGATTGCGCAACGTAATAGGACGCGTCGAGGCATCGTGGCGCCCGGCAAGTGCTGAAGAGGGTTTCGAGATCGTGCGGCGACGGCTGTTTGAACCGATGTCGGATCCGGATCAATTCAAAGATCGGGACGTCGTGACTCGCGCCTTCGCGGATCTTTATCGTACACAACACCAAGAGTTTCCTATCGAGTGCCGTGACTCCGACTACGAAAAGCGAATCAAGGCGGCATATCCTATCCACCCGGAGATCTTCGATCGGCTCTACACCGATTGGTCCACGCTCGTGAAGTTCCAGCGCACCCGGGGTGTGCTCCGGTTGATGGCGGCGGTGATCCATAGCCTTTGGGAGAAGGGCGACAAAAATCCGCTCATCCTTCCGGCGAACATTTCAATCGACGACCCGCGAGTGCAGTTCGAGCTGACGCGCTATTTGTCGGACAACTGGGTGCCCGTGATCGAGAAGGACGTCGATGGCCCTAGCTCGCTGCCGCTGCGGATGGACAGTGAGGTCCCCAATCTTGGCAAGTTCTCGGCGTGTCGCCGCGTGGCGCGCGCCATCTACCTGGGTTCGGCGCCCACGGCGACGGCCGCCCATCGCGGGCTCGAAGATCGACGGGTGAAGCTCGGCTGTGTATTGCCGGGGGAATCCCCCGCGGTGTTCGGCGACGCACTGCGACGACTCGCCGGAGCGGCTACTTACCTCTACCAGGATGGTTCGCGCTACTGGTATTCGACCCAGCCGACGGTGACGAAGCTGGCGGAAGATCGCGCCGAGCAGTTGAAGCGCGACTCCGACAAGATCGTACACGAGCTGGACAAGCGGCTACGCTTGGATCTTCGCAAGATCGGTGATTTCAGCCGCATCCACCCGATGCCTCATTCGGGTCAGGACGTACCGGACGACCTCGATGCGCGGCTCGTCGTGTTGGGAGTCGATCATCCCTACCTCAAGGAATCGGGGAACGAAGCCACGGCGGCGGCAAAATCGATTCTTGAAATGCGCGGCAGCGTGCCGCGGGTCTATCGCAACACGCTCGTTTTCCTTGCAGCCGACAAGACTCGTTTGCAAGACCTAGACGAGGCGACACGAAAGTATCTGGCGTGGGAGTCCATCCTCGACGAGAGGGTCCTGTTGGATCTAGGTCCGCAACAAGTTAAGCAAGCCGAAACTCAAAAGGCTGCCGCCGACGCCACGGTTACGGCACGCATCCCGGAGACCTATCAATGGTTACTGGTGCCCGTGCAAGCGTCGCCACAAGCAGCGATCGAGTTGCAGGCCCACAAGCTCTCCGGCCAAGATGCGCTGGCTGTCCGTGCGAGCAAGAAGTTGCGGAACGACGAATTGCTACTTACCGGCTTTGCCGCCACACGACTTAGAATGGAGCTTGACCGGGTGCCGCTGTGGCGGGGGAACCATGTTGCCGTAAAGCAGCTCGCTGAGGACTTTGCCCGCTATCTCTACCTGCCGCGGCTCAAAGACTCGACCGTGTTGCTCGGTGCCATACGAGATGGGATGGCACTGCTCACTTGGCAGCAGGAAAGCTTCGCCTTCGCCGATGCTTTCGACGAGGGCGCTGCCCGATATCGGGGTCTACGCACCGGGCAGGGAATTTCACTGATCGACGCAGACTCGCCCGGCCTACTCGTGAAGGGGGATATTGCGCGCACGCAGCTCGATGCCGCGAGTGCTCACGCACCCATTGCGGTAGCGCCCACCGGAAAGACAGCCGGTGGTGCAGGGATAGCGCCTGCTAGTCCGACCCAACCGGGACCGACGGCATCGCTCGCAGCGTCCAAGCCCACGGCAGAAGTGCCCAAGCGTTTCTATGGCACTGTTACGCTCGATGCAGCCCGCGTGGGACGTGACGCCAGCCGTGTTGCCGAAGAGGTGATCGCACACCTGACCGGCTTGGTCGGAGCGAGGGTGAATATCACGCTTGAAATCGAAGCGGAGATTCCCTCGGGCGCACCGGAGCATGTCGTGAGAACAGTCACCGAGAATAGTCGTACGCTGAGGTTTACGAGCCACGGATTTGAGAAGGAGTAGCCGTGGTCGGCGATCGCCAATAACACCAGTGGAGCGCGAATGGACCCGGAGAGCGAGTCTGCGTCTCAGCCACGCGTCTTTTTCACCGCCCCTTGGAATCCCGTGGTTATCCGTCGGGGCGACGCGCTTGGGTTACGGGCGCTAGCGGATCATCTGGCCGACGCCGTTGCGCCAGATCTAAGCAACCGCACCAGCGATGGACGCTGGGTCACAATACTCGCATGGTGCCTCTGCCGATCTCATTCGGTCTTTCATAAGACGGGCAGACGGCACGTGGGAACGCGCGCCCTCGAGCGAGAGCGATACGCGTGGCTACGACCTCTTGAACTCATGTGGGTCGTACGCACAATTCAGCTGGCAGAAGAGGACTGGAGCGAGCGCCCACTACCTGGTCAGCGCCGAGTGAAGCCGTGGCTGGCCTACGATCCCGCTGCAGACCGTTTCTCCATGAGGCCCGACCAGTATCGGGCATACAGGCAAACCGGGTCATATGGGGGGTATCGTCTCGCGTTTCGAAAGTGGCCACGAATGACCCGAGGTGGGGACGGGTGGACGCCAGATGTGGCAGCTCTCCGCCTTGCCGAGTGGCTCGAAAGAAAGCTTGGCAGTGCGCGGCCTTCGTTTGGGCTACAGGCAGGTATCTCTGAAGAAGATGACATCCCCAATAGCCATTGGAATACCTGGCAAGGCACGGAGGAGCGGTGGTGGCTAAAGAATTGGCCTGAATTTGCTAGTGGTGGAAAGACCGCGGAAATCAATACGCTGCCTCGAAGGTTTGACGACTTTTCTGTACTTCCGGAAGCCAACCTGCTGAAGCCCATTGCCTTCGGAAGCGACCCATCCGGCAAACGGCGCACCGAGGTGGCAAAGCTCGTCTGCCAGGCCAAGGCGGTGGACCATCAAGGAGTAGTTGATTATCTCGCCGACAGCTTGCCGCAGGATGAAGCCGTTCAAGTCATTCCTTTGTTCGCGCGCCTGGCCGATGCTGGCATGCGGATCATGGGGCTTATCTGGTCCAGACTTGGCAAGACGGAGACGTTACGCCTTTCCGACTTGAAAGACTTGCCTGAAGCTAGAAAGAACTGCGCCGCACTGATCGAGGCGGCAAGAGCTTGGCAGGCGCGGCCGGGGTTTTCTATCCGGCATATCGAAATGGGCGATCGCTTTGCCGCCGCCGTCTCTGGCAACTCCGTCAGGCAGTGTCTCAAGTCTGTCATCGACCACCACGAGAGGAGCGGGGGTGGAATGCGCTGGTTTGTGCTGCGGGACGATGTGATTGTCCCGCGAGCCGCTCCCGGTGCGGAATCGTCAAACTACCGCTTCCGGCTTTGGTCCTTGTGTCGATTGGCGACCCAGTGCGGCGTCATTCCTTACGTGCCACGGGCGATCGTTACCGATGGACTCGAAGATCGCGAGGCAGACGACTCCGCGACTGGGAGTTACGATGACTGAGAGAGCGCTGGGATGGGACACGCTGCTCGATACGAACGCGCCTGCGGGTTGCTCGCTGAAGGCGGCCCTGCTTTCTACGTACAAGCGTCCGGATCAGCGTTTTGTCGTTGAGCATCTATTGCCGAAGCTGCTGCGCCTGAATCGCGAAGCCAATTGCGATGGCCTCGAGCGTCAGTATTTCTTCCTTGAGCTGCAGCAGCGGCTGCACTGGTTACACGGGCGCTTGGTTGTGATTTCCTCAAGCCTCCAGCCGACAGAGGAGGATGCTGACTCGGACGTCTATCCTTGGATCTGGCGATTCGTCCGGCATCTACCAGTCGGCAAGCAAATACAGGCCGTCCAGCATGCGAAGTTGTGGATTCTTCATTGGGGGGCTGACGAAGGAGAAGCCACCGAATACCTTGAGGTCGTGGTTTCATCCGCGAACCTCACCGCTGCCGCTTTCAAACAGCAGATCCAGGCGGCGTGGAGAGTCTGTCTTCCTCTTGCGCCTAAATCGTCTGCAGCCCGCCTCACTGGTTGGGGCCTCTTGCCTGACTTTTTGCATGAGCTCGGAGCCTCCTGCAAGGATGCAGCGGCAGTCAAGCCGTTCGTTAACCTGCTGGCGCGCGCTGAATGCCCAGAGCGGACGCAATTTGTCGCCAGCGTGCCTGGGTCCCACTCGCCTCAGACCCTGCAGAAGACGCCGTGGGGCGCTGCAGGGCTCAAAGCGATTATCCCCTCCGGCCGTGGGACGGTCAAAACTTCAGTGTTAGCGCCCTACGTTGGTAGCTGGAATGGTGGTTCGCTTCGCCAATGGTGTGCCTATTTTGAAGGCAAACCGAAGGAGATCGAGCTCATATGGATCGACAAGGAGCATCCTTGGTCTCGTGACAAGCGATGGATTCTGCCCAGGAAGTCCCTTGACAGCCTGGCGGCCGAGAACGCAACGGTCCTACATCTTCGTTTCGATCGGGACTCAGGCAGCGAAGCGATCACCTTTCACGAGGAGCATAAGTGGCAAGACCCACGTTGGAGCCATGCCAAGGCCTACCAGTTTCGTCGCGGGAAATCACGGCGTCTGCTAATCACTTCTGCCAACTTCAGCTGTGCAGCATGGGGTGCCCTCGATAAAGAGGGACGACTCAACATCGATAACTTCGAGTTGGGCGTGTGCATCGAGCAGAACGATTGGCCATTCAACGACCTCGAGGCCTTTGAAGATCTTTCACAGATTGAGACGGTGAGTGGCTCTTTCTTCCGCCCCACATCGGCGATTCTTTGGGCAACCGCGAGTTGGGATGGCAAAGCGGTCCTGGTGGAATGTCGCGTCGACAAGGCTGACGCTGTGATATCTGGCGAAGTGCAGATCGGTGACCGCAGGCTCGCAATCTCGGGATGGAAAAGTGGGAAGCAGACGCAACTGAAGACTGCCAGCGTACAGTGGAAGGTGGCCAAGGCGCCGCCGCAGTTCGCTGTCCTATCCTGCCGTGACACAACGCTGGAAGTTCCCATTTTTGACGAGCGGCCTAGAAAAGACCGCATGCTAACTCCTGCCCATGAGGTAGATAAGGACTTGGCGGAGCAGCTGCAAGACGAACTGCTATTTGAGCAGTATGGCGGCAGGCCGACAAAAGAAGAGCCATTCTCGGCAGAGTCAGTGACCGGCAAGGCTGTTGGCCCAGCAGCAGCAGCGGACGACACGGCCGCAATCGCGCCAATTGACCCGGTTGATGATTCAGAGCGATTAGGTGGCCATGGCGACAGCTTCGGAGTGCCGGCCTTCGAGCGTGCACGGCGCTACCTGCAGATCGTCGATACATGGGCATCGCGGGTCTTCGAGTTGCAGAATAAGGCTCATGCCGATTTTGAGCGCCGCATGTTGCGCGAAGATGGGGAACAGCTCATCGCTGCCTTTGGACGTCAGACGAAGCGCGACGAAGGCAGCGGGAAAGCGATGACGTTGGGGTCTCGCCTCGCCGCTGAAGAGTTGGAGCTACGCCTCAACTACGTGCGGGAGTGACGATGGAGACCATTGACGCGCTTGAGTTGGACGCTGGCTCCTGGCAGTTTCTCTCCAAGCCGGAAAGTTACGTCGCTGCCAGCAAGGGAAACGACCGACCTCTGGTACTGGAGAGCACTCGTCGACAATTCTTGACTGCCCAGGATATCCTGGTCCGATTGAGTAGCAGCCAGGAGCAGGCGGACCGTCGCGGGGTGCTACTGGCCGATGACGTTGATCTAGGCAAGACGACCGTGGCCGCGATGGTCGCATGGGTCGTCGCTTCTGCCGGTGAGAAGAGAAACGTGCGGATTCTTGCGCCGAACGACGTGATGATGCGTCGGTGGGTTGAGGAACTCGAGTCGCATGTTCCCCTCCTCCAGCAATGCGCTTCTCATCTGGATGCAAGAATAAACCGTGTCAAGAAGGGGAAAATCGGAAGACTCGCGGCCGGCGCCATCCAGATCGTCAAACACTCGTATGCATCGCAGGATTCGAATCTCAAATGTGACCTATTGATCGTCGACGAAGCGCACCGTGCCAAAGGCGACAGGACGGATTTTAGTGTAGCACTCAAGAAGCAGAAGCGGCATGCAAAGCGCGTACTCATTCTTACTGCAACCCCATTCAGCATTCATCTAGAAGAGTTGCGCAGAATGCTACATCTCGTTGGCGGAGATGAGGCAAGGGCTGCCGTAGCCGCGTTTGATCGAGCGCTGAAGGATCTCTACAAGGGAAATCCCAATCGAGATGCGGACGCGGTCGGGGCGAAACTCGCGGCGAAGGCAGGGGCTGCGATCGACATGCTCCGCCGTTTTGTGATTCGGCACGGCATCGACGACTTACCCCTTGAGCAGCGTGAGTTTGGCAGATTGGGCCCGTGGGACATCGAAATTCCGACTGCCAACGAACAAGAAGTTGAGCTCATGCTCCGCATGGACCGGATGCTTCGCTTGCTCAGGCCCCACGACAAAGATCGCCGCAGTCAAACAAATGATCCTCGGTTCCATGTTGGGTGGCGACACCTAGACCAGGAAGTCAAAGCGACGGAAGCGATTGCCGGAAACCTCCTCGTGCCAGAGCAGCCCGTCGTCCTTGCGCATCTAGATGCGATCAGGAGGCTTCGGAGTCGCATCGGGGGCCACTCCAAGATGATGGCGGTGGCAAAGTCAGTCAGAGAGACCGTTCATGCTGGCGAAAAAGTGTTGTTGTTCTGCCACCACCACGCCACGGCACAAGAGCTTACTACGGTGCTCGCTGCAGAGCTTCCCAAGCTCTACTCCCGGCACGAGATCCGTCGGTCAATTTGGCAGAACGCTTGGGAAGAAATAATATCGCTGCCCGATGGACATTCCAAGCAGCAGGGACTGCGCGACACCTTCATCGCTTGGCTTTGCTCAGAGATGATCTGTGCCCAGGTCCAGAGCTGGTTGCCTAGCCTTCCCACGTCGAGTGCCGCTCTTGCCCGATTGTTGCGCAAGACCCCATCGCGAAAGCAGCCCAAGGCCCCAACGGTTACTGAGGCCGCAGTCCACCTGTTCCATGCATTGATTGAGTCGGATTCAGCGAGAGCAGTCTTGAAAACAGCCGGGGACCGCGACCAGGTAGCGATGATTCCTGGTGGCGGTGGGACCACACGAGTGCTCGGGGTCTGCCGACCCACTGAAGGCGAAAGCGAGCATGAACTTTTCCTTCACAACCAGCAGCCCGACACCGTGATCGCCGTCTTCAACAGTCCGTTTGGGCCAGACGCTCTAGTCGTCACCGACAAGCTGTCTGAAGGCATCGACCTCCATCGCTATTGTCGTCACCTCGTCCACTACGAGCTAGACCCAAGTCCCATTCGCACCGTGCAGCGGAATGGCCGCCTCCGTCGCGTGAATAGCTGGGCGGCAGTGACCGGCCAGCCGATTCGCTATGCCTACCCAGCCTTCGCTGGGACTCGGGACCATCGCCTCGTCGAAATCATGAAAAAGCGAATCGGCAGCTTCTCACTTCTGCTGGGCGGAGTGGTGGACATCGAACTCGACGAGGTGTTCGATAGGGACGAGCTGTGGCGGCTCGAGGTGATCGCGAAAGCGAAGTCACAATTGGTGGAGTATGCGGGGAAGTTACGGGCTGTTGAGCCGAGGATTTCATGAGTCGGGGGTAAGTCGTTTGCCTTCATGGCACCGGCGACGCTGGCCGACTACCGGGCTGCTGCGCCCGAGCCCGAGCGAAAACGGGCGACTATTTCGCCGCGCTTGGTATGGCCTGCCGAGTTATTTCTCGTGGGAAGTCGTGTAACCCGATGCAGTTTCAGGAGACATGCGATGGATAACGGCGTCAAGAAAGTTGAACCAAGCCGCGAGTACGCGGCAGCGATGTGCCAAGCTCAAGCGCTAGAGAGGTAGAGCGCCGCGACCGTCTGGTCGATGGTGCCGCCAAGGCGCCCATGCAGGGCGTCCGAGGAGGCATCCGATGGGACAGTTGCGAGATAAGTTGGAGCAAGATCTCAAGCTGCGACGCTACAGGCCCAAGACCGCGACGGAGTACCTGCGGTGGGCGGGCCTTTACGCGGCGCACTTTCTGCCTCGCTCGCCGCTGAAGCTGGGCGAAGCGGAGCTGCGGGAGTTTCTGCTCTACCAGCTCGACCGGAGGAAAGTGGGGCCCGCATCGCACAAGATGGCGGTGGCGGCGCTGAAGTTTTTCTATGGGGTGACGCTGGGGCGGCCCGAGGTGGCGGTGACGATTCCCTGGCCCAAAGTGCCCCATACGCTGCCCCAGATCCTGGACCCCACCGAGGTAGCGGCGCTGCTGGAGGCGGTGGGGACGACCAAGCACCGGGCGGTGGTCATGACCACCTACGCAGCGGGGATGCGGATCTCCGAAGCCTGCGGCTTGCGGACCCTGGACGTGGACAGCAAGCGGAAGCTGATCCACATCCGCGACGGCAAGCAGGGGCGGGACCGGTACGTGATGCTCAGCAAGCAGCTGCTCTGGTTTCTGCGGGTCTATTGGAAGCTGGAGCGGCCCTCGGGGACGCTCCTGTTCCCTGGGGACACGCAGGCCGGCTGTGTCAGTGCCGAAGCGGTGCGCAAGGCCCTGCACCAAGCAGCGCAGAAACTGGGGTTGCAAAAGCGAGTGACCCCGCATGTGCTCCGTCACAGCTTCGCCACGCACCTGCTGGAGGCCGGGGAGGACATCCGCACCATCCAGGTGCTGCTGGGCCACCGCAGTATCCGCACCACGGCGCGCTACACCCAGGTGTCGGCGCGGCACATCGGGCGCACAGCTAGCCCGCTGGATCGCCTGCCGAAAAAGGAACCGGACGCGGCAGAGCGGTAAGCCGTGCCGGACGCAGGG
>CALFYE010000525.1 GCA_937952145.1 uncultured Myxococcales bacterium
GTGCGCCCTTATCGATCGCCCCTTCGCATTCAATGCTCGCTTAGAGCTCTTTATCCGTCCCGGAGCTCCCGACGGGACTACCGGCCTGATGCTGCCATTCTCGGCCTCGGTACCCCTGCTGGGCCGTGCCGAGGTCGGCCTGGGCTCCTGCTACGTGGGATTCTTCGGCGGACTGTCGAACGGAGATAAGGCCGCTATCGATTCGTTGGCCGATCGCCCCGGCGGGTTGTGTCCCTTCTGGCTCGCTGGGAAGCTCCTCGTGTTTCCGTGGTTTCGCGATCCGCACACCCATCCGGCGCTGTCCATCGAGTATCTGGGCGAGTACCAGGCCGGACCCTTTGCAGGACTGAACCAGCTCGGGCTGCCCGGACCCTTGTCCAAGGTGAGCCTGGCCTACCGCCATCCCCTCGGGAGGCTGGAGCTTTCGGGGGCAGTCAGCGTGCTGATCGAGCACACCATGCGCGCTGGCACCGTGCAGTTTGGCGGCCACGTCGGCTACCGGCTGCCTGTCGGGGAGCACTTCTGGATCTTCGGGCAGGTCCTGGCGCAGATGCCGTCGTTTGGCCCGGCGATTCCAACTCCCCAGGCCGGACAGACAATCAACTTGGCACCTCCGATGGCGGGCACGCTGGTCGTGGGCGCACAGCAGCGTGCGGACTTCGGTTTTGGCGTCGGTCTATCGCTGATGCTGACCAAGTCTGAGCAGGAGACTCGGCTGGATGTGCTGTTCCGCCTGCTCAGCTTCGAACTGGGGCCGCACATCAAGCCGCTGATTCCGGCACGGCCTAGGATTGAGGAGGTACCGAAGGCGGAGCTACGGGTTGGGCCTCCTCCTGCCGTTCTAGGAGTCTGCCCTCCGGGACAGCCACCTACGCCTGGCTGCATTCCCGCTCCGCCGCCCAGGCCTGTGCAAGAGCGTTTACCCGGTAGTCCATGTTACCTCTACAGCGAAGACGGCAAGGAACAGCTGGAGATTGGGTACATCGACTCTACGGGCCGCGTCTGCGACTGGGAAGGACTTCACCTGCCGCTCGGTTCTGTGATCCCGCCCGGAGTTCCCGAAACGACTGGGGCTGCTTTGCGGTCGGCGCCGATGCCCTCCTTGGCAGCAGGCGGGATCAGCTCGCCGCGTACACGCCGAGCCGCTTCCCACAAGCCGCCCGGACCTCTCGTCGTGCTGCCTGCGCCTCGGCCTGCGGAGGCCGCAGCTATGCATGCCCCAGCTCCGCCTTCGGGAGCGCTGGTTCGAATGCGCACCTCTGCATGCGCTCCGCCTCCGGCGCTGTGGCGGCGGGAAGGCCCGGTTGCCCGAGGCTTCGTCGACGGAGCCGCAGAAGCCTGTGAGCACGCCGAGCAGATTTATGAAGCCGTCAAAGAGCATGGCCCGTTGGTGGTGCTGCCTCGTCCCCAAGATGTGGCGGATTGGTGGGTGGAAACCAAGGAGCAGTGCCTGGATCGGCTGGTTCCCTGCATCCGCGACAAAGCCCGCGCCGCACACGCGGAACTCGACCGCTACCGTCGGATGAGCTGGGAGCAGAAGCAGTACGAGCTGGGGAAGCTCAGCTTCCAGGTGGTGGAGCAGGCCGTGATCAACACCGCTCTGCCCGGCGGCGGGCTCGCCGGAGGTACGGGGGGACGACTTGTCGAGAACGCTGCGGAGAAGCAGGCAATCAAGGCGGCAGGACGCAAAGCGGAAAAGGCGACCGTCGAGCATGCAGGGGAATCGGTGGCCAAAAAGGCTGCCATCGATGTCGCTGAAGCAGAAGCCAAACGGCGTACTGAGGAAGAAGCCACACGGCTCGCCGAGGCAAATGTGGCAGGCGGTGCAAAAGGGAAGCCCGGCACCTATACACCGGATCGTACACTGCCTACAGACAAGCAGGGTGTCCCCGTGCCGGACTCGCCAGATCCTCATTCACAGTTAGGCCGTTCCAAGCCAAAGTATGGGTCCGAGCCACAAGCGAGAGAATGGGACTATGGTTCCAACGGCCAACTCCAGCCGAAACGCGACATCGATTTCACCGATCATGGGACGCCAGACATCCATCCAAATCCGCATCAACACGCGTTGACGCCGAACAATCCCGCGCTGGCTCCTAAAGGAGGATACCTGCGCGGTCCGAAGGAGCCACTATGAGCAAATACTGGATTTTCGACCGAGAGGACACTCCCCAGGGGTTTCCTCTAAGAGCGCTGGTTGCCAGGATTCGCGAGCTTGCCTGCGATGATGCTTGCCGGTTTCTCATTCGACGATCTCAGGGATATGGAGAACAGGTGTGTCGCTGGGATGAGATGTTGGATCAGGCGGACGAAATTTCCGTGTCGGCAGATGAACTGCAGAACCTCAGCAGCGGGACAGCGGAGTGGTTCTACAACCTGGATGCCAGGTGCGCGTCCCCCAGCATGGCGATTCGCTTCGGTGTGCACGACAGCAGTGCACTGTTCTTGGAGGCTCCTTCAGAGCTGGCAGAGCAGATCACTGCAAGTTTCAAGAAGGTCCAAGTAGAGTAGGACGCTGTCTACGCAGTTGCTGAACCGCTGAGGGCTGAATAGCTCCTGATACACAGCCGCAGCTGCGAGCAGGTCCCGATGAGGGAGGCTAGGCATGGACCAAGTACAACTTGCGAAAGCCGCTGAAGTGACCAACTAAAAGATCTCCTAATTTGAGACGGGCAAGGCAGCTCCTCATGAGTCGACGCGCTCTGCCATTCAAGCAGCACCCGCGGCGAATGGAATAGTTTCACCAACGGAAGAAGCTGGCTATTGACAAAGACAGAGTGGTTATTCCCACCTAAAATGGAGACTGCTCTGGCCAGCAGTACGACCGCCCGCACTGCGGTCGGCCGATCGACCTGCCTGATGCCACGACCCTGTTAGTCCCCTCCGCCTCCCCAACTGCGCTTCGACCAGGCGCTCGAGCGCCGCACCACAGCCAGCCCACCGCATAGTCCTGAGCCATCCTTCATAACTAATTATTTCCTCGTGCATTTACTGGGCCTGCGGAACGTTTGGCCTACGTTCTCGACGGAACCGACGTCACTGTCTATGTTGTCGGCCCGCGGCCCGGCCTAGGGGAGAAACATGTCCGTCGCTGCATGGGTCTGCCGCCTCCCCGATGTGCATCCCTTCCTGGTCGATATGGCTCAGACGCTCGATCGCACCGTCGTACGTCTGCAGCGCCGGCTCGGCAGTCTGCAGGCCGAAGTCACTCATCTGGATGCCGAGCTCGGAGCCGCTTGCAGTCTCGCAGACACGCAGGACCAGCGACTGCGGCTTGCTGCCTACCGAGAAAAGATGGCCGACTACCAGGGGTCCATCCTTCAGTGCCGCACCCAGTTTGAGGCACAGGTGGCCCGCCAATGGGCCGCTGCGGAGATCGCTCGATCGAAGAATAAGGCCAGCTGAACATCCGGCGCACTGGTGAAGAGCGCCTGACTCGACTGCTCAATCCTCGGGACACACGATGCCGAGGACCACAGCCCAGACGGAGATCCCCTGCTGGAACGGCGCGAGCCTATCCCGGGGTCTCCCCTTTAGCGCAAGCCCTGGCTTGCTTGGAGCGCCCCCATGTCCGGACCCGACCCTGGCGTCACCGCGGTTGCCCTTGCCTGTTGCTATTCGCTTTGGTGGTGCCTCTCCTTGGCCCGCCGGCTGCGTCGCATCGAGCGCACCAGCAAGACCGACCCGTTGACCGGCCTGGGCTCGGGGGACTGGCTCGACGCCGAGCGCTGGCCCGCTGCGCTGCGCTCGGGTCAGCCGCTGGCCGTGGTCTACTTGGATCTGGATCACCTTAAATGGACCAACGACACCCGCGGCCACGGGGCTGGCGACCAGTACATCTGCACCGCCGCAAAGGTGCTGAGTCAGGCGCTCCGTCGCGGAGTAGACGAAGTCTTTCGCTCCCACCGGGCTGGTGATGAATTTGAAGCGCTTCTGAGCGGTCCGCTTTCGGATCCGAGAGGCCGTGCCGAGTCGCTGCTCCACCGGCTGTCTGAGCGCGGCATCAGCGCTTCTTTGGGTCTGGCCTACACCACCGAGCTGCGATTCCTGCCCGCTCGCGCCGAGCTGCGTCAGCTGGCGGAAGCCGCCTGCCGGCAGGCCAAGGCGCGCGGGGGCGGTTGTGCCGTGGTGGTCAGCCCGGACTGCGAGGCGCAGAACCGAGCGCTGAGCCCCGAGTCCATCGACCCCTGGCGCTCGGACGCAGAGCGCCAGCAAGCGCCGGTGCGGCACCTGGGCTCGGGTCCGTCGAGGTTAACGCCGTCGGCCCTCGTGCACTCATGAGCGCCGACCCATCTGCGGATCCGCCGCAGCCTGGGTGCCCATCGGGTCCGCCTGCGGCAGCGGCATCTCCGCCTCCGACCGCCCCCAAGCCGTCGAATCACCCAGCGACCAAGTGTCCCTGCTGCGGTCGCCGCGGCCTGCGTCCGACGAGAGAACCGGGCCGCGCCCTCCGCTATCGCAACATGTGCCTGACCCTTCCCACCGCCCTGCTGGTGCCCACCTGCCGCCTATGCCGGCACCGAGTGCTGACCTTCGAGTCAGTCCCCGCGCTGGAATCTACCCTGACCGCACTGTTTCGCGCAGAGCTCGTGCACCGTGCCTCGGCGGAGATCACGCACCTGGTCCAGTTCTTCTCGCAGCGCTGGCTGGAACGCGAGCTTGATTTAAGCCAAGGATATCTCTGTAGACTGCGATACGGCGACGGTGTCCCCAGCGTCGCGCTGGTCAGTCTGTTGGCGCTGCTGGCCGCCGAGCCCTCGCGCATGGCGGAACTGCGACGCTACTGGGCGCTGCCGCTAGAGCCGCGGTCTTCCCCCCGCTGCCGAAAGCGTGCCTCATGAGCGCGGTTTCTATCACGGGAAAACCCCACCAACAAGTACGGGCTTTATTGGCGCAACTGCAGCGGCTGGCGGCGCAGGCTCCGCTGGAGCAGCAGCCTCTGTGGTCGCAACCCCAGCAGCAGCTTGAAGAACTGGCGCACCTTCTGGAATTCGGCGCCAACCCTTCGGCGCATTCGCTTCGCTCGAGGGCGACACGGGCGCAGTGGACCCAGTTTGGTCAGCGGCTGCGCGACAAGCGCAACGCCGCCGGCTTCAGCCGCCTGCAGCTGGCTCGCAAGGCCAAGCTCTCCGACGCGACGGTGAAGTTTCTGGAGACCGCTCGCCACCCGCCCAGCCGGGCCACCCTGATTCGGCTCATCGGCGTGCCCGAACTCAAGCTGACCTGGGCCGAGGTGCCGGGCCAGCCCACGCCCCCAGCCCCTGATGCGCGTGCGGAGGCGGCGACAGGGTCCGCGCCGGCTCTCCGCGGCGCGCTCAACTGCTTTCTGGCTCCCGGCTACGACCCGCTGGCGCTGCGGACGGAGCAGACTCGCCTGCTGCAGGGGGCCGGTGGCTACCTGGAGCAGTCCTGGGCCTACCTGGAGCCCGCAAGCGCCGCGGCTTACCTGGCGATGTGCCAACACTCGCTCGTCGTCACCGAGCTACGCAGTCGGCTGCCCCTAGCCGAAGTGGCCAAACGGATCGAGGCCCTCTGCGGTCCGGCCCGGCTCCAGGTGCTCGCGCTGGGCTGCGGGGATGGACTCTCCGAGACGCAGCTTTTGAGGCACTTGCTGGAGGCGGGCACGCAGCCTTGCGAGCTGGGCCTGCTGGATCTCAGTGCGCCGCTGCTGACCTGTGCGTATCGCCATGCGGCCGAGCGGCTGAGCCGCCACCCGAGCCTCTTCGTCTGGGGCCTGCTGGGCAACTTCTACCACCTGCCGCAGTACACGGCCTTGCACGCGCCCTCCGAACCGCGCGGCCGCCGCCTGTACACGATGCTGGGCCAGACTTGGGCGAACCTGGATCACGAACCCCGGTTTGTGCAGCAGAGCCTCGTGGACAGCCAGCCCGACGATCTGCTGCTGCTGGATCTGCCCCTGGCGCAGGGGTCTTGCCACGACCGGGCCGAGCTGCGACGACGGGACCGCCTGCTGCGCCAGGGCGTTCCAGCAGCGTATGCGCAGTGGCTACAAGAACCGCTGCTGCGGCACTGCCCCCAGGCGGAGGAGGTCGCGTTTCACTGGGAGCTGGAGACCCACGCGCCGGTGCCGGGCAGCTATGCGCTGCACGCGGTGGCGACGGTCAAGTCCAGCCAGCGGCCGGACCGAGCATTCTCAGTGTTCCGCCTGGGCCGCTATGAGGCCGCGCAGCTGGCGCAGTGCATGGAGCCCCTGGGCTGGTACGAAGTGGGCGCTTGGGAGTACGGCAGCGAGCACGCCCTGCGCTTGTATCGCAAAGGCACGGCATTCCCCGGCGCGGACGAGGAAAGCCCGACCGCCGCAGAGACTTTCGACGCGGGAGCCCAGTGAGCCATGGAAGCATATACATCCGTCACCGCACCGAATTCGCCAACGGAGCCAGCGCGCTTGGCCACCGCGGTCACCGCCGCCCGGACCCAGCGTCAGATGAGCCGCCAGGCCCTTGCCGAGCAAGCGGGCATCTCGCTCAAGGCGCTCGAAGACCTGGAGCGAGGCTATCCGGTGCCGCACCAGATCGCAGCGGCCGTCTGCCGCAACCTGGATCTGCCGGAGCCGTCCCTGGACACAAGTCCCCTGGTCCGGTTCGCGCTGCGGCTGCGAGAGAGGCGTGGTCAGGCCCGCCTGTCGCGAGCGCAGCTGGCTCGCAAGGTCGGGGTCAACACGCCCATCATCCGCTCGCTGGAGACCGCGACGATGCGGCCCAGCCAAGAAGTCTGCATCGGCCTTCTGGGCGTCAAGGCGCTGGAGCTGCAGGAGGCGGACGTGGCCGCCTTCCTGCTTCCCACGGTGCCCGGAGCAGACGGCGAAGCGACCCCGCAATTCTCGGCGGAAGATTCCACGATTCCCCGACCGTCTCCCCCAAAATCCGGGCCGACTGATCGACCTTCGAGTCGCCCTCCCGAGGCCCGGCGCTCCAGCTCCGACCCCCTTGAGCCAGTGGCTGGTAGCCCCGTCGTGGCGAGCTTTCGGGTCCGCGTGTACGCCAATGGGAAGGTGTGCATCGAACTGCGTCCGCCAGCCACAAGACATCCTCGCGGGGTCGTCTCCGAGTAAGCGCACCGGGGCGATGACCACGATGGGATTGCGGCGCGAATGCGACGCGACTGTGACTGGGCTGGGGTGCGAATGGGGCGCGCCTGACGCCCGCATGGGACGCGCCTTACGCCCGCCTCACGTCCGCCTCACGCCCGCCTTATGCTCGCTTGGGATGCGCCTGACGCCCGCCTGACGCCCGCCTCACACCCGCCTCACGTCCGCCTCACACCCGCCTTACGCGCGCTTGGGACGCGCCTGACACCCG
Organism: uncultured Myxococcales bacterium; assembly: GCA_937952145.1. Lineage (GTDB taxonomy): Bacteria > Myxococcota_A > Polyangia > Palsa-1104 > JAEUJZ01 > JAEUJZ01. The sequence continues at coordinate 7,320 of CALFYE010000525.1, forward strand.
CCTCACGTCCGCCTCACGCGCGCTTGGGACGCGCTTTGGAGCACGCATGGCGCACTGCTCTTATTTGAGAAAACCACTACCCAGAAAAATCCCAATGGAGTTCGCAACTCTCCCTTTTCCAGCCTAAACGAATTGGGTCATGATTCGACCTGCGCACGGACCATGCGCGCACCGCTCGCGCAGCATTCGCGCTCTACTCGCATCCCAAGCGCATCCCGAACGCATCCAAGTCGGGTTTCTTTGACGCCGAGCTGCGCTCCGCGCGCGACCCGACGGCGCGATGCGCGCGCCCCGAGCGCACCCCAACTATATATAGAGCGCGCACGCATGCAGCCGCCGGCTCCAAATCTCAAGGGATGGTTGTCTCTCGCATAGAAGCAAATAAGTACATTCTCAGGTCGGCGTCTGTGCACTCTGTGCGCCCCATACTTACGCGCCTGGACAGCACCAGACAGAGACAGGCCCGAATGGGAGGCCTGGCGAGCATCTCGGAAGCCTATTTTTTCCGCAG
>CALFYE010000526.1 GCA_937952145.1 uncultured Myxococcales bacterium
CCCCGGCCGCTGCGTCAGTCGTCGGTCACGGCCGGGAGGCCGCTCACTCCTCCCTTCTTGCTGCCGGGGTTCCCTTGATCTGCTGCTTGCGGGGGGCAGTGCGGATGTGGGCAGCGGCTCGCCGCGTGCGCTGGGTCGCAGCAGTACGAGCGCAACCGAAGCTCACTAATCGCCGCACTCGTCAGCCACGAGAATCCTGGCAAGGAGAACGCAGATGGATCGTCGCACCTTTATGAAGTTTGGCGCCCTGGCGAGTGGCACGCTGCTGGCTCAGCGCGCTGCCGCCCAGACCGTTCCCATCGCCGCCGGTCAGCACAATCACCACGGCCACCACGGTGCTATGTCGCATAGCGCCGGTGCGGGCACTGAGACTGCACGCGGGGTGGTGGCGCGGGCTCAGCTCGCCGGCTCGCCGATCGTCGCTCCAGGAGGTCAGCGCGGCGTGATCACGCCGAACGGAAGCACCCTGCCGCTGCGCACAGAAGGCGGCCGTGCCCAACGGCATGGACGGCGTGGCGGGACTGAATCAGGCCCCGATCCCGCCCGGCGAGACCTTCGTCTATGAGTTCACGCTGAGCCACCCCGGCACCTACATGTACCATCCGCACTACGACGAGATGACGCAGATGGCGCTGGGCATGATGGGCATGCTCATCGTCCATCCGCGCAAGCTGCGGGGACCGCGCGTCGATCGCGACTTCGCGCTGATGACGCACGAGTGGAAGATGCGTCCCGGCGCAGCGCGTCCCGACCCGAGCGAGATGAGCGACTTCGACGTGCTGACGTTCAACTCGCGCGCCTTTCCAGCCACCGAGCCGCTCTTGATCCAGCGCGGCAAGCGCGTGCGCAGCCGCTTCGGGAATCTGTCGGCCATGGATCACCACCCCATCCACCTGCACGGGCTGTCGTTCGAAGTCACGCAGACCGATGGCGGGATCGTTCCGCGCTCGGCGCGCTATCCCAAGACGTGCAGGCCTACGCCCAGGAAGCCGGCGTCACCGCCAACAACGCTGCGGTCCGCGTCTTCCGCGCCCGGCAAGCCCTGCGCAAGCAGGTCCTTACGACCTGCGGCACCTGCGCCGACCACGGCTGCCTGGACTGTCACTGCGGGCGTCCTGCGGCGAAGCAGGATGACTAATTTGATAAATAAACGTCGGATATTTTGAAAAATAATCTATGCGGTTCGCGGGCTAATGATCGATTGAATCCGGTCGAGCCTTCATTCCGCAAATACGCTATGCGGCGGGTCGAGCCGGCGCGGACACTTTGCTTGCAGCGGCCGAGCCGACCCCAGATGGCAGGCGCTTGCTTCTCGCCAGGCTTTCTCCTCTACTGGGACGATGAGCGAAGAGCAGTCTCCTCCCTCGACGACCTTGCCCGATAAGCCGTCCGACAAAGCGGCGGCTCCGGAGTTTGCGCCGCTGCCCAACCTGAAAGCACCTGGGGGTGTGGCGGTGGCGCCGTCGCCGCAGCGGCGGGAACAGACGCGGATGGTGCCGCTTATCGCCGGGGCGATCTGGGGCATCTTGTACGGCGTCATGCTGCAGCTTCTGTTTCGCGCGCCGGGCATGAAGCGCTTTGTCGAGCTGATGTCGGTCGGCATGATCTTCTTTCTGCCGGTGGCCATCGGCTTCCTGGTCGCCTTCTACGTCGGCTGGAAGGAGCGCGAGCGGCCGCTGTCCCTGCGCTATGCGCTCTTGGGACCGTGGAGCGCCGTCGGGCCCTGCCTGATCCTGTCGTTCGTCGTCGGCTGGGAGGGGGCGTTCTGTCTGATGTTTGCGACGCCGGTCTTTTTGATCATGTCCAGCGTCGGCGGCTTGCTAGCGAAGCTCGCGCTTTTGGTGATCGATCGCGGTCGCGATCGTCGCGGGCCGGGGGCGATGAAGAACGGGCTGACGCTGCTTCTGTTGGTGCTGCTGACGCCCCTTTCCAGCGGCTTTGTCGAGTCGAACATCCTGCCGCCGGAAGCGATTCATCGCGTCCACACCCAGATCGAGATCGCCGCGCCGACCGACGTCGTGTGGTCCGAAATCATCCGCGTCCGCCGCATCGAGCCAAGCGAAAACCACGGCCTGTTCTACAAGCTCGGCTTCCCCAAGCCGCTTGAGGCGACGCTGTCGCACGAAGGCGTAGGCGGCGTGCGCAACGCCAGCTTCGAAAAAGGCCTGCTGTTCATCGAGACCGTCACCGAGTGGCAGCCGCAGCGCCTGCTGAGCTTCCGCATCCAGGCCGACGCCCACATGACCCGCCTTGACCCCCACGTCGTCGTCGGCGGCCAATACTTCGACGTCCTGCAGGGCACCTACGAGATCACGCCCGGCCCCCGCCAAGGCACCGTCACCCTGCACCTGTGGAGCCGCTTCCGCCTCAACACGCACTTCAACGGCTACGCTGGCTTCCTCGGCGACAGCCTGATGCGCGACATCCAAAACAGCATCCTGCGCGTACTGAAGAAGCGCTGCGAATCGCGACACTCGTAGGTCCGCGGGCTGCCGGGGCACCGAGACTTGCGGCAACGGCAGAGCTTGCGCTAGGCGGCGGTCGGCTGCGCGGGCTAGCCGCTCCCTCGCTAGACCTGGTACAGCCGCCTGAACCAGTCGACAAAGCGCTGTGCCAGCGCCGCCTTGGGATTTAGCAAGCGCTGCTGGAGAGCCTCGTGAAGCTGGCGGCCGGGCGGATCCTGCCAGGCTAGGAACGTGTGCACACGCGCCTTGTCGTGATGCGCGGACCTGAACGGAGCCCCCTTCTGCTGCGCTTGGATGACGACCTCGTCGGCCCACTGCCACAGTGCCTGGTCCGGGTCGTCAGGGCGCAGCGCCAGCAGGAAGGTCTCCAGCATGCCGCGGGTGCTGTTGTCGGGCATCATCCACACGCCGAAGCGTGGACCATCGGACGCCGGCTGCAACACCAGGCCGTCGGCAGGCGGGGCTGCCGGAAGCTCCGCGGCAAATGGCAGGTCGCAGCCGCAGAGCTGTCGCCACCGTGCCGCGGGATCATCATCGGCATCCATCATCACGCCGAGCGCTTGCAAGCGCGCGGTCTTGTACTCGGTAGCGATGTAGCCGCGCTCCAGCAGTCGCTCCACGCCGCCCCCGCGGTCGCTGGGGCTCGTACTCTCGGATCCGGCGACGACGATATCGACCAGCTTGGGCTGACCACGCTCACCCCAGTGCAGGCCCGCGGCCAGCTCGATCAGCTGAGGGATGACGCGCAAGTCCTCTGCGCCCTCGACGAGCAGGCGTCGCACGGGCGGAAGCGGCATGGCTAGCGGACCTCGATGCCCCGCTCGGCGGCGAGGACGATGTCGCGCTCGCTGTACGACACCGCCCGCTCGCCTTCGACGCGCTGGATGGTGATGTCGCTGCCGGTCGTCACGTCCTTGCGCGCCAGGCTGGCCAGGGCGCGAATGCAGTCGCTGCTGTGCGTCGTCGCGAACACCTGCACATCCAGCTTCTCAGCGGTCTGCTTCACCATCCGCCACATATCGACCAGCGCCGTGTAGTGCAGGCCGATGTCGATCTCGTCGATGAACACCACATGCCCGTGGTTCTGCACCAGGACCAAAGACAAGCCCAGCAGGCGCCAGATCCCATCACCAAGGCTGCCAACTGGCACGCGCTCATTTTCTCCGGTGAGCTTCACAAATACGCCGTTGCGGCCGTACCCGCTGTCTGCTTCAGATTCAGAGGAGACGGCTGTGATGCCGACGATGCGAGGCTCCAACATCCGCAGCGTCTGCAGCACAAGCTCCTCTTCCGGGTTCAGCGCGATCTTGGCGAGAGCCTGAGCGACCGATTCAGGTCTGAGAGGATCAGGCGTTAGAAAATTCCAGCGCAGGCTCTCACGGAGCTGGGAGAGGCGTTGGCGCCAATCTGCGAGCGGCCACTCGCCCTGCGGTGTCAGCGGGATGCTGTGTTCGGACGCCTCGGCCGGAGTGTCCTTCTTGAACTGGAGAACGAGCCGACCAGCGACGCCGGAGGGCTGACCGGCGTTCGCCGAGGCCGATTTCGAAAGCGGGGCCAGCGAGGCACGCAGGTGGCAAGGACCCGCATCGGTCTGAGCGTCTAGCACGAGTGCCGAGTCCGCCTTGCCCTGCCGCCCATGGAAGAGGTGACGCAGTGCGACGCGCGTGCTGCTGGGGTCTTTGTTGCCCTCGCCTGAAACCAGCCCGCCGCGTCGCCGGCATTGGCTGCCCAGGAGCACTGGGTCGGGATAGTCGGCTAGCAGATCCAGCGCTTCCAGCACGCTCGTCTTGCCGCAGTTGTTGGGGCCGACCAGCAGGTTGATGCGGCCGAGGCCTTCCATGTGGAACTCGCGGAAGCCTCGGAAGTTGGTGATGTGCAGGTCGCGGAACACGGCTTCACCTTATCGTCGTTCGCGGGTCGAGGGAACGGTTTCCGCATCTTGGCGTCCGCTGAACTGCTCACGAGGATGCGGGGGCGTGGGTATCGGGGGTGAGGTTAGCAATGCGACGGAAGTCGAAGGTACAGGCGAGGGCGATCCGATGCGCAGAGCGTGGCGCCGGCTCGGCAGGGCCCGGCGAGGCCATACCTCCAGCCGCGACTACTTGCGCAGGCCGGTTTGGCGCCGCGCGTCCTTGAGTGTGCGGGCGGTCTGGAGGTGCGTGATGTCTTCGCTGAGGCCCACAAGCTCTTGCGCTACTGCTGCTGCGCCGCGTTGCGCAACAGCCGCACTAGCTCGGCGCCTTAAGCTCGGACACTGCGGAATCGATCAAGCGACGCGCGATGGAGATTCTGCTCGGGAGCGTGGGCAACTGCGACACGTCAAACCACCCCGCAGACTCGATCTCACCGTCCTGGGGGCGAATCTCGCCACTGGTCCATTCGCAGTGGAAGGCGACCATGAGGGAGTTCGGGAACGGCCACGGCTGGCTGGCGAAGTAGCGGATTTGCGACACCTGTACCCCCACTTCCTCGGCCACCTCGCGCGCGAGACATTGCTCCAGGCTCTCGCCCGCTTCCGCGAACCCGGCGAGCGCACTGTACATGCCGGGAGGGAAATGCGGTCCGCGGGCGAGCAGCAGCTTGTGGCCCCGGCGCACCAGCGCCATCACCGCCGGCGCGATCCGCGGATAGCAGGAAAGGCCGCAAGCAGGGCATTCGCGGGCCCGCTCTGCGGACCTTGTCACGGTGGGGGAGGCGCAGCGACCGCAGAAGCGGTGGTTTCGGTCCCAGTCGATTAACTGGACCGCGCGCCCTGCGAGGGCGAAGTGCGCGTCCTCCAGCACGGAAAAGAGCGTGCGCAGGCTCTCGAACCGAAGCGCATCGGGGGGCGGGCCGGCCTCCGGCGGAAGCTCCGCCGCCCAGCAGTCGGCACCGCCAAGCCGCCCTAGATAGATGGTTCTTTGCAGGCTCGATCCGAACCGCTTGTCGCTTCCTCGCAGCGCCTGAAGATCGGCAAGCCGCGCCCAGCCGGGGCGCGACGGTACGCGAAGGTCGTCCGAGGGCTGTGGAGACGGCGGTCCCAGCTCCACCAGCAGCCGGTCGCCGCGGAAGACGAACCAGTGGGCCGCGCCATCGGCCGAGCGCTCCGGTGGCGAGACGCGGCTTTCGAATTCCAGCGGGCTGCAAAACGGCATGTCGCGCATGCGCCGATTATAGGAACACCAGTCGCAATCCCTCGCGCCTTCCGCCCCCTCTTTACACTCCCTGTCGACCTATTCACAGCGGGCGCTCTTGGGAGGCGACTGTGGCCCACTTGTGAATACAAGAAGAACCGGGAGCACCAAGACAAATTGCCACAGGAAAGCAGTGAAAAAGACGCCTTGGCGAGTGATTGCATAGAGCACAAAACACCTCAGGATTGCGACCTTCATAACGCCTGACAATGCCTTCCATATTGGAACTCTGCGCACGGCAGCGGCCTTGTTGTGCTTGAATGCGCGCAGGGGCTGCAATAATCCCCGACAACGGTCTTCCTGCGGAGGTCGGACATGGCACCAGAAAGAAAGACAAAAGCAGTCGGGCGCGTTCATCTAGCGACGGTAGCGGGGGACATGGTGCGGAACACATACAGCGACATAAGGATATCGTCATTGCTCGCTGCTGCGATTCACGGATATTATTGACGCAGATGATTATCGATATTGGGGGACCACAGCCCGCAGGCACTATGCCGCGACGACTCCGCGCCGTCGGATACGTGCGAGTCAGCACCGAGCAGCAAGCGCAGGAAGGCGTGAGCATGGACGCGCAACAAGTCCGCATCCGCGCTC
>CALFYE010000527.1 GCA_937952145.1 uncultured Myxococcales bacterium
AGTTCCGGGCGGCTGGTGCCGGCGGCGGAGTCGGTGGCGGCGGCGGTGGCGGCGGCGGCAACGAAGGGGCATCCGGCGGCGGTGGCTTTGGCGGCGGTGGCGGGGGCTACTATGGCGGCTACGGCGGCTTTGGCGGGGGCGGCGGTGCTCGCGCGGGGTTCGCAGCGTCGGGCTTTTCGGCATTTGGTGGCGGGACCGCCGCCGACCTCAGTGGCGGTGCCGGCGGGGGCCTCGGCGGCGCAGTGTTTTCCATGTACGGGGCGCTGAACATGGTCAACTCGACGCTGGCCGGCAACCACGCGACGGCTGGCGCGGCCCCCAGCGGGACGCTCGAAGGGGCCGGGCTGGGTGGCGCGGTGTTCTGCCTGAACTGCATGCTGACGACTCGAAACAGCACCGTTGCCGACAACCGAACGTCGAGTACCGGCATGGGCGTAGGCGGTGCGCTGTATGTGTTGTCGTTTGGTCGGACGGCTGATGGATCGGCCGGGGCAGGCGCTAGCGCAACGGTGGTGAACTCCATCTTCGGGGATTCGGCAGACGAGGGAGGGACGGCCACTGGTGACGTTGCGTTGAACGGTTCGGCGGGGGCGGTCAGCTTGTCGATCACCACGTCGATCATCGAATCGGACGTCTTTATGGGCGGCACCACCACGCCAACCGTGACGGGCACTGCGATCAAGGCCGATCCGATGCTGGGCCCGCTGCAGCAGAACGGCGGTCCGACGGCCACCATGGGGCTGATGGCGGGCAGCCCGGCGCTGGATGCTGGCACCCCCATGCAGTGTCTGCTCGCTCCCGTCGGTCTGAAGGACCAGCGGGGGCAAGATCGCGGCACGACGGCCTGTGAAATCGGCGCCTTGGAAGAGAACCCCAAGGCGCTGGGCACGGCCTGCGATGCCAGCTTCAAGTGCGGCAGCACCTTCTGCGCCGACGGGGTTTGCTGCAACGCGGCATGCAACGGAGCCTGCGCGGCCTGTTCCATGGCGACCAAGCAGGACGGCAGCGCGTCGGGTAGCTGTGGGGCGCGTGTCAGCACAACCGTCTGCCGGCCGAGTGTCGGTAGCTGCGATGTCGCTGAGCAATGCAGTGGCACGAGCATGGCGTGTCCAGCGGACGTCCTGCGCCCCTCTAGTTTTGAATGTCGGATGGCGGCGGGTGCTTGCGACATGCCCGAGACTTGTGATGGCCTATCGGCCGCCTGCCCCAGCGATACCAAGAAGACCGCCGGCACGGTCTGCCGCAGCCCGGCCGGTCCCTGTGATGTCCAGGACGCCTGCGATGGAACGAGCAACAACTGCCCCGGGGATGCCAAGAAGGCGATGGGGACGGTCTGTCGACCGGCCATCGGTGTCTGCGATGCGGCGGAGGCCTGCGACGGCAGCAACAACGGGTGCCCGATCGATGCGCTGAAACCAGCCGGCACGATCTGCAAAGCGGCCGGCACGGGCATCAACATGGTCTGCGATCCGGCGGATCTTTGCGACGGCAAGCGAAGCTCGTGCCCGGCGGCCTTTGCCCCATATGGGACGGCCTGCGGCAGCAGCCAGACGTGTAACGGCACGGGGCGCTGCCTCTAGCCCGCCGGCTTGACGCCGCAGCGCACGGTCTGGCCGCGGTCGGGCGCGCTGAGTGGTGCCGTCGGCGACGTGCGGAGTAGGGTTCTCGTGTCCAGCTAGGCGGCGTGGTGCGTCCGCCCGCTTCCGGCGTGGCCAACGGCGCGGACGGCAGCAGCGCTGGGCCGGCCGAGCAGGCGAGCGGCGTTGTCAAAGACGGCGGCGCGCAAGATCTCGGGACGCAGGATCGAGTTGCTCGCAAGCAGGCGGTCGAGGATGCCCAGGTCGTGATCGATGTGCGGGAAGTCGGTGCCGAACAGCAGCCGATCCGCGCCGAGGTGGTCGATGATCTGCGGCAGGAGGGGCTCGCCCGGCTCAAAGGCCATCCAGCACTGCCGTCGGAAATAGGCCGAGGGCCGCTTTCGCACGTGGTCGCCGAGCTCGTTTCTGATCTGCGCGTATTCCATCTCGTCGAGGCGCCAAAGCCAGTAGGGCATAAAGCCGCAGCCGGCCTCTAAGAAGGCGACGCGCAGGGTGGGATGACGCTCGAACACGCCGGCTTCGAGCAGCGACAGGAAAGCCATCATCATCTCGATCGGATGCGAGCAGGCGTGCTGGGCAAAGTGACTGGCGAAGCGCGAGGCGCCGGCGGTCTCGACGCGGGTGTGGGTGCCCTCGTGAAGCAGCAGCGGAATATCGTTGGCGACACAGGCGGCGTAGAGCGGCTCTAGCTCGGGCGCGCCGAGCGTGAGACCGCGCACTGGGTTTGGCCGCATCACCGCCGCGGTGAAGCCCAGCGAAAGGCCGGCTTCCAGATCGGCGACGAGCTGCGTCGGCTGATGACGCGACAGCAGCACCGCCCCCAGCAGGCGCCCCGGCGCCTGGCGACACAGATCGGCGAGCCAGCGATTGTAGGCCCAGGCATAGGCCCGCGAGCGGTCGGCATCGATCTCGTCGTCGTACACCAGAAAGCCGGCGTGCGTCGGCAGCAGCATCGCCAGGTCGATGCCGTTGGTATCCATGTCGGCTAGCTGGCCCGCCGCGGTGCCGCCTGCGATGAGCTGTGCTTGGTGCTCCGCGACGTGCAGGTTGGCTTCGATGTAGGCGCGCTCGCTCATGCCGCGGATCAGCGGGCGGCCGCCCACCGTCAGAATCGGCGGGGTCGGCAAGAGCGCCTGCGGACCCAGGCGGGCCAGACGAGCGTCCAGCGACTCGCCCGGCGGCGCCAGGGGTCGGGCATCGGGGGCAAAGCGGCGATAGGCCGCCGGCAGATACTCCGGCCACATGCCAAGCGGTTCAACGACGTGGCGATCGATATCGAGCAGGGGAATGCCATTGCGCATGGAGCAAGCCTTGGGCAGGTGAGCGGGCGCTCAGATGAGGAGCGGCGCCGGGTTGAGGTCGGTCTCGGCGAGCGGGGCAGGCAGCCAGCCGAGCGCGACCGGGACGGAGTACAGGCGACCCGGGGCCAGGCGTGGCCAGGCGTGACGCAGGCCCGGCACCGTCACCTGCGCCACGGCCAGCGGCAGATCGGCGCGACTCTTGTCGACGATGAGCATGTCCAGTCCGCGGGCCTGAAGGTGCGTCGCCAGCAGCAGGACATGGTCACGGAGATCGTCACTCGCCGGCGGCTTTAGCGGGGCTTGTCGCGGGGCCGAGTCCTGCGGAAATAAGAAGGGAAGCTGCGAGGCGGCCATGCCCGTAAAGGGGGTTCGCAGTGGACGCGGGGGCAGCACGACCTGATGTAGCTCGGACACGGCGCGGCGCAGCGCCAGATCGGGGTGGCTGTGACAGCCAAAGCCCAGCGCCAGGCGGTCGTCATCGCGCCGCGTACCGACGGCGACTACGACGGGAATGCCCAGATCGTGAGTCAGATCCAGCGCCCACATCGACCAGCCGAGTCTGGCCAGGGCAGCGCGCTCGGCAGCAAAGCTGGCGGCGGTCGGCCCATCCGCAAGCACCGGCGGACGAGGCAGGCGGCTGTACCACCAGATGGCAACGGCGTCGCGCTCGACCGCTTCGAACAGGCCCTGCAGGATCGCTTCTTCCAAGCAGTTGCCGGCCGCGCTGCCATTTGACGAAGGTCGGCAGTAGCGACTGCCACGATCGAGCGGGACCTCGGAAAAGCAGTAGGCCAGCGGCAGGTAGCGGCGCTCGCCCGAGAGCAGAGACCACGCGGGGATCCAGGCGATGCGCTGCTCGGGCGGTAGCGATGGCGGGACCCCGTGCCCCTGCGCTCGCTGCGCCGCGCTAAACAGGTGAAGCTGATCGAGATCGATGGCGGCGTCCCCCAGCTCAGACGCGCTGGCTTGCAGGATCGCTTCATCGCCGCGATAGAGGCCGGCGTAGCGCTCGACGCACTCGGCTAGCGCGCTCATGCGGGCCTGTTCCAGCGTCGTACCCTTGCCGGCGCAGCGACGATAAAATGACTCGCCGGGGGTCAGCTGGGCGGGCCGTACGCGGTAGCCGCTGCTCCACACCAATGGCGGCAGCGCTGTGACGCCAGGCATCGGGGTGAGGTGCGTGACGGGTCCCAGGACTTCGCTGACTAAGTGCGCGCAGCGCGCGTAGCTTTCGGCCGGCGACTCGATGCGCAGCCCCCCGTCATGGGAAAACGTGATGAGCGCGCTCCGAAGTTGCACCGGCTGCTCGCCGTGTCTCCGCATCCAGTCGGGATCGCCGCAGCTGGAACACTGCGGAAGGCGACGGACGGAATGCGCGCTCAGCGCTAGGCGGGAAAACTCCAGCGTCCACAGCGTGCCCGTCGATGCTGCGGCCTCGCCGGACGAAAGGATGCGTCGTAGCTGCAGCGCTGCCAGGTTCGCTGAAGCGGCTAGGCTCGCGGCGAGCTCGGCTTGCGGGATACCGGCGTCGTCATCGGGGATTCCCTGCTGCGCGAAGGCTTCGACGGGGCGCTGCTCCGAAAGCTGCTGGCGCAGACAGCCCGGACACGCCTGCGCCGGATCGCCGGTGAACAGCGGACCGAAGAAGGGCCGCAGCCCCCCCGGCTTCAACCAGAAGCAGCGTCGCCCACTCGCCAAAATCGCAGCCGTCTGCGCCTGCGCCGCGGGCTGTAGATAGTCGGAAAGCAGGAGGATCACCGTCGGTGCCGCCGCATCGATGCGCAAGCCCGCCGCCTGCAGTGCCTGTGCGGTGATGGCTTCGGCCGCTGTATGCGAGTCAGTAACACTGGCCCCGGCTGAATCGGCAGCGATGGTGTGCAGCGCGACAGCGGGACCAGCCCCCAGCCCCAGCCCGCTTAGGAAGGCTTGCTCGCCGCGAGCTCCCCCCTCGATGGGGCGCAGCAGTCCCTTTTCACAGAGCTGTTGCAGGATCGACAGCGACCGCGCTGGCTTGACGCGATCGGCCACCGCAGCGACCACGCCATCGACATCGGTGAGGCCATCGAGCGCGGCAAGAACGGTCGCCACCTCAGCCGCGGGCAGGCCGAAGTGCTCGCACTCACCGATGAGAGCCACCCCACCTTCGGCTGGCAAGGCGACGACGCGCAGATGCGGCGCAACAGACAGCACGGCGGACAGGTCGAACGCGGCCATACGCGCCTCAGAGGAGAGATGGAGGGGGCGGCAGAGTGAGCCGCGAGAGACTAGGGGCAGGTGAAGGGATACTGCGAGCCGGTGCCGTTGTAGGCCGCCAGCGCGACGGGCTCGACAGTGAGATCGACCTCATTGCGATGCACCGACTCGTCGTCGGGCTTCTTCGGCATGTGCACGGTGATGATCGAGTGCGGGAAGTTGGCCCAGTACGCGTCGGTATCGCTGCTGGGGCCCGGCACTTCGTAGAACTTGATGGCGAAGTTCCAGGGCACGATGTAGTTCATCGTGTCCTCGATCAGCTGACGGGCATCATGGGACCGATAGAGCGCGCTGTGAAAGGTCTTGTTGTGCCAGGCCAGGGCCAGAACACGGCAGGTGATGATGCCGAAGTTCGCGAAGTCCGACGGCGCCGCTGCTCCGGCAACGCCTTTGCCCAAGAGCGATGGAAACTCACCGCAGTAGCGAGCCAGCACCGCGGCCCCCTGCTCGGGAGCCTGCGGCAGCCCTGGCAGGTAGACCTCGAATTCATCGCCAAAACCAAACCAGCCGGTGGTGCCGATCGGTCGGTACAGCGGACGCTTCTTGTCCGAGATCTTGAACGCGACGTCGAAGGGAAACTCGAGGCCATAGCGCTCCTGGAACAGGGGCAGCACGCCACGCGGGTTGTTGTTCGATTCTGCCACGAGAACATCGAGGAACTTGGGGTCGTTCCAGACCTCGGCAATCGATCGCAGATAGGCAGCGCGCAGACGGGGAAACGGGGCCTGATTTTCGCTCATGCGTTCACCTTTTGGCTCGTGGAGCCGGCCCTGTGCCCCGCTGCCCGTAGGATTTACGGCAGCGCACGAACGGGTCGAGGCGCGTGGCTTAGCTCCGGGTACGCGGCAAGAAGCTGGGACAGACGCGGACCCAGCTCTGAATCCTCCGAGAAGACCTGCAAGTAGTCCTGGATAGCTGCGACTTCGACCCGGTGGATACCACGCTCCCGCGCGAGGCTACAAGCGCGTTTCAGCGCATGACGCGCCGTGTCAAGGTTGGGCTGCGGCAACCGCAGCTCGTACAGGCCGCGACGCCGCCACAGCTCGGCATCAAAGAAGTACTCCTGGTGCTGGTCGCAGACCGCGATCCACTTTTCGACCTCGGCGACAGCCTCGGGAATGCGCCCGGCCTCGGCTTCGATATCGGCGACAAACGAGCCGTAGTAGGTCAAGACCAGGTTGCAGTTCAGCGAGCGCAGCACGCCGATGATCCCCTGCACCGAAGCCGAATCACCGCCGACCCACGCCGCCACCGTAGCGCCGTAGCCCTCGAAGGCGGGCAGGCCGTAGGTCTTGGCAGTCTGCAAGAGCTCATCGATGCGCAGCCGCACGGCTTCGCGGTCTCCGCACAGCTGATAGATCTGACTCAGGTACAAGATGGCGAGTGCCAGCGACGGCATGTGGCGGATCTGACGCGCCCAGTCGATGGCTTCCTGACCCAGCTGCAGGCCGCGGGCAGTGCGACCGAAGTTGAACTCGGCCTGGGCCATAAGCGCCGTGGCCCAGACGCGGCAGTCCATGCCGATGAGCAGGCCCTGGTTGCGGTCGCGGACCGGATCGTAAAGCGCAAGCGCGCGCTCTAGCCAGACGGCGGACTCGACGAAGTTGCCGCCGGCGTGCAGGTTGACGCCGCGTGCCGTCGCGGCAATGCCTTTCATCGCCGCATCGGCGAACGAGTCGGCGTAGTCCCACAGCTCATCGACCACGCGCTGCGCGGCCTGCCGCTCGCTGGCGACGTAGTAGTGCATGAACAGCGCGAACAGCGTGGTCACCGTGTGCTCGCGAGTTCGGCTGCGTGGCAGCAGGGTGCGCGTTGCTTCGCCGAGCTCACGGACTGCGGGGGCGGCCCAGCCCTGCGCTGACATCAGTGCCTGCAGATTGATGCCGCGCAGGCGCAGATCCGGCTCGATCTGTCCCTCGGGCGGTAGCTCGGGCAACCACGCCGAGACCTGCTTGGTCTGCGCCAAGGTTTCTTCGTTGTGGCTGCGCTCTAGCGAGGCTTGCGCGGCGGCCAAGCCGTGGTGCACTGCTCGCTCGTAGACCCCGGCGCCGGCGTAGTGATGGGCTAGCTCGGCGCTCTTGCTCTGTCCGCTGCTCGACACCTGCTGCTCTAATGCCGAGGCGATGCCGGCGTGGACTCGCCGTCGCCGCTCGCGCGGCATGCTGTCATAGGCGGCATCGCGAATCAGCGCGTGCCGGAACACATACGACGATCCCGTCACGCGGCGGCGACGATAGATCAGGTTGGCGGTGAGCAGCTTGTCCAGCGCCTCATCGATCTGCCGCTCGTCTTCTTCCGCCACTGTGGACAGCAGGCTGCCATCGAACTCGCGCCCGATCGCGGCGGCGACCTGCGCCACGCCGCGCAGCTCACCCAGCTGATCCAGTCGGCTGGCCAAAGAGTCGCGCAGCGTGATGGGAATCGCGTCGATGTTGACCTGGCCGCGACCCCGTTCGGTGACCATGCGCGTAAGCTCCGCCAGAAATAGCGGGATGCCGTCAGCGCGCGAGACGATGGCGTCCAGCACCGGTCCGGGCAGCGGATCGCTGGTTCCCCAGATATGACGCACGACCTGCTCAGCATCGAGTCGTGAGAGGCGATCGAGGTTGAGCCCCCAAAGCTTGGTGTTTGACCAGCTGCCCTGGAATTCCGGGCGCGCCGTGGCGAGCAAAAACGGCGGCTGCCGACTCTCGCTGCGCAAAAGCAGGCCGAGCAGCTCCAGCGTCGTCGGGTCGGCCCAGTGCAGGTCTTCAAACAAGAGCAGCGCCGGCTGGTCATCGATCGGCTGACTGAAGACTCCGACCATGGCCTCTAGCAAGAGCTCGCGCTGCTTGGCGGGCGCCACCTGCATCGGCTCATAGCCATCGGGCAGCGGCAGCCCCATCCAGTTGCAGAGGATGCTGACGAAGCGTCCGGGGTCCAGGCGATGCGCGCGCAGCGAGCCGATGAGCACGTCGGCCTGACCAGCCCCCTTGGCATCGCGCAGACCCAGCTGAGCGCGCAGCACCGGCATCACTGGAGCCAGGGCGGTGTTGCGCAGCTCGGCGAGGCAGCGGAATTCCAAGACGGTGTGGCTGGTCTCTCGCGCACCGTTGATGAACTCGCGCACCAAGCGCGACTTGCCAATGCCGGCCTCGCCAGTGACCAGCGCTGCCTGCGGCGTGGTGTAGGAACCAGCCCGGCGCAGCTGATCTTTGAGCAGGCCGAGCTCGGTGCGGCGTCCCACAAACGAGTCGGCGCCCGCCAGACTGCCCCCCAGGGCCGCGGCTTCTCCCCGTCGCTCACCCAGCAGGCTGCCGATGGGAATCGGCTGGCGTTCACCGCACACTGTGGCGACGCCGCCCGGCTCGATCTCGGCCAGGGGGGCAAGCAGGCGGCGCGCTTCCGGGCTGACCAAGATCGTTCCGGCCGGCGCAGCCGCTGCCAGGTTCAGTGCGATCGTCGGCGTCACCCCCGTCGGGATCTGGCCGCGATTCACCAAGGCCAAGCCGGTGTGCATGCCGATGCGAAACTGCAGCTCCAAGCGATGTGTGACCGCCAGACGCTCGCTGCGTCGGCGAATGTCTTCCGCTAGCTCTAGTACGGTGCGCACTGCCCGCCGGGCATCGGCATCGCTAGCCGTGGGAAAGCCAAACAGCACCACCAGGGCATCGCCTAGCTCCCCGCTGACCGTGCCGCCGTAGCGCACCAGGGCATCGCGACAGAGGCGCAGCTGGTCACTCAAGATGGGATCCAGCACCTCGGGATCGGCACCATGCTCGCCCGTCGAGACCAAGCGCAGCGAGAAGCCGATGGCGGTGATCTGCCGCCGCAAGAGGCCGGGCTCTGAGACCGGCTGGCCTCCCTCCTCGCGGCGGTTCTTGTCTCCGGCCGGCGCGCCGATCAGGCCGACCAGCTCGCCGAGCGGCAGGCGACGAAATTCGGCGTACAGCTTGGCGGCATCAGCGGCCCGCTCGCCGGCATTTTTGCGCAGCATGCGCCGCAGGAAGTCGCCCAGCGGATGTCCCAAAAGCGCTGCCGGAATCGGCACTTCGGCGGGGCTTAAGTGCTGGTGATAGATCTCGGCCAGCGTCGAACCACTGATCGCCGGTCGGCCGGTCAGGCACTCCAGAAAGACCAGGCCCCAGGCGTAAAAGTCGGTTCGTGGTGTTGGCACATCGCCGCGCAGCTGCTCTGGCGCGCAGTACTGCGGCGTGCCCACCAGCTCATGCGAGCGCGTCACGCTCAGAAAGGCGGTGTCGCGCGCATCCAGCGTCAGCGTGCTGATTCCAAAGTCGAGCACCTTTACGTGCGTCGACAGGCCCCCGCTCACGACCATGATGTTGGCCGGCTTAAGATCGCGATGCACGATGCCCGCCGCGTGCGCAGAGGCCAGCGCGTCGAGGACCTGGCCCATGAGCTCAGCGGTCCGCTCGACCGAGAGCTGACCCTCGCGATCGAGGAGGCTGCGCAGCGTCTCTCCCGGGACGTACTCGTAGATGGCGTAGTAGAAGGCGCCGCCAGCGCCCTCGGTTGTGCTGGCGTTCGCGCGGGTGTGACCTTGATCGAGCAGGCGCACGATGTTGGGGTGACGCAGCGTCGCGCACAGCGCCGCCTCGCGCTCAAAGCGGGCGATCTGGTTTGCGGCCATGAGCGGAGTCCACGTCGCCTGCAGCCGCAGGATCTTCACCGCCACGTCTTGCCCGGTGTTGTTGTGCACGGCGCGATACACCGAGCCAAAGCCACCGCTGCCCAGCTTGTCGCGCACGCGATAGGCCGGGGAAAGGACCATGGCCAGCTGGGTCGCTACATCGACTTCCGGGACCGCTCCATCTCCTAACGTTGCAGGTGATACGGATCCGATGGTTAACGTAGGACTTTTCGACATGCAGCCCCCCCGGGCAACGTGATCTAGAACGCTGATTCTCCAATCCCACGTTCCGCAAAGTCAACGCTGTGATGCACTACCGTGTAGGCAGTAGCCGCCGGCCGTCGCGTCGGTGTACGTCGTTGCATCAGCCCCCCCGAATGAGAAATAATGGCCCTGGATGCCGTGGCTGTTACTGGAATCAGCAGGGGGCGAAGGCCAGTCCTTTCGGGTAGAGAGCAGCGCGGTCACCATCGGGCGTAGCGATGACGCCACGATCGTGATCGAGCACCGCAGCTTGTCGCGGATGCACGCGACGATCCTGCGCGAGGGGGATGGCTATGTCGTCACCGATCTGGGGAGCAAGAACGGAACCTTTCTCAACAACCAGCGGATCCAGCACGCCAGCTTGAAGAACGGCGATCTGCTGCGCTGTGGCGAGGTCGCGCTGCGGTTTCAGCTGAACCGCGCCGAGCCGCAGCAGACCGGGACCGAGAGCCTGCCGCTGCCGGCCCTGACCTGCTCGCTGCCGATCCGCGGTCAGCCGCTGTCGAGCGATGTCGGGTCGGGCGAAGACACCAGCGAAGGCCTGCCGGCGCTTAGCCCAGGCGAGCCCCGCCGCGACAAGCTCAAGACGCTGCTACGCGTTAGCGAGCTTCTGGCGGAGCCGGGGGAGATCAACGCGGTGCTCAGCCGCATCCTCGATCTGTGCTTCGAGACCCTGCCCATCGATCGCGTCGCCATCCTGCTAGTAAACCCCAGCAACAACAACCAGCTAGAGGCCATGGCCGTGCGCTCGCGCCAGCCGCTAGCGTCGGGGGAGCAGGTCTGGAGTCGCCACATCGTCGAGTATGTGCGCACGCACGCGGTGGCCGCGCTGTTTGCCAACACGCGGAGCGATCCGCGCTTGGCCCAGGCCTATTCGGTGATGGCGCAGTCGATCTGCTCGTCGATGTGTGTGCCGCTGCGACCGCGGACCGAGATCATCGGCGTGCTGTACGTCGACAACATCACGATGCCGGATCGCTTCGGTCAGTCCGACCTGGCCTTCCTGGCTGGCTTTGCCAATCAGGCGGCGATGGCGATTCACAACGCCCGCCTCTCGCGTGAGCTAGAGCGGCGCGCCGTGCTGGAAAACAACCTGCTGCGCTTCTTTCCCAAGGCCATCTGCAAGCGGCTGATGGAAGCGCCGGCCACCCTGAACGATCCCAGCGAGACCGAGGTGACGGCGCTCTTCGCCGACATCACCGGCTACACCAGCTTCGCTTCTCGTCTGTCGCCGCGCGAGGTCTTTGCGCTGCTCAACGACTACTTTCCGATCCTCGCCGAAGCGGTGTTTTGCTACGAAGGCACGCTGGAAAAGTACATCGGCGATGCGCTGTTGGCGGTGTGGGGGGCGCCGTTCCGTGGCCCCGACGATGCCCGTCGCGCCTTGGCCGCTGCCGTCGATATGCAGAACGGTGTGCGCAAGCTCTCGGCCGCTTGGGAGTCGCGTCTGGGCGCCCCGCTGCGCATCCACATCGGTCTGCACACCGGCACGGTGGCTGCCGGCAACATCGGCGTCGATTCTTACCTGCAGTACGCCACCATCGGCGATCCCATCAACCTGGCCAGTCGCATCTCGAACTGCGCCGGCCCCGGCGAGATCGTCATCAGCGAGCCGACGCGCCAGGCACTCGGCGAGTGCGGCTACCCCTGCGAGCCGCTCCCCGCCATGCAGCTAAAAAATCACCCCGGCGCCGGCCAGCTTTACCGCGTCCGCTGGCACTAACTTCCAACCGCACACGCTGCTCGATTTTACGCCCGCCCCCGCAGCATGCCGTGCCAGTAGAGCTGCGGCAGGACGTGGCGCTTGAGCAGGTACATGCTGTAGCGCTCCTGCGACTGATCGAAGGGGAAGGTCTCGCAGGGCTTCAGGTCGTAGTCGAACTCGGCGAGGATGACCCGGTCGTAGCCAGTGACCAGCGGGCACGAGGTATAGCCATCGTAGCGCGCGGAAGGCGGCTGACTGCCGGCGGCGGCGATGAGGTTTTGCACCAGGGCCGGTGCCTGCTTGCGGACGGCGGCTCCCGTCTTGGAGGTCGGCAGGTTGCTGGCATCGCCAAGCGCAAAGACATTCTTGAAGCGGGTGTGCTGCAGCGTGTGCTTGTCGACATCGACATAGCCGGTGGGGCCAGCGAGCGCGCTCTGCTTGATAAAGTCCGGCGCGCTCTGCGGCGGCGAGACGTGCAAGAGGTCGTAGTGCAGCACCACCTCTTCGTTCTGATCGAGGCGCAGAAACACGGCTTCGCGGCTCTTGGGACGAACCTCGATGAGGTTGTGCTGGAAGCGGGTGGTGATGCCTTTGCGCTCGATAACGCGCTGCAGCGCCGGTGTGTATTTCGGGACGGCGAAGATCGCCGGTGAGGCCGAGGCGAAGGTCACGCGGCTGCGCTCGCGCACGCCCGAGCGGCGGAACGCTTCGTCGGCCAGGTACATGATCTTCTGCGGGGCACCGCCGCACTTCACGCCGCCCTGGGGGAAGGTGAAGATGGCGTCGCCGCCGGTGAAGCCGCGGATGAATTCCCAGGTCCTGTCGACGTAGTCGTACGAGTAGTTGCTGCACACGCCGTCTTTGCCGATCGCCTCTTTGAGGCCGCGCACCTTGCCCCAGTCGAGCTGAATGCCGGCGGCGACGACCAGGAAGTCGTAGCCCTTTCGGCCGTGGCTGCGCGTCTCGACCTCGTTTTGGTCGGGAAAAAAGGCGGTGACGGAGTCGCGCAGCCAGGTGACGCCGGCCGGGATCAGGCCGGCTTCGTCGCGCTCGGTCTCGCGCTTGTCGACGATGCCGGCGCCGACCAGGGTCCACAGCGGCTGGTAATAGTGCTTGTCTGAGGGCTCGATGATGGTGACGCTGGCCTGGGGCAGGGCGTGACGCAGGCGGGCGGCAACGGTAATGCCTGCGGTGCCACCACCAACGATCACCACGCGGGGAGAGGTCTTGCGATCCACGATGTGTCCTCCAGCGAAAGGGGCGCCGCCGAGCCGGCATGGGCCAGTGCGGGTCGTAAAGGGAAGCCGACTCCAGCGAATGCAAACGACGAGCCAAGCTCCGTCGCGCTGGTCGCTCCACCGCCTGAGGCCGCGGTCGGCCCTGCGGGGCGCGGGCGGGTGGCTCGTGCTTGGTCACGGGGCCGTCGCCCAGGCCTGCTTCGGCCCGATGTTTCATGTTTCAGGGAAATGTTTCACGGTGAAACATCGCAGCGGTCGCCGTCGGGGAAACCCGCGCTCGGGGTCCTGCCCAACGCGAAGGATTTGCGTCACCCCGGGTGGGAGGACGCTGCTAGATTGGGCGCATGTCTACTTCGCGTGCGATTGACCGCGTCATCCTGATCGTCCTCGACTCGGTCGGCTGTGGGGCCGCCCCCGATGCCGTCCGCTATGGCGACGGCGGCGCCGATACCCTGGGCAACCTCAGCCGGCATGTCGGCGGCTTGTCTCTGCCCAACCTGCAGGCCCTGGGCCTGGGCCACTTGACGAACATAAAGGGCGTGCCGGGCAGCGAGCGACCGCGCGGCGCCTATGCCCGCCTACGCGAAGCCAGCGTCGGCAAGGACACCACAACCGGCCACTGGGAGCTGTGCGGCCTGAGCCTAGAGCACGCCTTTCCCACCTTCCCCGGCGGCTTTCCTGAGTCGATGATCAGCCGCTTTCGCCAGCTCACCGGCCGCGGCGTCCTGGGCAATAAGCCGGCCTCGGGCACGGTGATTCTCGACGAGCTGGGGCCAGCCCACCTGCAGAGCGGCGACTACATCGTCTACACCTCGGCCGACAGCGTGTTTCAGATCGCCGCGCACGAGTCGGTGGTGCCGCTGCCCGAGCTCTATCGGGCCTGCGAGATCGCGCGCAAGCTCTGCGACGAGTACAACATCGGTCGCGTCATCGCCCGGCCCTTCGTCGGCCAGCCCGGGGCCTTTCGCCGCACCTACAACCGTCGTGACTACGCCATGCCGCCGCCGCAGGCCACGGTGCTGGATGCGCTGCGTGGCGCCTCGCTGCCGGTCGTTGGGGTCGGCAAGATCTGGGACATCTTCGCCGGCCACGGGGTCAGCGAAAACATTCACACCGAAGGCAACCGCGACGGGCTGGAGCACACCATCAAGGCGCTGTCGTCCCTGTCTTCCGGTCTGCTGTTCGTAAACCTGGTCGACTTCGACATGCTGTACGGCCATCGCCGCGACCCGGCTGGCTACGCCCGCGCGCTCGTCGAGTTTGACGGCTTCCTGCCCGAGCTACGCAAGCACATCGGCCCGCGCGATCTGGTGATGCTGACCGCCGATCACGGCAACGATCCGACGTTCGCCGGCACCGATCACACGCGCGAAGACGTGCCGCTGATTGCCTTTGTGGGCGGGGATGTCATGCCCAAGACGCCAGACCTGGGCGTGCGCCAGGGCTTTTACGACGTGGCGCAGACGCTGTGCGATAGCTTCGGCCTTCCCGCCTGGGCCCGCGGCCAGAGCATCCTGCCGTCTGTGCTGCCATAGGCTCGCCCCAGCTCGTCGGCTTCGTCGCCAGCTCGTTGGCCATGTCCGCGCAATGCCGCAGCTACTCGGCCGGCAGCATGCCGTGGCCCGTGAGCAGCGCGGCCATCATCCGCCCGCCCGCAATGCAGTCCAGACAGCGCTAGTTGTGCCGCCCGAACGCGCGCACCGTGACCTGACCGCGCACCGGAAAGTAGCGCATGCGTCGCCGGCAAAGCTCGCACCGCAGCGCCTAGTGGCTCGCGAGATCATGCACATCTGCCAGCCAGCTGGCGTCGTCCCGTTCTTCGTCGTCGCTGCGAGTAGTGGCCATGACCGCCCTTTATCCGCCGAGGCATCGCACCGCCCAGCAACGGCGCTCAAGGTTCAATTGACCTGTTGCCACAGGACCCGTGGGGTGGGAGGTTCGCTCGAAGGCAGCAAGCTGCGCAGCGTCTACCGGCAGTTCATGGCCTCGGGCGTGGGACTATTCGATGGGGCCGAGTCGGGCAGATCGCTAACGGCGTCGACGCAGGCATCGCGCACCGACTGCCACCGGGCGTCGCGCCAATCCGAACGATATCGCAGCAGGCGGCACAGGGTGCGCAGCGCCGCGTCGCTGGTCGTAGGCCGCGCACGGGGCGTGACGTCCCAGACAAAGACTTTGGGGTTCTCCCCAGACACCCCGGAATTCGCCACCGAGTACGACAGCAGTGACTGTTGATCCGGCGCAAACAGGAGTCTCACTTCGTCGCTCTCTTCCTTGGCGAGAGGATAGCCGCGCAGGGTCGTGACGATTTCGAGATCCGAAGTGCGGCGGATCTGGATGGAATCGCGACCGGCAGTGACGGCGATGTGCTCCCCGCTCTTGGAAAAAACGGCGGCGCCGGAGCCGCGGTGCTGGCTGGCAACGCGGATCCAGTCCGGATCGCGGCTTGCGTCATCGGTGTCCCAGAGGCGCACATCCTGGTCACCTTCCCGTTGACCACGACGGCTCTCGGTGTCTTTCGTGAGCCGGCCACCGACGGTGAAAAACAGCTTGCTGTCGGCCGAGAATGCCACGTGATCCACTGCATAGAGCGGCCCCGTGAGCGAACGGACACGGCGCCCAGTCGATACGGAGAACAGGCTTGCTGATGAGTTCTCGCTCCCGCTGAGGATCCACTTCCCATCGGGAGAAATGGCTACCTCGCGCAGGGCTTGATGGTCGTCACCGATCTGCCGCGCTGGACGGTCTGCCGTGGCGGAAAACAGGAGCAGGCGTCCGGTTCCGGTGGGGCTCACAAACACGGATCGGCCGTCGGGAGAAAATCCGGCTACGCTCGCCGATTCTGAATCGCGCGTGAGGATGCGGCGCTGAGGCGGCCGCGTCCCTTCCGCATCAAAGAGGGTTGCCCGCAGCGCGCCCTCGAAGTCATCGAAGGTGACCAGGCGACTGCCGTCCGGCGCGACATACGTGCGCTCGGGTTCGACGCCCTGTGCCCCTTTGATCCAGGTGCAGGAGCCGCCCCCAACATCCCACAAGCGGCCGCTATTTGTGACGAGGCGCCCATCAGCGGAAAATTCAGCGCGGGTGGCGTTGTCAGCAAGCCGGTGCAGCAGGCGCCCGTTCTCGGCGTCAAACACTCGGAGAGCGCTGGCCGGGCCGAGCGTCAGGATCCGCTTGCCATCCGGTGAGAACGTTGCCGCAGTGAGCGCGCCGGGCGGATGCTCAAGATGCAGACGCATCGCGCCGCCCACGGCTGCGACGACCAGCGCCTTTTCGACGGCTGGATGGGATGCAAACCCGGCGCGGCGGCTGTCTGCGTAGGCCTGCACGGCCAGCCGGCGGGCCTCCGTCTCGCGCCCGGGGATCGCTAGCAACGTCTCGGCCCGCACGGCTCGCTCGCTGAGGCTAGCTTGTGTGGCCCGGCGACTCTCGTCTCGGATCTCCTCTTGATTTTGCAGAAGTTTCTTCGAGTGGCGTCGCTCACGGACGAGCCATACCAGGAGCAGGACGAGCGCGGTTCCCAACAAGCTCGCCGCGAGTAGCCAGCCGAGTCGTCGGCGACGTACGCTGACCGTCACAAAGTCTGTCTCGCTGCGGTTCAGCCGCATTGGACTCGTGCGTTGCAGCCCCAGCGCCTGCGGTAACCGCGCATCGCGATCCCATAGCCGCGCGCCGTGTCGGTGGCTGGCTTCCCACTCTTGCGCGTCGGCGGTCAGCCCGAAGTGCAGGACATGCTCGCGATCCTCAGCGAGGAAGCGGCCAAGCCGGGGCCAGCCCATGATCAGCTTGTCGTGCGCGGGCTCGATGAATTCGCAGCCATGACCATCGCGATCAGAGACGATGAGGCGCGCCGTCAGCAGCTGCTCGCGAATGCCCTGGATGCGTGCCTGCTCGTCTGGGTGTCGAAATTCCAGCTCGCTCGCCATCACCCGCCGCCGCGTGAGCTCGCCAGGGACCACCATGCGCAGCATCAGGTTGCGAAACGAGGCCTTCTGCGCTTCGCTGACACAACCTTCATAGAGCGCATCCGCACGCTGCGCGAGCGCCCCGGCCACGCCGCCGAGTGCGCGATAGTCCTGCTGGCGCAGCGTCCGATCCTCCCGCGCCTGCCGAACATAGGCGCGGTACATCTCGCTGAGCACGAACGAGAGCAGCGGTAGCGCCCCCGGCATGTCCGACACCTCGTCGAGAAGTTGATCCACGAGTTCGGGCGGCTCGAAATAAAGCACCCGCTCGCTGGCCGGGCCTTCGACGACCTCGCGTAGCTCGGCGCGAGTCAGCGACGGAATCAGGAAGCGTGCCGAGTCTGATGAGATCTTGCCTGACGCACCGCTGGCTGACGCTACCGGAAGAATCTCGCCGAAGTGCGGCTCGAACTCGGAGCGCAGCGTAAGGACGATATGCAGCTGGCCGCCGCCGGCTTCACTGGCCTGGCGCAGTTCGCGCTGCACCGTTGCACAGCTTGCGGGAGACAGCGTGACGAGTTCCTCAGCCTGATCGAGAACTAGCAAGAGCGGAGTCTGGGCGTTGTCGCGGCGCCACGCAGCGACTGCATCGGACAGCACGCTGCAGCCCGCCTGAAGTCGTCCGGCAGTCTGCGCGAGCACCGCCAGCGGATCTGTGCCGGGGCGTAGCGGCTCAAGCAGCTGCCACCGCGGGTTGGTCTCGCTGCGCAACCGCGGGAACAGTCCTGCACGCACCAAGCTCGACTTGCCAGAGCCCGAGGGTCCGACGACGAGCGTCAGCGGCTGGTGCTTGACTCGCTCGCACAGGCTGTCGGTCGCCGCCTTCCGACCAAAGAATGTCGCTTGATCCTTCGCCTCAAATGGTCGCAGACCCAGGTAGGGGTTGTTGGCCTCGCTGAGCTCGAGCGCCGAGGGCAGTGCCGGCTCGCGCCCCGGCACGAAGAACATGAACTGTCCTTTGTCCCCCCGCCCGGCGCCGAGCGACCACAGGAGCGGCCTCTGCACTGGGCGGCGGTGCTGCTGCTCTAGGCGCTCGAAAAAGCCTTCAAGATACAGGTAGAGCTCGCTGGCGAGGATGACGCCATCACCCGGATGGCCACCAAGCCGCAGATCTGCGGCACCTCGCAGCCCCTGGCACAGCGCGACGGCGAAGGGCGAGCCGTCCTCGTGTTCGCCGCGACCACCGATCGCTCCTCCGGCGATGGTATCGAGCGCGCGCTCGTCAGCGGCAGCCGAAGTGAGCACCTGCCAGGCCGGCTCGCGCAGGTAGCGCTCATAGCGCTCGCGGTACAACGTCGCTGGCCGGGTGCCGATGCTGCGCGTGCTGGAATAGCGGAAGGCTCCGGCGAAGCAGCAGTCGAGCACCACGAGAACTTGGCGGCACGCGAGCCTCGCCAGATCCTTTTGCACCTCGGCCATCGGCAGGAACGTGCTGGTGTCCTCGCGTCGGGCGTCCTGCGGTACCAGGAACCCCTGCGGCCCCTTGCCCACGTCATCCCGGTCTTCCGCGATGCCGTGCCCGGCAAAGTACAGAATGAAGCGTGCCTCGGCTCCTAGCTCCCCTGCGAGCGAGCCGAGCCGGGCGCGCAAAGCCGCGAGGGTAGCCTCTTCGTTAAGGACAAGCTGCACATCGTAGCCGTGCTGCGTGGCGAGCACTTCAGCCACCGCGCGCGCATCGCGGACCGCGTTCAAAAGCCGCGGAATGCCCGTCCGATATTCGTCGATAGCGATAAGGATGGCGACATTGCGAGGGGAGTCTGTCATCTCAGGCTAGCCTTCTGCAATGTCGCACAAAAAAGGAGCCGAAGAACCCTCTGGAACAGTTTTTGGGAGCAGGTCAGATAGAGTCTCACTGGTAATTTTAATACTAGAGCAATGTGAGCTTGATGTTTAGCTAAAAGCACTCCGTGACAATAAACCTTATGATTGCGCCAGGTATGTGCATATTTTACAGAGCTTGCGTTCCTAGGTGGTTGCCTCGCATCCTCTGTTAGCAGTAGAACCCGAACTCAAAGCATTATCCCAAATGGCGACATAACAATTTCCATGGAACCTGAGAGTTATGATCGCCTCATTCTAATAAGAACTTCAGAATATTCCATATTGTTATCGTTATTGGTCGATTCCTATAATGGCTACCTCCATGATCGATATCGCCCACGTTCGTATGGCCAAGATTGGGCCTTACGCTTTCATTTCGACAGCCTCTTTGACATATATTCAGTCTTATTGCCGTGGTCGTGGTTATTGCTTAAATAAATGGACCGCAGTTGGCTACCAAAAAATACGCTAGCCCAATGCGGAATATTCACAAGAAGAGGAAACCGCATGACCGTTGTCCAACTCCCAAATGCTTTCATATTTGGAGTAGCCATGCGGCATCAGAAGTTTATGGATATGATAGTAGGGCCGGAAGATTTTCCCGGTGGCAGCTGTGACGGCGACAAAGGGTGGATTGTCGATGATTTAACAAGTATTTCTCAAGGGCGGTTTGATGCCGAGAAATACCCATTCAAGTCGATTGGGTATATGACATATGGCCCGCAGTGCGGAACAATGTTATTGATGCAAAAGGACGAAACAGCGCCCGCTATTCAGAAATCTCGGCTGGCGCCAATAATCTCTGAGCGACTTGATTAGTAGAAGATCAATGTTCATTGCTCACAATCGATAGTGTTTTGCCTCAAGTGTCTACTTCTGGGCCAGAAGGCCGTTCACTCCTCCCTCCTTGCTGCCGGGGTTCCTCTCGACGGTTTTGATAGGCACTCTAAGTCAGCCCAAGCGGGGGCCCGGCTGATATTCTGAGCCGATGCGAGCTGCGCTTGTTCTGGGTCTGTCGCTGCTTTCTGGTTGGGGGATCGCGTGGGCCTGCGAGCCGCCGATGCTCAACACCATCCGGTTGAATCCGTTCGTCGTGCAGGGGCCGGCGACGCTTGCGGCCAAAGATCGGCCGCTCTTGCCGCGCAACGTCGATTATTCGTTCGGCGTGATGCATGTCGATCACGTTGCGCTCGACTCCTTTGTGCTGCAGCGCGATGGGGCGGCGGCGCCGGATCGCAAGCTCAGCGCCCAGGCACAAAGCGACGAGGTGGTGGTGCGTTTGCAGTCGCCGCAGCCGCTCGCCCCGGGGGCAGGCTATTCGGTCTACGGCGTGCTCGCGGGCAAGCGGCAGCGGGTCCTGCAGTTTCAGACGGGCGCCGCCGAAGATCGGACGCCACCGGGTGCGGTGCAGGTGAGTCGCAGCGTTCACCTGGCACGCTTTGTGGCCTCGGGCGGCTTGTGTGATGACGGCCATGCACGGCTCATCGCGACGGTGAACGCCCAAGACAGCGAGACGCCTACCGACCATCTGCGCTATCTCGTCGAAGGGGCGGGCGAGCCGCAGTGGCTGACAGCCTGGTGTCGCCTGCTAGAAGTCCGCTTGCCGGCCGCGGTGAGCGGTCCACTGCGCATCACCGCCGTGGATCTCGCCGGTCATCGTGGACCGACGCTGACCCTGCCGGTGCCCCCGCCGCAGCCGGGGTCGTGGGATGCCGTGCGCGCCCAGCGCGAGTGCGTGCCGGCTCGCTGAGTCCGCGGCCCATCTGGCTGCGAGGCTAGAGCGCGTCGGCCTTGACCAGGACCCAGGCGTTGCCGGTTCCGCGATGAACGTACATGGTGATCGTCACCTGGCAGGGCGGCGAGAAGGAAAAGATGTAGGGGAAGACGGCGTGAAGCTCGCCTCGCTGCACGCCCTCGCGGAAGCGGCCGGCGAATTCTTGCACGTTGGTGCAGGGCGCGACCTCGGTGAAGAAGTTCTTGCCGATGACGCGGGCGGGCTCAAGTCCCGATAGCCGCGACTCAAACCGGTTGTATCCCAGGATGATGCCCGCGGCGTTTAGGCGAATGGCACCAAAGGGCAGATCATCGATCGCGTCATCAGCCAGCATCGACAGAGAAATCAGCTGGCTTTCGCTCTTGTCGGGATCAAAGAAGGAATGTGGATCCAGCATGCTCGATAACCCCGGACGGCAAGTGGGTGCGGTCATTATCGCGCGCTGGCTTGGCCCAGGACAACCCTCACCGGGTCCCCGCGCCGGTGGCTAGAGCGCGCTCTGCAGAAAGCGCAGCACTAGCGCTCGTTCGAGCTGCTCGCCGGCTCCGCCAGGGCGGAAGTCGAAGCCGTGCTCGGCGAGCGGGATGAAGAGAGTCTGCGGCGTATAGCCCGCGCGGCGCAGCGCATCGGCCAAGCGCTCGCTATGCGCAGAGGGCACCATCGCATCGCCTTCGCCATGGATAAGCAGCGTCGGCGGCAGCGTGCCCCCGGGCAGGCCACTGAGCCCGGCGTAAAACAGCGGGCTGGCGTGAGCATAGGGACCGGGAAGCTGGGCTGGCGTGCCACCAAGATACGCCCGCATGGTGGCAGGATTGTTGAGCGGATCGAGCGAGGGCGGCTGATCGTGGGCGGTGCGCAGATCGGTCCAGGGATAGATGCCCACCACCGCTTTCGGAACGACATCGATGACGGCACAGCCGGCCCGCAGCGCTGGCAGTCCGGCTTGACCGCTGGGCACGGCGGCTTGCGCGGCAGCGGCATAGGCCGCGGTCAGGGCCAGGGTGCCTCCCGCCGAGCGTCCGAGCAGCGCGATGCGCTTGCCATCGACGAAGAAGCGCTCGCGAGCCGCGGGTTCAGCGAGGCGACCAACGGCGCACAGCACATCCTGCACCGCGGCCGGAAACGGGTGCTGCGGCGCCAGGCGATAGCGCAGATCGAAGACGGCAAAGCCTGCCGCGGCCAGCGCGCGCGAGACCTGCGGCACATCACCCTTATCGCCAAACTGAAAGCTGCCGCCGTGGAGGACGACGACGCCGGGCGACGGGATCGCGGGAGGCTGCGCTGGACGATAGACATCGACGCGCAGCTCGGGGCGGTCGCTCGCAAGGACGACATCGTGTTCTTCCCGGATGCCGCTCGGTCGGCTGACGCTAAATACGTACTCAGTGATAGAGAAGCGCAGCCCGAGACGAGAAAACAGCGGCAGCACGCCGAAGAGCGGCAACGAAGCGCCGAAGCCGTACAGCAGAGCCATCGCAACGCACACGCCTCTAGCGATGCGGCTTTGGAAGGCTCTTACCGAAAGCCAAGCCGTGCCCAGGGCCAAAAGCACGGTGAGCAGTGCCAGCTCGCGGGCGATGAGGCGGGGCAGCCACCAGCCGAAGCTGATCGGCGGCGAGTTCTGCGCGACGTAGAGCCCCGCCGAAAGCCCCAGGCAGAGGAGCGCGGCGTAGCGGCGGAGACGGGTGCGCTGCTCGGGGGTCATGCGGGCGTGGCTCCTGTTTTTTGACGTTCGAGACGCTCGATTAGTGTCCGGCCAGGAAGGCTTCGGCTTCGAGCGCCGCCATGCAGCCGGTGCCGGCCGCGGTGATCGCCTGACGCCAGCGCTTGTCCTGCACATCGCCACAGGCAAAGACACCGGGGATTGTGGTCTGCGTCGTGCCCGGCTTGGTGATCAGGTAGCCAGTCTCGTCGACCTGTAGCTGGCCGTTGAGGAAGGCGGTGTTGGGCACGTGGCCAATGGCGTAGAACAGGCCGCGGCAGGCAACCTCGTGCGTCTCGCCGCTGCGGACGTCGCGCACGCGCACCGCCTGGAGCTCGCCATCGCCAAGGGCGGCGATCACCTCGTGATGCCACAGCGGCTTGACCTTCTGGTTTTCAAACAGGCGCTTCTGCATCGCTTTGGATGCGCGAAGCTCGCCGCGGCGATGCACCAGCACGACCTGGCTGCCGAACTTGGTGAGGTGTGTGGCTTCTTCCACCGCCGTGTCGCCGCCGCCCACCACCAACAACACCTGATTGCGGAACAGTGGCAGCGCGCCATCGCAGACGGCGCAGGCGCTAATGCCGCGATTCCACAGCGTCTCTTCGCCGGGCACGGCGAGGCGCTTGGCGGTGGCGCCGGTGGCGATGATCACGGTCTGGGCCCAGACCTCGCTGCTGTCGGTCTTGATGTGGAAGGGACGGCGCGACAGGTCAATGTGCTCGACGGTCTCGGTGAGGATGCGCGTGCCGTGGTGCTCGGACTGGGCGCGCATGCGCTCCATCAGCTGCGGGCCGGACACGCCCTCGGGAAAGCCGGGGAAATTTTCAACGTCGGTCGTCGTCGTCAGCTGTCCCCCGGCGGCAACGCCCCCGGCCATGAAGCCTTCAAACATCAGCGGCGAAAGGTTGGCGCGGGCCGCGTAGATGGCGGCGGTGTGGCCGGCCGGGCCGGAGCCGATGATCACGACTTGTTCGGTCGCCTGCGTGGGCGAAGCGGACGCTGGGCTGGCTGTCTGCGAGGTCGAGATAGACATGGCGCGATACTACTGCAAAGAGACTGCTGATTGGGGTGGTGGGTGACAGCGGGGAGCGAACCGCGATACAAAAGCCAGATGAAGACCAAACGCTTCAGTACCGGTCTGCACAAGGGGAGTGGCGCTCGCCCGAGCGGGGCGCAGGGGAGGGGGGAAGGCGCAGCCGAGGTGCGGCGTTTTCCGTCGGGCTGGCGTCGGGCGCCGCTGCTCTGCGGCATGCTGCTTTTGAGCTGCGATGTCGATCTGGGGGGGCGAAATGCTCCCGCCTCCCGAACGTTTGGCGAGATTGTCTATACCGAGTCGTGCAACCGCGTCGCCTACAGCGGCGAGCTTGCCGAGGTGCAGGCCGGCAAGCGGAAGGGCCTGGATGCCTCGGGCGTGGGCTATCGCGGCATGTGCCGCTTCGGTGGCGAGGTGCCGGCCGGGGCGCCGCCGGTGATGAACGCGGTGCAGACGGCGCGCAAGTCGATCATCGACGACGTCAACGTCACCGCGCCTGAGTCGCTGCTGGAGCCGCTGAACCTGACGCTGCGTGCTTCGCTGTCGGCTTTCGACGGGCCGGAGGCACGGCAGGCGGCGCTGGGCTCGGGCTCGGTGCTCTTGGGCTTGTCGGCCGATGCGGCGGCCGTCGGGGCGCTGGGCCGGCTGAGCTATCGCGTCGGCTATCGTCCTCCGGGGACTGAGGGCGCGGCGGCGCGTGGTCTGCTGGACGTGAAAGACCTCTACACCTCGCTCAACCAGATGCTGCCGCTGCTCTATCCCGATGCGGCCGCGGCGCTTGATGCCAGCGCGGTGCCGCGACGGCAGCTCTATCCCGCGCTGTTCCGCGAGATGGCCGCGACGACGGCGGTGCCCGATGTGCACGCCAGCGATCGCACGCTGCGCTTGGGGCTGAACTTCCTGCTGTCGGAATACGCTGAGCTGCGCACGCTGCCGGCCGGGCAGAACATCTACGGCGTGCTGCGCGATGCCCGCGGCCTGCCCGACATCAACAAGAGCGGACCCGGCGGGACGCTGCCCGCGCTGTATCGCGACAGTGACCGCGACGGTCGGGCCGATGTCGATGCCAGTGGCCACTTTCTGTCGGCGAGTGGCAGCCCGCTGCCCGATGTCTCGCCGTTCCCACTGCTCGACAAGAGCAAGCGCGACAACGCCGCCGCCCGTGACGCCGATGGCCGGGCGCTCTTGACCGGCACGACGCCGCTTTACCGCTATCAGAACCTGGATGACACCATCCTGGCGGCGCTCTTGCGCGAGACCCCGGGCCTGCTCGACCCGACGAAAGACATCCCGCTGCGGCTGGCCTCGGGCCTGCGGCAGCTCCTCGGCAACCGCGTTCCTGCGACGCGCGACTACGGGGCCGAAAACGGCGGAGCGCTGGCCTACACCGGCTTTGACACGAGCAGCAGCAAGGACGCGCCACTTGTCGATTTAATCCACGCGTTCGTGCAAATTTTGGGTTTTTCCAACACCGGCACCGATGCCTCGCACCTGCTGCGGACGGTGTACCTCTTGCTGCGCGATCAAGAGTCGCCGCTCGCCCGCAACCTCAGCGCCGTCGCCAAGGCCTTCGACGAAGCCAAGAAACCGGCCTACGACAGCGCGACGGTGGCGGAAGACTCGACGCTGTACGACGACCTGGCACCGATCTTGGTGCGCCTCATGCGACAGCCCGCGCTGATGGCCGATGTGGTGGCGGCGATGAGCGATCCCGCGGTCGCCGATCTCGGGCCACTGACCGCGACCCTGATGACCGATGCCGACTACTTTACTATGAGCCAGTCGGTCCTAGATTCGACGCTGCCAGGGGCGGTCAGCGGCAGCTTGGGCAAGGCGGTCAATCGCAGCCTGCCGGATAGCGACGTCGATCAGAACAACAGCAACAGCGGCAACAATCGCTCGATCATGCAGCGCGTGCTGCACTTGGTACACGACGCCAACAACAGCAAGTTTTGCAACAAAGACGGCGCCAAGATCACCTCGCCCATCCCGCTGCCCGGCACCTACCTGCCCTGCGAGCTGATGCAGATTGATGACCTGGCGATGTTCTATCTGATCTCGATCGCCGACTCGTCGGTCAAAGACAACATCCCCGAGGCCGACTTCATCAACGCGATCAAAAATGATCTCTTGCGCAACGGCCTGACCTGCGCGCTCTTCGGGTCGCTGATCGGCCTGCCCGGCTTTAGCTGCACGGCGCGTCCGACCAGCAGCTTCCCGTTCTTCAAGCTCGTCGTCTATCCCAAGCCGGAAGCGGCGGCGCGCCTGCTGTTCCAAGACAACCTACTGCGCAGCGCCTTCCAAAAAGATGCGATGGACTTCGGAAGCTGTGAGCCGCGGCGACAAGGCACGCTGTGCTGCAACCAGAACCACTCGTGGCAGGCGCACCACAACGGCGCGCTGTTCGCGCTGGAAGCCGTCAAGGCTCCAAGTGGCCGCACCTTCTACGATGCGCTGCGGCCGCTGGTGAATGCTTTCGGCAAGTACAACGAATGCATTGCGCGATCGAGCAGCGGCACCTGCACCAAGACGCAGAACGCGGCCAAGATCCTCATCGACCTGCTGTCGGTCCTGCACCGTCACTGGCCGACCCTGCAGTCGCGCTTCCACGGCTTTGACTACGAGGCGCAGTCGAAGAAGGACGGCCTGTCCCGCTACGAGCCACTGATCGCGAACCTGCTGGGCTCGGGCGATCTTTTGCCGTCGTCGCTGGCCTTGTCGCCGGCCCTGCTCAATACGCGCACCGATGACGGAACCAATCAGCAGGCGATCAACGTCATCACCAAGCTCGGACAGTGGCTGTTCGATCCCGAGGTCCCGCGCCTGGGCGGCTCGCTGAGCTATCGCGACGGTCGCACCGCTGCCGTGCGCAACGATGGTCAGCCGACCTTCAAGCCGACCGGCGATACGGTGATTTTGGATGTCCTCACCGGCGCTGGGCAGGGCAAGGTCACGCCCTACGATCTTCTGGCCGAAGCCTTCCGCAACAAGCGCGCCCGCCTGCACGCGGCCCCAACGGTCGAGGCTGGCTGGAAGGGCGCGATGAGCAACCTCGGCGATCTGTATCTGCTGTCGCGCAGCGGCGGGGCGGGGAGCTACAAGTTCCAGAATCCGCGCATTCGTTCGCTGCAGCTAGCCGGCGTCGATCTGCTGCGGCAGCGCGTGCTGGCCCACAGCTCCAAGGGCGATCTGCAGTCGTGGGTGCAGAAGGATTTCCTGCGAGACACCACCGATATGCTCACCGGCCCGATTGGTGCCGCAAGCCTAGACCTCGTCGAGTCGATGAACGCCGCTAGCCCGCCGGCCCGCCAGGCGCTGTTCCAGATCCTGTCGGCCTATACCGCCGATCCGGGACCGGGCGCCGCCGATGCCCCGCGCTTCCGGGGGCTGCTTTCGCTGTCGGCGGATCTGCTGCAGCTGATGCTCGACGATGCCGATCTGGTGCCCATCGTGCGCAAGCTGGCGCCGCTTTTTGATCCGCAGAATGGCGCCATCGAAGGAGCCGGCTGGGTCGCGCTGCGCAGCCTGCCCAGCGATCCCGACCAGGTGCTGCTGCAGCTTGGCAAGAACCTCTTGCGCGCCGACATCAACGGCCTCTACCCCGCCTATCGCCTGGGCGAGATCCTCAACGAAATCCACCGCGCCCGAGCCGGCGAGACCGGCGTCTACGGCAGCGACCTCAACGAAGCCGACATGCAAGCCATCACCCAGGGTCTCGGCCAGTTCCTCGCCGATCCGATGCGTGGCGCCGTGCGCCTGGTCGACATCGTGCAGAACCGCCACCTACCGCAGTAACTCACCGTGTCAGCCCCCGCCGCGCCGCCGCCCCCCGCGGCACCCAGCCCCGCCAGCCCCCCCGTACGCCCCGGCGACTTCGGCGCCTACGACCCCACCTTCATCGCCCGCCACACCCCCTGGCTCCACCGCCTAATCCACACCTACTTCCGCGCCAAGATCGAGGGGTTCCCCCGCACTGCGGAGGGCATCTGTCGTCGGTAGGGTGGGTTGGAAGATGCGGTGCTTGGGCGGGGGGACTAGGCGGCGATCACGTCGGCATCGGAAGTGGCGGTTGCAGCCCGGGCCAGCCAACGATCGAGCGTGTTCGGATCTTTGCAACCCAGCACGCGCTGCTGAATGGCCTCACTCACCTGAAGGCCGCGAGCGACGAGTACAGTCAGGATGGCCTTCGCCGTACCTTCCGCCGTGCTCTCTGCCCGCAGCTCAGCTTTTTCGCGTTCCCAGCGCGTTCCCAGCTCGGTTATGGCTTGGGCTCGGCCCTCTGCGCGCAGCTCAGCTTTTTCGCGTTCCCAGCGCTGTCTTAGCTCGGTCATGATCGTCTGCTCCTCGGGAGTTGGGTCCTGCGCCCCGTCCAACAAGTAACGTACATCGGCCAGAACATCAATCCACGGCTGACGCTGCGCCGCGGTCATCAGCTGCGCATCCAGCTCGCGCAGCGCCTCCAGCTGCATCGTCGCGGGTCCTAGGAGCCGCAAGAGGATGGTGTCCGCCGTCTTCGGTAGCTCAGCCAACACCACCACCCACGTGGCCAGCTCTCGCACGCAGCGATAGAAGCCGCTCGGCCAGTCGGGGAGCGACACGCCGGCATACCCGCCCAACACCTCTTCCGGTCGGCCTGGCGACAACACCCACAGCAGGGGCTTTGGTATCGGCGCGCTCCGCGCCGCGACATGGCTCACCGGGAGGAGCGACCCCACACCGAAGACGATCGCCACCAGCGCCACCAATCCGATGACGACCCAACGCACGATGCGCACGGGGGAACCTAC
>CALFYE010000528.1 GCA_937952145.1 uncultured Myxococcales bacterium
ACGTGTGCTCTTCCGATCTCGCACTTCGGTTTCGTGGGAGTCAGATCCTGAAGATCCCCTTTCATATCCGCAGGCTTACATACGCCACTATCCTCGTGCGGTTCGTAACCGAGACAGCCTACTAGCAAGAGGGCACTTAACGGCCATACCATTGATTTCATCATCGACTCCGCAGCTCCGAAGCGTTTCTGACGCGCTCAGTTTGGACAATGCAGTCCGGACGATTTCCGCGCTATCTCTCGGGTCGTCCCCCGCTGAGAAGCCGCCGACTTGGAAGTAGCACGATCGATCGCGATCGTCAGGGGAATGGCAATTGCGAGCGAAACAACAGCTCCACCCGCGAGCGCGCCGGATGCCGGAATAAGGCTGTTTGTGATATCCCCCGGCCCTACGTCCGTCCTGCCCGCCCCGGCGTAATTGGCGATGAGCAGCGCCGCGGACGCGCCAGCGAGCACGCCAAAGGTGCCCCACAGCCCGCCCTTGGTGAGCCTCGCCATCCGCGGGCTGATCTCTGCCTGACCGGCGTCACCAGGCGAGCTCGGGCTGGCCACATCCCCGGCCTGACTGCTGCCTCCGCACTGCGGTACTGCCATCGGCTCGCAAGCCTCCTTCGGCGCCCGCAGCACATCGAGCTTCTTTGTGCAGGATTCCCCAAAGCATGAGCCTAGTAGGGCGGTCGCCTCGGCCTTGACCTTCTGCGCCAGCGTCTCACGATCGCAGCCAGCGCACTCTAAGGGCAGGGGTTGCCCGGCCGTCTGCCCGGTCGTGCTGTCGAACAGCCAGAGCTGCACTTTCTGCTCACTCACTATCTCTGCGCCAAGCACCTGCGCCCCCTCGGATTTACCAGTGATCCGCCGCAGGACCGAGAGTGTGTAGGTGTCGGCCTCCTGGCGGCTGGGCACCGGCAACGCTTCCCGCCCGCCATCTTGGACCGCCTGACGCAGGACGTTAGCGAGCGCTGTACGCGGCCCCCTTGCGCCATACGCTACGTAGTAAACTCGCGAGACATTGCCAGGCGTCGGAGCCGCCGCGCGACCCCCATCGCCCAGGCAGTACATCGGAGTTGCTGTAGGCACGGTATCCCAGCTGGGCCGATCAAGCAGCGCTCCCGCATGGGTTCCCAGCGTCGATTCTACATCCGACTGCTGGCTATAGTCGTCCTGATAGGCGACGCGATTGTGGTCCAGATCGTAGAGCCACAGGCGCGTCCGCAGGAACTTGCCACGGTAGACAGTCCCGCCGAGGAGCAGCCCGGAGACCTTGGCGCACGAGCTGCGCAGGATCGCCGCGCACTGCTCGGGCTGGCATCCAAGGTGCGACTCGGTGCCCTCTAGGAGTACCGCGGGATAGGCACTCTCCTCGAGGTGTTTGCGGACCGCCCGATCTACCTCCGGCATCGGCTTGCAGTCGGATGAAAAGCCCCACACGATGACCGGGGTATCGGCCGCGGAAGCGGCCAGCGGGAACAGCAAGATCAAGAGCGCAAGCAGCGAAGGCATGAGGACTCCAAGCTACTGAGGCAGGATGCGCGTAAGCCGGTCGATGGCGCTAACCAGCTCAGTGCGCCGTGCGGTGATCGGGCCGATGAGGGCGTGGCGGACAATGCGGCGCTCATCAAGAAGCAGCGTCGTCGGCAGCGGGACCGTGCTACCGGGTACATCTTTGCGGAGGAAGGACAGTAGCGCCTCCCCCGAGTCCAAGTAGTGCGGGCCGTGTGGCATGTGCGATTGGTTCGCCTGTAAGAAGATTCGCATTTCTTCTGAACCTGATGTCTCGGTTAGAAAAACAAAGCGAACCTGACCTTTGCGGGTTTGCTCGAACTTCTCGACCAGATTCTTCCATAAAGGAAATTCTTCTCGGCATGGCTTGCAGTAATCAGCCCACATATGGAGCACTATCAGCGGAGCCTTTGCCGGCTGGTCGGCCGGTCGTTGATTCCGATAATCTTGTTCCTTGGGCTCCCAAACTTGAAAACCTGTGAGAAATCGTTCGGGAACAGCTCTATGAAGCAAGTACGGTTCTGCGAGATAAGTTGGGAAGGTGTCACTAGCAATTGCTGGCGCACTTAGAAGAAGCACAGTCGAGATGATGATTTCCAAGCGCATTTAATTAGCAATCTGTCTTGATGACCCACACGCGTACTCGCTGCTTGGGATCGGTAGGCTCGCCAACCTGCACACGATCCAACCTGCCAACGTACTGACTTAGCTTCTCCGCTTTGATTTTGCAGGGAAGTAACTTAGGTCCGAGCACTCGATGCGACCGATCAATCATATTCTCTGAACGCATAAACTTTATTACGCTGCGACCGACCTCAAGGGCTTCCTTATTTGCTTGCTCACCCTCTGCACGAGGCTGAGCCATAACCAAAAATCGGGTGCTAGGAAGCAATTTCTTGGGTTCAGTTATGAAACCCAAATGCCCTCTGCGGATAAGGGTCATAGATTTCGCGCCCAAGACTGGATCAAGATATTGCGTCGCATATTCCTGAGTGTGCAAGAAGAACAAGGCATTCTCGCCACCCTTGGGTGAGCACACTTCAGAACCAGATTCACATTCAGCTAAAAAATCGGCCACTCTGCTATCAGTGCAGCTTATTTTCGAAAATACATCACGTATCTTATTTTCCCAGTAGGTATTGAGCTGATCCAGTTTATTGGCAAGATCTTCGCGCTGTTCGGCCTGGAATGCAAGTTGCTTAGTAAGTTCAGAGACTTGCTTTTTTATATCAGTAACCTCTGCTGCGTAGCAGCTTGCGCTGGTCAGTCCGAAAAATAGAAGAAGTATATTTAAGGATCGCGTTTGCATTGAATAATCACGTCTCCGAGCCACGCGAGCCTAGAGCCCCGTAGAGCGAGTGTCAAGTCCTCGAGGCGGGCGCGCTTGACTCCGTCGGACTTGCGGATCTCCGCCTTGGGAGAGGCAGCCACGATGATCTTGTCGCTCGGGCACAACGTGATCTTGGCCTGCTCGACTGCGGCGAGAAGCTGTTGCTGCTGCGGGCCGCTCAGCGGGGAGCCGGATAGGCACGCCGAGGTGACTTTTGCGGGGATGCACTTTTTCGTTTTCCGGGGAGGGTCCGCTTCTTCGGCCTTCGGGGCTGACGCCGCAAGAGCAGCCGGAGTAGCCGGTTCTAAGGCTGGTCTGGAAGCAGGGGCGTCTGCCGCGGGTGAGGCGGCGACGGTAGAAGCTGGTGGTGGAGCAGGAGCTGTCGCAACCTGGGCACTCTTCATTGGCCTTGGTCCGCTCGGCATGCGCCAGACAAGAACGCTGCCGCCGATGCCTACCGTTGCCGCGGCAATAACGGCAGCAGCCATCACTTGGTTGCCGCGCCTTCGTGCCAGGGTTCCCGGCCCTGTGACTTGTTGGCCGGTCGCACGAGCGCTAGAGAGGTTGGCCTCCTGTGGTTCGGTCGAGCGGTCGCCCACCGACTGTAGGTCTTTCGTAGACGGTGTGCCCTGCGCTGCCGAGTGAGTAGCGGGCATGGGCTTTGGGCTTGGCCCTTGCGGTGGATCTGCGGTCCCTGCGAGCTCGGCCTCTAGATCTCCGGTGTTGAGCTTGGCCGCAAGCAGTGCCTCGTGCTCTGCGGTCGGGCGGACGGTGACTAGGTCCACGCGCGATCCACCGGATAGCCCGAGAAGGAATGCTATGCGGTCTCGCACCTGGGCCATGGAGAGGCGGTCCTTGGCCTCCTTGGTCAACATCTTGTGGATCAAGTCCGCCGTCGGCGCGGCCAGTGATGGATCGACCTTCATCAATGGCTCAGGCTCACGCGCCAGCGCCATTCCCATCATTGTGATCGGGTTTTCGTCATAGAGCGGCAATCGTCCTGCCACCATCAGGTACAGGATGACGCCAAGGGAGTACACATCCATACGTCCCTCAAGGCCCGTTGATCCTTGATAGGTCCCAAACTGCTCGGGGGCCATATACGCGCCAGTCCCCGGCAATTGGTCGCCCGTAGACGTTGCCCCCTCGTCGTCTTCCTCCCCGCCAAGCGCCTCCGGCGCAAGCTTCGCGATTCCGAAGTCGAGGATCTTGACCCGCTCTCCACCAGGCGCGTCATCATCGCTGACAAGCATCAGGTTGTGCGGCTTCAGATCGCGATGGAAGATTCCCTTGTCGTGAGCCGCAGCCAGCGCACGCGCCACCTGTAGGCCGACCTGCAACATCTTCGTATGTCCGATGCGCAGGTTGCGTACATGGATTGACTTTAGCCGAGCCTGTAGGACATCACCGTCTACAAACTCCATCACGATATACAGCGTACCGTCCGGTGCCTTCCCGGTATCATGGACCGCGACGATGCTCGGATGGCTGAGCCGAGTCGATGCCCAGACCTCGCGCTGGAAGCGCTTCAGCGTCTTTTTATCTGTCGCGTGCTTCGGATGGAGGACCTTGATCGCGACCTTACGCTTCAGCGCCAAATCGTCTGCCAGGTAGACCGCACCATAGCCGCCCCGGCCGACCTCTTTGCCGATCAGGTACTTACCGACAAAAGTCTGACCCTCTCGTAAGAGGGGCTCGACGTGCGGGGTGTTGGCCATTGTCCTAGCTTTTCGAGTCGAGTATCGCACGGGCGGAAACGCGGATGAAGGCGTTTTTCAGGTGCTGAGGTGTAGCCTGTTGCCTACGCTGCTGCTTGGCTCCACTTTCCCGGTCGGGCGCTCGGCCCTGCTGAACGCCTCGCGGTGAGCCGGTGCGTCGTCGCTTTGCCTGATGGATAATTGCCCTGTCCGCTATTGAGTCGTATGCGACCGAGCGAGAGCATATTGCACACCGGCGCCCGGTAGGTCAGTCTGC
>CALFYE010000529.1 GCA_937952145.1 uncultured Myxococcales bacterium
GCGCCGGTGCCGGGAAGCTATGCGCTGCACGCGGTGGCGACGGTCAAGTCCAGCCGGCGCCCGGACCGACAGTTCTCGGTGTTTCGTCTGGGCCGCTATGACGCCGCGCAGCTGGCGCAGTGCATGGAGCCTCTGGGCTGGTATGAGGTGGGCGCCTGGGGGTACGGCGGCGAACACGCCCTGCGCCTGTATCGCAAAGGTGCTGCGTGTCCCCGTCCGGACGAGCAAAGCCCGACCGCCGCATCGGACATCGGCGAAGGAACTCGGTGAACAATGGAGCCATCGACACCAGCCCCCCCCCCGAATCCGCCCACGGAGCCCGCGCGCTTCGCCACCGCAGTCATGGCTGCCCGGACCCAGCGCCAAATGAGCCGCCAGGCCCTGGCCGAGCAGGCGGACATCCCGCTCAAAACCCTGGAGGATTTGGAGCGCGGCTATCCGGTTCCCCGCGAGATCGCCGCGTCCGTCTGCCGCAACCTCGACCTGCCGGAGCCCACACTGGACCCAAGCCCTCTGGTGCGTTTCGCGCTGCGGCTGCGAGAGCGGCGAGGACAGGCCCGACTGTCGCGGGCGCAGCTGGCCGTCAAAGTCGGAGTCAAGACGCCCATCATCCGCGCGCTGGAGACCGCGACGATGCGGCCCAGCCACGAAGTCTGCATCGGGCTGCTGGGGGTCAAAGCGCTGGCGCTGCAGGAATCAGACGTGGCGGCCTTCCTGCGTTCGACGGAGCCTGGAGTCGAGGACGAAGCGGCCCCGCATTCGCACTTCTCGGCGCAATCGGCCACCACCATCCCCCGACCATCTTCCCGAACCGCCGGGCCGGCCGATGAAGCGGCGAGCCGTCCTCCCATGGCTAGGCGAGCGAACGCCGTCTCTCTGGAGCGAGCGGCCAGCAACCTCGTCGTGGCGAGTATTCGAGTGCGAGTGTTCGCAAATGGGAAGGTGTGCATCGAGATGTGTCCACCCGCCCGCAAGCCGCTTCAAAGCATCGGCCCCGAGTAGGTTTCGCCGCGGCGCTCTCCACGCTGCGCACATGAGACCACTCGCCTCGACTCTTCATCACGTCACCTAACAGAGACCGACCTACTTTGGCAGCGCACCGAACGCCGCGGAAGGGTCATCCATTCCGTAACAGCCTCGGGAGGCTACGCATCGGCTGAGAATCGCTGGAGTCGGATTTTCCGTGGTCCCCATCGGAGGAGATGTCGCGCACGCGAACGCCCCTAGTCAAAACTAGTGAGCGCCTCGCCCCACTTGAGCAGGCGGTGGATGAACGTGATGGCAACACCAGGCATTGAGATCCGCACCGGCCAGCCGACGCGGTCGCTATACGCGAGCTACTGGTTTTCGATAGCGATCATTCCTTACGTGCACGAGCAGGCTTTATCTACTCTGAACTTATCTTGCGGCAGCATGTGCCATGCCTGGAGGCCTGGCTGCGGGGCGGCATGCCAGCACAGCACCCGTTCTCTCACTGTGGCGCACATGGCGTAGCTCTTATAACAAGCGTGCATAGTGTTGCAGTAAAGCATGATATCTTGGAGCACGATGGGTGACCTTTTTAGGATCGCCTTCAAAGCGGCGTGTGCTCTGGTCGAGTCAGATGGTAGACGTGGTACCGGGTACTTAATCCGCCCAGACATCGTGCTTACCTGCTGTCACGTCGTCGAGGGTGCAGCGCCTGAGCAGATCAGCCTGCGCTTCCCGCATGGTACACACCAGGCGTCGATTCTTGTTGCTGACGCAGAGACTGACTGCGCGCTCTTGCAACTAGCGCAGCCCGTTGCCGGGGTCAAGCCACTGCGCCTCGCCAGTGAGGTGGCCAAGAAAGGAAGCGAATGGGAGTGCTATGGCTTCCCCGCGGCGACATTCGAGTCAGGGCTGCTTATCGACGGCCGAGTTCACGACCCGAACGGCCAAGACCTGCAGGGACGCCCTGCTATCGTGCTGCAGTCGCTCCAGATCAGCGCTGGCGTCGCCATGCGTGGCTTTTCTGGCAGTCCAGTCCTGGTGGGAGAGCAGGTCATCGGCCAGCTCGTGCAAGTTATTCCGGACCCCCAGAGGGGAGCGCAGTTCGGCGTCGTCTATGCCACGCCAGCGGCCAGCATCATCCGACTTGGTCAGCAAGTCCCATCCGGGCCGAACCAGCGTTGGAGCGCCCAGCCGCCACAG
Organism: uncultured Myxococcales bacterium; assembly: GCA_937952145.1. Taxonomy (GTDB): domain Bacteria; phylum Myxococcota_A; class Polyangia; order Palsa-1104; family JAEUJZ01; genus JAEUJZ01. The sequence goes on from CALFYE010000529.1 coordinate 2,173, forward strand.
CTCCCCTACGATGCCAACTGGTATATCGAACGCACAGAGGAAGAGAGCGCAGCTCTCGATGCGCTGGAGTTCCCCGGATCTGCGGTGGCCGTTGTAGCGCCGGAGCTATTCGGCAAGACGTGGCTGGTGCAGCGCCTGTTGACTTTGCTCGCGCAGCGGGGCCGAGTCGTCAACCTCAATCTCCGCGCCTTCGCCGATGCCGCCACGATGGCCAGCTATTCCCTTTTCCTCCAAGAGCTGGCTCGCCAGGTGCTCTTGGATGCCATCAGCGTGTCTTCGGAACGTGCCGCAGAGATGATAGAAGACGCCTGGCGCTATTCGCGGAACCCTATCGACAATCTGAACCGGCTGATGGAAAGCGCGGTCCTCCCTGCTTTCAATGACGGCCGTTGGCTGATTTTGGCCATTGATGGGGTGGATGCGCTAATCCGACATCCCTATCTAAGCGACTTTTTCACCCTTCTGCGTGGTTGGATGGAGGAAGGGTTTCAGCCGCCGTGGTCCGCAATGCGACTGCTTTTGACTTTGTCGACGGCGCCTCGGCTGCTGATCAGCAACGTCGATCAATCTCCGTTCAACGTCGCGACGCGGATCGAGCTGAGCGACCTGGGCCCGGACCAAGTGATGCGCCTGGCAGCTCTGCACCGCCTGAGCTGGTCGACCGAGCAGTGTCGAGAGCTAATGGACTGCGTGGGGGGCCACCCGTACCTTTTGCGGTTGGCGTTTTACAGGTTGAGCCGCAAAAGCACACCGGTCGCCGAGCTTACGGCTCCCACGAGCCCGGTGTTTGTCAGCTATCTGCGTCACCTTGCCGGCCGGCTGCGGAGCTCCCCAGCGCTGCAAAAGACCTTTCTGGCGATCCTGCGCTCCGAGCGTGGCAACCTCGATTTCGATGCGCTCGACCGCCTCGGCCATGCCGGGCTTCTGCTGCAGGAGCCCTATAGCGGCGATTGGCGGATTCGCTATCCCCTGTATAGATACTTGGGCGCGGCCTTCGGACTTGCGCTCCCACGCTCATGACCGCCGCGACAGCACGGGCGCCGCGGCTTCAGGCCACAGGCGCGCTACGTGACGATGCCCTGTACGTCGAAAGACCGGCGGATACCGAGCTGCTCACCGCGCTGCAGGAGGGCGAGTTCTGCTCGGTGCTGGCACCCAGACAGATCGGCAAGTCCAGCCTGCGCGTGCGTGTGGCGCGCCGACTGCGCGAAGCGGGTGTCCACTGTGCCCAGATTGACCTAACCACGCTGGGGCACTCCGCCGACCGCGATCCCATCGGGGCCTGGTACTTCAGCTTGATGAGCCGCCTCGCACGGGAACTGCGCCTGGCTGACCCCAAGCCGTTTGCCCAGCAACACGCGGACCTGCTACCCGTCGAACGGCTTGGCTTGTACCTGCGCACGCAGATGCTCGAGGTGCTCGACGGACCGGTGGTCATCTTCCTGGATGAGATCGATTACCTTCGCGTGCTGCCAATCGACCGGGATGAGTTCTTTGTCGCCATTCGCGGTCTTTACAACGACCGTGCGATCGAGCCTGCACTCGGCCGCTTGACGTTTTGCCTGCTGGGCGTCGCGGCACCGCGCGACCTCGTACAAAATCCAACGATTACGCCTTTTAATATCGGCCGCGCCGTGCACCTGGAGGATTTCTCACGCCAAGATCTGGCCTCCTTTTCGTCGGCCCTGAGCGCGCTGGGTGGAGATGCCGCCGATTGGCTGGACGGAGTCTATCGCTTTACCGCTGGACACCCGTACATGGCGCAGGCGCTGTGCCACTACTTGCTGAGCCAGCGTTCTGTACGCAGTGGCCCGATTGCATCGCAGGTCGAGCAGGCGGTCGTCGCCAAGTTCCTGCGTAATGGCAGGAGCAGCGATGACAACCTGAGCTACGCCGAGAAGCGCTTACAGCAGAGCCCCATTCGAGCAGAGCTGCTTGCGCTCTACCGCGCGCTACTAGAAAACGGACTGGTCACGTACGACACTGGAGACCCTGTGCAGCAGGAGCTCCTGCTCTGCGGCATGGCGGCTTCGCAGCTCGACCACGATCATGACCAGCGCACGCTGCGGGTGCGCAACGCAATCTTTGCCCAGGTGTTCGACCTTGCCTGGGTACGTGAAAAGGAATCGCGCGGCGAGCTGCAGCTCGCCCTGCAGCGCTGGATCAACGGCGGTCGGCTTGAGCACCTGCTGCTGCGTGGACCGGCACTCGCAGCGGCGCAGCAGTGGGTTCGTGAGCATTCACGTGAGGCAACTACCGAGCAAAACGACTTCGTGCTGGTGAGCCTCGACGTCGCTCAGCGCGATGCGGAAGCGCAGCGAACTGAGATCGAGATACGCGGCCGGCGGCGCATCTACACCATCCTGCTGCTGGCGGTCTTTGCAAGCATGCTTTTTTCGACCGGCATCTACTGGCAGTACGAACGTGCCGAGTCATCGGCGGCAGTCGAAAAGAGCCTGCGCGCCTCCGCTCTCGCCAGCCAGCCAGAAAGCCAGATCCAGGCTTTGGTGTCGGCGATGGAGGCCGCGCAGAGCAGCCAGTCAGAGGTGCTTGGGCCAGCCTGGGAAGGACTCTGCGCCGCTAGCGCCGTGCTTTTGCCATCGCAAATCTTTGAAGGACAGGCCCACTTCGCGCACTGGCCTGGTTCCGTTGAAGTCCTAGTGCAAACCCTGTCGCCTGACTCCGGACATTCCGATTGGGTAAATAGCGCCGCGTTCTCACCCGATGGCAAGCAGGTCATCACCGGCAGTGTCGATGGGCGGGCGTGCATTTGGGATCTCGCGACGATGGGTTCCCTGCGCTGCTTGGCTGGCAATAAAATGCCTATCAATAGTGCTCAGTTTTCTCCCGATGGTAAGCAGGCAGTTACTGCGTGCACCGACCGCACAGCGCGAGTTTGGGATGCTGAGCAAGGGAGTCCGCTCGTCACCTTGGTTGGGCATCACGATCGGATAAACACAGCGGCGTTCTCTCCCGATGGCGCCCGTATTGTCACCGCCAGTGCCGATGGTACAGTTGGGATTTGGAATGTCGCCCACGGCACCCGCTTGCATAGCATCGACACGGCAGGCGGCTGGGTATTTTCGGCGGCGTTCTCCCATGATGGCACCCGCGTCGTTGCTGGCACTGCGGACGGCAATGCGCGGATCTGGGATGCAGAGTCCGGCCAGCTTATTCTGATCCTGAACGCCACACCGGGGTGGTCGGTCCGCTCGGTATCGTTTTCCCGCGACAGCAAGCTTGTCCTCACCGCGAGCCAGGAGGGGAGCGTCATTCTCTGGGATGCCGTCGAAGGGACTCGCCGCTTGGTCCTCGATGCGCAGTCTGACTCTGTCTGGTTCGCGGCCTTATCAGCGGACAGTCAGCTCATCGCCGCGGCCAGTGCGGATCGGGTCGTCCGCATCTGGGATGTCCGCAGCGGCGCCTTGGTGCGGACGCTAGCTGGCCATTCTGCTGATGTATTTTCGGTCGACTTTTCACCCGATGGACAGCGCCTTGTGACCGCGGGCAGCGACGGTACAGCCCGGCTCTGGAATCTGCGCGCAGAGACGCCTAAGCGAGAACTTGTCGGCGATCACTTCAAGGTTTTTTCCGCTTGCTTTTCTCCGGATGGAAAGCGAGTCTTGACCGCCGGTGCCAATGGCTGCGCGGTGCTGTGGGATGTCGAAAAGGGGATTGTGCAGAAAACCATGGCTGGCCACCGCGGCTGGGTATCTTCAGCGGCATTCTCCCATAATGGAAAGCGCATCGTCACCGCGGGCGCTGATGGCTTGGTGAAAATTTGGGACCCTGATGATGGCAGGCAGCTACTGACGCTATCAGGGCACAAGAATTGGGTGACTTCCGCTTCGTACTCACCCGATGACCAGCGCATTGCCACGGCCAGCACCGATTTCTCGGTCGGTATCTGGGATGCAAAAAACGGACAGCCGCTACACAGTTTGCTTGGACATACCGGAGATGTTCTGGCGGCGGCCTGGTCCCCAGACGGCAAGCAGATCGCGACGGCCAGCTTCGACCAGACAGTCAAGATTTGGGACTCCGCCCAGGGGCGCGTCATCCATACACTGCTACAGCTTGGCGGGCGCGCCAGCGCCGTCGCTTGGTCGCCCGATGGCGAACGCATCGTTGCGTCCACCATCGGCCATCCCTCTTTGATTTGGGACGCTCAGTTCCCGACGCGCATCCTGGCCTTCCAGCACAACACGCCTTGGGATCTATCTTCTGTTTTCTCTCCCGACGGTCACTTGGTCGCATCTGCGGGCGCGGATGGTACCCTGCGAATCATCACTGCAGATTCGGGGCGGCTGCTGCTACGATTGCCGACACACCACGGCAAGGCGTTCTCGGTCGGATTTTCACCTGATGGGAAACGGCTCGTGTCCGCTGGTTCCGACGGTAGAGTGGTCATCTGGACGATCGACCCTGGACTCTTGTACGACTTTGGTTGCCAAATCCTGAGTACCCTCCGCAACCATCCAGATGTGCCACCGGCGACGCTAAGCAAACTGCTCAGCAGCTGCTTCAAGCCTTAAACGGAGAGCTCCCAGGTGCAGGCAGCGATCTGCGCTGGAGAGCATATCGTTGCCTGATAGCGCTCTGCAGCGCAGCCCGTCATTTTGCTTGCCGATGACGCGCAGTGCCGGCGTCGGCGAAGCGTCGATCAGGCTCGCGTTCCGCACCAGCCCGAGCTACCTGCGGCAGCGAGTGCGACCACAGCTGGATACTTACCTGCGGTGCGGGTCATGGAGCCCAGCCACGGCTCGATGTGCGACTCTGGCCTGACCTTGTGCGCGTTGTAGTTTGCGTCGAGCCATGGCCGTCAGCTCGACCTTCTGCACAGCTCCTGCATTCGTTACGACCACCGCAGAGAACCGGCGATGATGCCCGAGCAGTGGATACGGAAGGTCCCCACCGCCCTCTACGAACGCCCTCTATCACAAGTTGAACGCTGAAGAGGCAGCTGCCACTGGCCACCGTGACCTCATGCACTGAGTGCATCCCAAAGAGGATCGGTCGGGTCGTCCCTGGACGAACAGCCTGGGGTCCGCTTGGTGAGTTTCCCTTCGCTTGGCGGGTTTCCCTTCGCGAGGTGGAGACTGCCGCTGACTGCGTGAGGCGGGGGCGGCCCCAGCGCGAGTCACCGTCGACGCTCGCCTCACTACACGCCAGTCCAGCTAACGTGGCGAGGACCGCGCCGCAGAGCCAAAGCAAATACGTCAGGCCAAGCCGTACGGGCGCATACAGGGTATTGGCGGACGGCACCCTCGTTGCGGAGATGCCCGACATGCCGCTTCTCACACCACACCAGCTAGGATTACCCTGAGCCGTCCATGGAACCTACGCGCATCCTTTTTCTAGCCGCCAACCCTCGGCAGACCGAGCGACTCTTTCTCGACGAAGAAGTTCGAGCCGTCTCTGAACGGCTGCAGGCCAGCGGAGCTGCGGATCACATCGAGCTTCGGGTAGCCTGGGCGGTCCGCGCCGAAGAAATTCCCGCGCTGCTGCTCAAGCACCGACCGCACATCGTGCACTTCAGCGGGCATGGAAGCCCAGCAGGGGAGTTGCTTCTCTTGGGCAGCGACCTCTCGGCGCCGACGCCTGTGTCCCCGCAGACCCTGCGTCGGATTTTTGAAGCGCTCAACGACGACCTTCGCTGCGTCGTGCTGAGCGCGTGCTATTCGGCCCTACAAGCCGAGGCGGTCGCGCAGGTGATCCCGTGCGTGGTCGGGATGGCGCAATCGATACAGGACAATGCAGCGCGGGCCTTTGCAGTCGGATTTTATCAGGCGCTGGCCTTTGGGCGGAGCATCGCGGCGGCCTTTTCGCTGGGGCGGACGCAGATCGAGCTGGCGCAGCAAGGAGAGCAGCGCGAGGTGCCGCTGCTCCTTCTCAAGCCTGGCATGGACGCCGAGCGGATGATCCTGTTTCCCGGCTCTGGAACACCCTCTACATCCTCGCAAACCCAGGCGCCCGCCGGCGAGAATCTCGCGGGGGCCCGACCTGCCCGCTTGCTCTTGTGCTTCAGTCCACAGGATGCCGCCGGTAAAGACGAGCTATCTAAGCAGCTTGTACCCCTATTGCGTGGGAGCGCCTTATCCCTGTGGACCGTGGATGACATTCCCCTGGGAGCACCCGCTGCGCAGGTTTTTACTCAAGAAGCAACGCAGGCGGACGCCGCGCTGCTCCTCCTGAGCGCTGAGTTCTTGGCTGATCATACGCTCACCGCGCAGATGGACGTGCTGCGAGAGCAGCACCGACGCCGAGGAATGCGGCTGATCCCTGTCGTGTGGCGGGCTTGCGGCTGGCAGCAAGTCGACTGGCTGAAGCCCCTCACGCCCGCCCCGCGAGACGGCACGCCCCTGAAGAGTCTGACCAAGGCCAAGCGCGAGAGTGCCCTCTTAGCGATTGTGCGCGAGCTGGCTCCGCCTCCCGCCGCGGCGGTCAATCCCCCCGAGCCGGAAGCCCGTGGGGTCAAGGTGCCGTCACGTCCGCCAGCCAAGCTGCCAACCAACCACACACACGCGCCATCGGAACCCGTAACCACGCGACGGGCAGATCACCGGGCCGAGCCGCCACGGCCCACGCGCCGCCGGGCTGCATGGAGCGCCCTGCTGCAGCTCGACCGTGAGCAGCAATACGGCAAGCTGCTGATCGACACCATCCAAGATCGCGCCAGCAACCGCCTGGTCCTCCTGCACGGCCAGCCTGAGCAGAACGTGACGCTGTTCATCAAGCGCGTCGAGGAGTACCTGCGCGATGACGCCGGCTGCGAAGTCCTCAACCTCCCCATGCTGCAAAACGACTCACGGGCAAGCTCGGCCGCGATGTGGAGCCTCCACCTCAAGCACGTCCTAGAGGAGTATACGGGGGACAGCGCGCGTCCGGTCGCGGCCCTGCTGCGGGACATCAGCCGTCGGTCGCCGCTGCTGCTGTCGCTCGTGGCGGTGGACAACCCGCTCAAGCCCCTGGGCGTCCTGTCGCCCGCGCAGCGCCAGGGGCTGAAGGAGTTTTTGACCGACGCCCTCCCCAGGCACCTCGCAGGCTGCCGGCGCATCGCCGTGTTCATCGCCATCGAGCACCGCAGCGGGGACACCAGCCTGCTCATGGACGTGACCGGCTGGGCGGAGGCGGCTTGGCACTCCAGCGAAGCGAGCCGAACCCACACGATTTTGTCCGAGCTCAAGCGTCCGAGCTGGCCCGAGGTCGAGGCCTACATTCGCGGCTACCGCCCCCCGCTGCGCGGCCTGACGAACATCTTGCAAGAAGCGCAAGCCGCTTATGTCCAGCTCCGCCCGGAGGCGACGTTCGAAGAGCTGGCCCAAATTATTGACGACTTGGTGAGCCTGAACGGATAGTTCGGGCTTAGACGGACTCCCATGCCCTCCCTGCGTATCGACGGTATTCATAACGGCTGTGACGGCGCGCCGTACCACCCGAGCAACTCCCTGCTGGCTGCGGCGAACACGGCGCTGCTGCTCAATACGCCGCTGCTGCTGGCGGGAGAGCCTGGCTGCGGCAAGACGGACTTTGCCTGGTATGCCGCGCGGGCTCTGGCCACGGCGCTCAAGCAGCCAAACCCTACCGAGGCCGTGCCGCTTGAGTGCTACGTGCGCAGCGACCTGCGGGCGCGCGACCTCTTGTATCAGTACGACGCCTTGGCCCGCTTCGCCGATGCGCAGCACCCGCCCCCGGGCGACAGCGGCCGGGCGCAGGATGCGCGCCGCTACATCACCCTGCAGCCACTCGGCGCCGGCCTGATGTCTTCCTGCCAGCGCGTTGTCCTCATCGACGAGATCGACAAAGCCCCGCGCGATCTGCCAAATGATCTGCTTCGGGAGATGGGGCAGGGCCGCTTCACGATTCCCGAGATCCCCGAAAACCTGTCCGGCCAGGTCTTCGATGTCAACGAACCGACGATCGAGCTTCGCCGCCACATGCAGCGGCCCTCCGGACTGCCGCGACCCCTGGTCGTGGTCACCAGCAACGCCGAACGCCAGCTCCCCGACGCATTCTTGCGGCGCTGTGTCTTTTTCCATATCTCGTTTCCCGAGGAGGCGGAGCTGCTCAAGATCCTCGCCGAGCGGTTTCCCGCTCCGCCCGGTCAGCGATCGAGCGCCCCGCTCCTAAAGGACACGGTCGCAGTCGTAAGGGCGCTGCGCGATCCGGCCAACCGGCTGATCAAGCCGCCGGGCACCGCCGAAATCATCGGCTTCGTCCGGGCGCTACTCGAGCCAGGTCGGGAGGGTGACTGGAAAGACGCGCTGCCGCTTTCCGAACTCGCCCAGCGAGCGCGTGCTAACGAAGCCCTACCGTGGAACAAGCTGCCGGCGCTGCACTGCCTCATCAAGCTCAAGGAAGACCTGGACACGCTGGAGCGTCTGAGCCCACAGGTGTCCTGACCCGCTCCGATGCCGCTCGCCCCCGATACGCTGCACGCCTTCCTGGTTCGCGTAGACCGCGAGGTCCTGCGCCTGGGAACGCGCGAGCATGTGGTTGCCGAGCGAATCGCCGCTGAGGCGCGAGCGCAGGGCGATAGCAAAGACACACTCGGCGATGCCCTGGCTTCAGCCCTGGCGACGGACCGCGACGAGTGGCAGGAGATCCGCCGCCTCTTCCGCGAGCACACCGCTGCGCCCAAGCGCCCGCCTCGATCGCGGTGGCCATGGATTCTGGCCGCGGCACTGTGCGCCTTCGGCATCGCGCTCTTTCTACTACTCAGGCCGCCTGATCCTTTGGCCGAAGCACTGGCCGATGGGGGAACGGGCGAGGCCACGGTGCAGGCCGCCGCGAATCTCGATGCCTCTGAAACGCCCCCACCGCCGCTCGACCTGGGCTGTACGCGGCAGAGCATCGAAGCCCAACCGCAGGTGAGCG
>CALFYE010000530.1 GCA_937952145.1 uncultured Myxococcales bacterium
CTACACAGGCGAAGACACTCTTTCCCTACACGACGCTCTTCCGATCTCCGACTCAATGTCGAGTTCGTGTCCTCGCAGTACGGTCTCTGCAATACCAGTCTGTACAGCGTCTAAAGCGGCCTGGATCCATAACCTAGTATTTGTATGGCTCACTTCGCGCAGAAGGGTCGCCACCGTAGTGGGGTCATCCTTTACAGTCTGTGCAACCGCGACCAACAGCGCATCGTGTGCGTCGACCGACCTTTGTCGGAGCCTCTCCTCGCCTTCTCGCTCCCGCTGCTGCCGCTCCGCCTCACCTATGTCACTCGCGTCCAGAAACTTCCGCTCCAATGGCCCCAACCGCGATTCCCAAGACCTACGCCAGTCATTGGCTTCCGCGAGCTGCGCCCCTCTATAGAGCATGGACTCCTCACGCGGCTGGATCTCCCACTGTTGCGCGGCCTGCCTAACCCGGCGCTGCATCATGAGTCCCTTTCGGTCCTCATCTATCCAGCTTCGGAGCCTGGGCCACTGGCGGATGAGGGCTTCGTGGGCCACCTCCACTGTTGACGCTTGTCCATCGCCGTCCTGCACTAGCAGGCGGGCGGAGACCAATGCCCTGAGCACCCGCGCAAAACCGGGGGCCTGGCCTGCGCCGACTGAGTGCTGGAGGGTACCGAGCGAGACGCGGAGCCGGGTGTCGAGCGTCGTCTCATCGGCCACTGCGACCAGGGCGACGAGAAGGCGCTGAGCTATAGCCGGGTCCTCCTGTTTCGCCAGATGGTCAAGGATCCCGTCGGCTCGTTTCTGCAGCGCGCCGACGACCCCACCCAGCCCGGCGTAGGCAGTTTGGGTGAGCACGTTCTGGTCGCGGTGCAGCCAGAGCGTGTCGAGCACATCTTCCAGCAGCGGCAGAGCGCCCGGCTCGCGGCCCACGTCGTCCAGAAGGCGATCCGCCAGCCCCGCTTGCAGCGCCAGCCCAGCGCTGTGCGCTGGTTCGATGATCGCGGCGCGCAGCTGCTCCGGTTCGAGCTGAGCCACGAAGACCCTGTGAGCTTCGTCATAGGCGACGCCGTCTAGACGCCGGCCGGCTGCGTTGACCACGATCTCGCCGCACCGACCGATGAAGTCGACCCGCAACGTAGTGATGATGCGCAACCCCGGCTCGGGTGCCGAGGCAAGCGACCACAAGCGAGCAACGAATGCATCTCGGGCCGCGGGCGACTCGGTCAGGGTAAAGACTTCCTCGAACTGATCAATCACCAGCAGTGCCGGGGTACCTGCGGGGCACCTAGCCATGGCCTCATTCAGAGCGCGGTCTGGATCGCCACCGGGACGCATTCGCAGGAAAACGAGCTGTGGGTTTGCCTCTAGGAGCTTGGGTACCGCACCAGCAAATACCAGGGAAGACTTGCCGGTACCTGAGGCGCCCGCCACAACAATAAAACGCTCTTTCTTACATTCGATGAGGGCTTGCAGCGCGGTCAGGATGTCACTGACTTCCCTGTCCCGGCCAACAAAGAACCGGCGGTGCTCGGGTTGAAAAGCGAGCAGACCCCGAAAGGGTCGGAAGACCACCGGTCGGGTGTCATCGCCGGCCTCATGGCGGGCATAGAGCTGCACGCTGGCCCAATCGAGAGGGCGCAGCTCCCGCGGCAGGTTGGTCTCGCTGCACGCCAGGTGTTTGCGCGCAGCGAGAAAGGCCGTCTCCAGCGAAGCGGGGCCACGTAAAAGCTCGCCATAGAGGCTTTCCGTCAGAGTGATCGAGCCGACGAAGGACAGTGGATAGCGCGAGGCTATGATCGCTTGAAATCCGCAGCGATGCAGGGCCTGCGCGACGCTGCCCAACTGATTGCCGAGCGTGCCCAGATGTCCCGAGTCGCAGGCGGAGAGGACGATCAGGCGCACCATTTTTGCGAAGGGTGCGAGTTGCTGGCGCAGCTGCGCGGCATCCACCACAACCGGGCCATCCTTTCCGTCCAAGGCCAGACCGAAGGTACTGCCCGCGGCGGCGCCGTGGCACAAAAGGTGGAGTACGGCGATAGGCTGACCAGATTGCTGTGAATCCTCCATCGTCTGAACGATACGCCCCAGCGTGGCATGGCCGATCACGTCTTTGTCTGGGTTGAACGGGTGGAACCCCGCCGCACACGCGACGCGAAGGGCATGGATATGCTCGCTGGCTGGCACGGCCCCAGCAGCCGCTGACCAGGCCAGCAAGATGCGGCCTCCCTCGGCACGCGGTGCTGGCTGCTCCATGGCGCTTTCACTGTCTGGCCACTGAAAGCGAAGGAGTAGTCCGTCCACCTCGCCGATGAACTGGCCGGACTTGAGCGTCAATAGTTCCCAGGGGAGTGCATACAGCTCAGCCGCTGACGAACGAATGGTCAGAAAAATCGGGCGTTGCTCCGTGATGGCTTGGGCGATCTCTCGCTCGTGCTGCGCCCAGCCGGCGTCCTTGACAAAGCGTCGGAGCCGCTCGCCCACGCGCTGCACCACGGCGGGATCCCGTCCTGGCATTCGCACCGCTTGCAGGTCGGCCAGCACCTCTGGTGTCCAGTCGAAATGCGCGGTCGGCGAATCGCCTCCTTCTGTCGGCAAGATGTAGTCCTGCGGCGCAAACCGGAAGGCATATGGATCGCCCGCTTCCCGCGCCCGAAGGAACTGGAGAAGCACTCGTAGCGCTCCGTTGGTACGATTCACCATAGTTCTGCATGGTGCGCGAGGCTCTGGGCGAGGTCAACAGATTCAAGGTCGTCGCAATGCCGTCCCTGCAGCCCGAAGCGAACCGAGACCAGTAGCCGCAGTGATTGACTGCGGCCCGTTCTCCCACGGACGCTGCTAGTAGTGGCACCCTGGCGAGCGAGCCCGGCAGCAACCACTCGCTTCCCGCGGGCTTTATGTTTAGACAGTAAGCTTAGCTGCGCTTAGCGTGACCGTACGGTACCGCCTTACTCCATTCTTGGCCTACCGACCTTGATTGAGCGGCGAGGTTCGATAGAAAACGGCCAGCCGCGCCGCTCCCGCTACTGAAAATCGGTGCTGGCCACTGCCTGCCGCAGCCGCGGCCAGTATGCCCGGCGAGCGAGACACTTCAGCGTTCCGCAGCGCGCGATGGGCAGGTCTGAGTCGCGACGCTGACGGCAGCTAGACCACCACTACTATAGATGAGGTCGGACTAGTAAGGACTAGTAATGCGCCTATTGGCATGTAGCCAGAGCTGTGCTATGTAGGCCCCCTGCGAATTCGGCCCTACCTTTGAGCCGATTCGCCCAGAAATAGCTCCATCACAAATCCGTCCGCATCATGTCCGCAGTCTATCCGCATATCTGCTTCACCGACGAGGGATGCTCCCCGCGACGTCACCCGCGGAAATGGATCTACCGTCGGAGACTAGGGTTCAATCGTTTCGCACCGGCTGTAAGTGCGTGAATAGCAAGGACTTCGGTGCGGAACGGTTGAGGAGCGTTGATTTGAACCAGCCCACTAACGCTGCCAGTCAAGCGTGCGCCGCGCTTTCTTCGCCGTCCGATAGCTCTTCGGCGCCTTTTTTTCTTTCCATCAAACATACCAAACATCGCGCTTCCTGCCTGTCTACGTTCAGAGGAACTCTCGGGCAGGATAAACCTCGTCTACGGATCCCATAGTTCGTCGCCGAGTAGATGCTCGATCTGGGTTACGGCCCGCCGCAACGTCCGGAGCCGGACATAGCGCTCGCTCGGCGCGTGAAAGACAGCCTGAGCCAAGCTGGCACTGGCGCGCAGCAGGTTGAGCGCCGCTCTCTGCCGCGGCTCGTCGGCCACGCGTAGCCGCGGCGTGAGTGCGGCGATTTCCTTGACTTCGGCTCCCAAGTCGGGAGAGGGTCTGCGGACTGGCTTACCCTGAATGCTACGCTCCTCGGAGTCCAGACATACACGGTGATTCCGGCGCGGAGTTTGATGCGATTGTAGTGCTGGCGAATGTCCTCTTGAATGTTACGTCCGAGATGCACCGGCGTACTGCTCATCAGGCCATCGGTGACGATGGCTCCGCAGAAAGGTAGCAAGACCGTGCGCACTAGCATGGGCGGCTTTTGTTCAAGCATTTCATGAATAGGACTGTGAAGGCCGACGACGCCGTACAGGTGGCCGGGTGGCTTGTCATCAAGAAAGACGCTGTACTTTTTTAGGTGGCGGACGACGATGAATTGGCCGGCTCGCTGCAGCCGCCAGTTGGAGATGGCATCGCGATCTTCTGGCGACAGATGATGCGGATCTTCTGCGAGGTAGCGATCAAGTAGCTCGAGATTCGCAATCAGGACATCCCGAACGGCTGCCAATTGTTCGATGGGAATGTTCCTGAAAGAGTCTGCAGTGAACTGCTTGGGGATGATAGCGAGCTGCTGGTTGACGTACGCATTGAGTCCCCAATAAAGCCGAAAAAAGCGCGTCGTATCCGTAGGCGGCAAGAGCATCAGCGCTTTGTGGCACATGGCGAGTTGGCTTGGCAAGGTGAGCAGCAATAGATTTTTATTCGCAGGGCAAGTGCCCATCACTTGCGGCTGAGTGCGCGGCTCATGTCCTTGCCGCCGGTTTGGCGGGGCTATTGTCCTGTCTTCGGTCACTGCGAAACGTCGACCCCGACAGGAGCGAGACCGGCAGTGAAGACCGATCTTGGGCCCGTCCCTCATTGCAGGCGGCGTCACGAAATTGGCCGTCCCTCGACAAGTGGTACTGGTGCCACTCAATGGGAAACCTGACCATTACTGATGAAGAGGCAAATTGACGCCCAGCCCGATGAACGGCGCCCAGTAGTGGGGATGGGGATACCGACGCTGAATCTCGACGGCCGCTTTGTGCAAGGCAGATAGCCGTGGCTCGCCAGCCAGCACATTCAGATAGTATGCGACCATGAGCTCTGCTGTTTGTTGATCCGCTACGCGCCATAGACTCATGACCACGGATTCGGCGCCCGCGAACAGCAGCGCTCTACCCAAGCCGTAGACGCCCTGGTCACTCTTGATCGCGCCCAGCCCTGAGTCGCAGGCCGACAAGACCGCGAGCTGCGTGCCGCGCAGGTCGAGCTCGCGCAGCTCAAGCCCGGTCAGCACGCCGTCGCTTTCGCTATCTGCGCCGCGCTGTGCCCGAGCCGGCGGATGGAGCAGCAGAGCCGTGCGGCTTAGCGATGGCAACAGCTCCATGCCTGGCAGTGCGGTCGGTGGGCCCGTCGGCAACGGCCGCTGCGGCATGGCGCCTACCATCGCACTCGCGCGCAGGCCGCGCAGCTGCGTACTGCCATCTTCTTCTGCGAAATAGATTCCGTGAGAGGCGATATGAAGGATGCGCGGCGCGGCCCCGCGGCGCAGCTTGGCTCGCAGATAGGTCTCCGTGGCCACTGCTCCGAGGGCGAGCTGCGCGCCTGGAAGCAGTGCGGCAATCTGCCTGGCTTCTTGCTCTGCATACGGAAGCGGCGCCAAGTTAGCGATGCGCGCGTATAGTCCTTCGACGCCAGGCGCTTGTCCGGTAGGTTGGCGCAGCGGGCTTGCTAGTCCGCCAGGATTGGACGCCGCGATGATGAGCGGTGGCCCACCCGCGGTCTTTAGCGGGACGTTCAGTAAATCACGACCAGAGTTCAGATACAAAAAATCAATTCGCGAACCGACATACGAGCTACCATCGTGCAGCGCGGCAAATGGCACATAATTAAGGCTGCCGTCCGCCGCCACATAAAGCGAGCGGATGCCGCCAAGCCGTGCCGCAAAGGGCTTGAGTACGCGTTCATACAGACGCGCGGCTGCAGCGACCGGCGCCTTGGTCGGATCGCGAACGACCGCCAGGAACTGCGCCGCCTCGGCATCAAGGCTATCCTGCGGACCGAGATCGACGAGCGACAGCTCGCGATTCGCGCGCACCAAGAGACCCAGATAATGCGGTGGCAAAAACGATTCCGGAGCTCCCATACTGGGCAGGGGCATCCCGGCGCCACCGAGCAACGCTGGGAGCAGCAGCATCGCTGCTCGCTGGGCCACGACATCCATATCGGGAGACTGCATCTTGAGCGGACGGTAGCGAATGAACAAAACCAGCGCGCTGTCCGTATGAAGCCGACTCGCCAGCGCAGTCAGCAGCTGATCCGGATGGGGAAAAGTACGGCTGAGCGGTGCTGGGCTGATGCAGCCGAGGTAGCTCTCGAGACTCTGAATATTGCGGACCAGCTGCTTGCGTCTTTGGGCAAGCTCCGATGCCGATTCCTTCGGCGAGTTAGCCCAGTCGAGCTGGATGAGCTGATGCAGGAGGGCAGCGTGATTTTTTTGCTGAAGCTGTTGGTCTGGTGTGAAACGCTGCGCTGCAGATTCGCGACCGCGCTGGCTGCCGATATCCAGACTTCGCCCTTTGTGCAAAAGGCTGAAGCGCAGAACGAGGGGCCAGGCATCCTTATGGCCGCTGAGCGCCACGGACGCGATGAGCTCCTGGAGCTCCTGCTGCACGTCCAAGAGCCGCTCGGCCTGGGCTTCTCCGCACGCTCCACGAATGAATATGTCCATGAGGTTGATGCCCTTGGCCCAGGAGTCAAGCAGATCCGTGGTGTTGCCGTTTGGCCCGGTAAAGCGCTGGGTGGCGGCCAAAAAATTCTGCAGGTCGCGAATCGCCTCCCACGTATTCCCCCCTGCTGCCAGCGGTGGCGTGGCCTGCGAATCCAGCGAACGATGAGGAGCCGCCTGCGCGGCGCAGCATCCGCATATAAATAAGAACGTGCCGAGCCAAAGCGTCCACCACGTCCTCTGCGACAACCGCGACCGATAGCTCCGACTTTTTTTCGCGGATAGCGTGGGCATCGAGCTCTCCTTGATTGGGCACTTCAGTTACGATCACATGCGAGGTTCGGCCTGGCAAGGCGTCACCAGTTCGGATCATGGTGAAGTGAGCGATGCATGATCTGCGCCAGAATTTTGGGTGCCATTGTAGCATCGCCTTGATATCCTGGCGCGGTCTACTCGCTCGGAGAGAATCGATGCGCCCTTGGCTCTTTTTATCCGTTCTTGGTACTTTTTTCCTGTCGATCGGATCCGTTTACGCACAGCCGCCGGCTGCCGCGAAGCCGCAGCGGCTCGCCCTGCTGGTTGGCATCAGTGAATATCCGCAGCACGGCGAGCTGCCCTGGCGAAAGCTGCACACGAGTAACGATGTGAAGGAGCTGCGCAGCACCCTGATCGAGCGCTACGAGTTCAAAGACTCTGACGTGGTGGTTCTACGGGATGATGCGGCGACCAAAGCAGGCATCGAACGGGCGTTTCGCACCCACCTCATCGACCGCGCCCGGCCCGGCGATGTCGTCCTCTTTCACTTCTCGGGTCACGGCCAGCAGCTCAAGGACGACAACGGAGACGAGCTTGATGGCCTTGATGAGTCTCTGGTGCCCTTCGATGCGCTCGATCGGCGACAATCACGGGCTCGCACCACCAACATCCGCGATGACTTGCTGGGGGAGTGGCTGGCCCAGCTAAAGAGCAAGCTGCAGGTCGGCGATAAGGTATCGGGAAGCATCGTAGTGACGCTGGACAGCTGTGCCTCGGGGACGGCGACGCGGGGAATTCTGGTCGAGCGCGGCCAGCACTGGGACGAGAAAGTAGACGGACCGCGGCCCCCCGCACAGCAGCGCGGTACCCGCGACGACAGCGCCGGATTCTTCAACGAAGGCGACGCCCAGAGGCTGGGCTATGTGTTACTGGCCGCGTCGCAGAGCGATCAGACCGCCAAAGAAATCGAAGAGATGGGAGTCTTTACCCAGAAACTGGTCGCGGCGTTGCGGACTGCTCGCTCCGATCGTTCGCTGACTTATCGAAGTCTATACGAGCAGGTCGCGCTTGCCGTGGAAACGAGTGTCGAATTTCAGACTCCGCAGATCGAAGGCGACGCTGATCAGCTGGTTTTTTCCGGGATCGCGGTGCCGCGTGCCGACCGCTCGCTGGCGGCGAGCTTGCTGCCGAACGGACTGCTGCAGATTGCTGCCGGCTCGCTGTCGGGAGTCACGCAGGGTTCGGTGTATGATCTCTTCCGGCGTGCCAGTGGGCCGCACACACCGGCGAGTCGTCTGGGCCAGGCGACCGTGAGCGCTGTCGAGCCGCTTACTGCCACATTGAAAGCCACCGTAGGAGTTAATGTGCAGACAGTCCTGCAGTCCGACAAAGGCGGGCGGGTCGTGGAAGCGCAGCACATGCCAGATACCGCGCCGCTGCGCGCCTATGTCCAGGGTCTGGCCGCCTGTAAGACAGTTTATGACCAGCTGCGCGCGCTCACCATCATGACCGAGCAGCGTGCAAGCGCTTCCAGCTATGACGTGCGTATCGTCGGTGAGGCCGGACGCATCGCGGTCTATCTGGCAAGCGCTGGCACCCGCCGCGCCGAGTTTGCGTGCAGCGCAACGGGCGCCGAGGCGCTGCGTAAGTTTCTCCAAGGGCGCTGGCGCTGGCGATACCTGGGGGCGCTGCGCCATGAAGACGCGCAAGCGGAAGTTCGGCTGAACATCGTGCCGGTCAGCGCCCATTACGGTGCTGATCAGAAAGTGAGCGAGCAGCCTGCAGATCGCGCAGAGCTCCAGCCGGCACCGCATCAGCGGCTGCGCCAAGGGGATTTCTATATGTTGGAGTTTACCAACCGATCCGCGGTGCCGTTTTATATCAACGTGCTCGAGCTGGATCCCCACGGCGCCGTCACTCCGTTTTATCCCAAAGATACGCTCGGCCAAGACCCGCTGTTGGCGGATGGCAAGCCGATGAGACCGCCGTTCAAACCGTACGTCTTCACGATCAAGGACCCCCCGGGAACGCGACTGCGTCTGAAGCTGATTGCCAGTGTGTGGCTTATCGACCTGACCGGCGCTGCGACCCGTACGGCGACTGCGCCCGGGCAAGCGCTCTCGGTGTTACTTCGGAATCTGGTCGAGGGACAGCGAGCCACCGCGGGTCTCATCGATTCCTCGCTATGGGGAACTGCTGACGCGACAATAGATGTCGTAAAGTAGACGCTGGCTGCGCAGCTCGTGGGGCGGCGCCGTTATTCATAATTCACGACGACCGGCTGAATGGACACGCCGGGGTGCAGGCCCGCCGCCGCCGGCTGATCGAAGTTGGCGATTTGACACTCGGCTTCGGGATTCCGCTCTTGCTTCCCCTCGTCTTTGGGGGTCGCGCGCTTCACTTGCTTGGGCTCTGGCGGGGGTGGCGGCTTCTTGTCATCGCCGCGCGGCAGCAACCGTCCGCCGGGGCAGGGGATGCGCAAGAGCAGACAGTACGTGGCGTCCAGCGGCGCGGTGGCCGCGACCACATATAGATTGAGCTTTTTGGGTGCGTCGGGCCCTGCTGAGGATCGCGTAACCCGCACACTCACCGACCCAGAAGTCGGCTGCGACTGCTGCGGCGAGGCCGGGAACCACAGCTTGGACTGCCCGGTGGGCCAGTACTCGATGACATACAGATACTCTGGGCGATTCAGGCGCAGCGTCAGCTCGACCTCCTCGCCATCGCGCAGCTTCTGCAGGGGACTCACCGCTGTTGCCGCTGTGGCCGAATGCAGCGTCGCTTGAACGGCTACGCGCGGCAGAGAGATCGCCTGCTGTCCAGCGCAGTGAACGGACAAAAGACACCCAATCAGGGCAAAATGCCGCATGAGCAAGCCTCCCAGGTAGTTCTAGCTGCGGTGGGTTTTCTAATGCGAGCGCGCGCAGCGAATCCCTGTATCGGCATTCGTTTCTTCCGGGCGCTCGCGCATGCGCAGCTTGGCGCGCGCCGATACATAGTCCGTGCCCCACGCGCCGCCCCGCACAACGCGGAAGAGCGGGCCGTCTGGCGCAACTTGGTCGCGACGTGGGTCCATACAGACTCCTCCGGTGCAAGATTCATACCGATCGACAAAGGCGTCGGCAACCCACTCCGAGACGCTGCCCCCCAGGTCGTAGACTCCATCCCAGGACCGGTCGCCGCTGCCCACTTTGGGTAGGGAGGGGGAGTAGCCGCGGCAGTTGCCGTAGCTGCGGCCGCGCTCGATGATCGTGGCGTCGCAAGTGGGTTCGAGCTCGCCCCAGGGAAAGCGGCTCTTGCCGCGGTTGGTTGCTGCGTACTCCCACTCTGCTTCGGTCGGCAGGCGCTTGTTACGGGACTCGCAGTAGCGCTTGGCGCCTTCCCAGGTTACGGCGACGATGGGTAGCTCTTCTTTTCCGATCTCGGCGACGAAGGTCTCGTTTTCAAACTTGATTCCGCCGTAGCCGATGTCTGAGTAAAGATTATACAGCTCGACATCCCCGGTATCGACGACTCGCTGCGACCGACGTCCCGCCGGGTCCAAGATCGGCTCGACGCGAATCAGCTTTTTCCGATAGCTGTTCGTCAGGAACGCTGAGAACTGAGCGTTCGTTGTCTCGGTCGCATCGAGCTCGAAGGGGGATAGCTTGACCAGGTGCGGGGGGGTCTCGCGCTCGAAGAGATCACCGCCGGCTTTTCCGAGCTCGTAGGTCTTCTCGTAGCCTTTTCGGCGCGCGAAGATCCGGGCCTGCTCGAGCTCTGCGGCGTCCGTGCCCATGGAAAAACTTCCCGCGGCAAACAACACCGTGCGTTCGTAAATGGGCGTCCCGAAAAGCATCTTCCAGGCCAGGACGAGGGCTCCGATAAAAGAGGCAAACATGACGCCGCGGACTATTGCAAGCTGCGGGCCACGGGCACGATATACGAACAGCAGCTGCAGGGATGCAAGCACGCTGCGAGCCGTCGGGTTCTGCAAAAAAGTTCGCGCCTGGGCTGCCACCTGCACCATGGTGGGCCGACTGGCCGGCGCCTTCGCCAGCATGCGCAGCATCAACGCTTCGACGCCAGCTGGAATTCCTGCCTGCCAGCGGCTCGGCGGCACCGGCGAGTCCTTCAGGTGCATGAAGAAGACTACGTTCGCCGAGCTGCCAGGTGGAGCGCGAAACGGCGGTCGGCCGCACAAAAGCTCGTACAGAATGCAGCCCAGTGAATAGACGTCACGCTGACCATCGATGGGGGCGTGCTCGTCGGCAGACTCGGGTGCCATGTAAAGCGGCGTGCCGAGGAGGGCCTGCGTCTCGGTGACCACAGGCGCGCTGCTCGACAGGAGCTTGGCAATGCCGAAGTCCAGAACCTTCGCCCGCTCCTCCGTGGCCGTCGCGGCATCGCGAACGAGCATGATGTTCTCGGGCTTGAGATCGCGATGGATTACGCGATGCGCGTGCACCGTGGCCATCGCATCGGCAAGCTGCGCGAGCAGCGAGAGCGCGCGGTCAAGCGGCAGGCGCTGCCCGGGACTGTCTTGCAGACACTGTCGAAGCGTGCAGCCCTCGATGTACTCCATCAGGATGTATAAGGCACCGTTTGCTAGCTCGCCGCAGTCAAAGACTTTTACCAGCCCCTCGTGCACGATGTCGCAGCAGGCCTTTGCTTCTTGTACGAAGCGCATGCGGTCGCGGCTCTGGTTCCCCGTGAGCAATACCTTGACGGCGGCCCGGCGCGGCATCGCTTCGTGAACGGCCTCGTAGACGACCCCCATGCCGCCGCGCTGCAGCAATCGCACGATGCGATAGTGCGCAACGCGCATGCCGATCAGATCATCTTCGCGGATTTCTGGCTCTGTCATGGCCTAGACCGCGCGGATGCGCGCCATGCTCAGCGCTTCCGATCCTGAAACGTAGCCGGATCGAGTCCCCAAAGCTTGAGCATGCGCGTCAGCTGCCGCCGCGAAACCCCAATCGCATCAGAGACGTACGAGAGGACTCCGCGGTGCTGACGCAGCAGGCGCTCGATCATCTCCTGATTATAGTGCACGCGGCGGCGCTGCATGAGCGGGCCCGCTGGGACCACCGCCGCCGCGACCGGTGCCGATTCGGCGACCTCTGCCGGCGGTGGGCGCAATAGCTCGCGCACCATCGGAAATTCCCAGCGCGCTGGCTGCTCGTGAAAGGCCTTCAGCTGCCGCGTCAGATTGATCAGCTCACGAAGGTTGGCAGTCCATGGATAAAGCAGCAGCGCTTCGCATAGATGCGTGGCCAGGTTCGGCCGGCCCCCCAGGTAGTGTACGAAGAGCGGCAGGATGTCCTCCTGACGCTCGCACAGCGGCGGCAGCGAGATCGGAATCTGCGCCAGTCGAGCAAACAGGTCGGCGCGAAAATGACCGCTGGCCACTGCCTGCTTGAGGTCACGGTTGGTGGCGGCGACGACTCGTACATCGACCCGCAGATCTTTGGTGGCGCCAAGCGCGCGGACGACGTGCCCCTCCAGCACGCGCAGCAGCATCGGCTGCAGCTCAAGCGGGAGCTCGCCAACTTCATCCAAAAAGAGCGTACCGCCGCTGGCCTCTTCAAAAAGTCCGATCCGCCGCTTGTCGGCACCGGTGAACGCGCCGCGCTCATGTCCGAACAGCGCGCTCTCGGCGGTCGCCGGCGTGAGCCTTCCCAAATCATAGGTGACCAGCGGACCACGCCGGCCGCTGCACCGGTGCAGCGCCTCTGCGGCGCGCTCTTTGCCGGTTCCGGTCTCGCCGAGCAAGAGCACTGCATCGGGCTTGGATGCGGCGCTCGCGAGCTGATGCCGCAGCTTGGCCATGCTCGGCGCCCGCCCGAGTAGCAGCGAGTGCAGCGCCGCGGCATCCGGCGGAGCGTCGGGCACCACCCCGCTCTCCAGACGAAACAAGAGGAGCGAACCGCCAATTCGCAGGATATCACCGTCGGCCAAAAGAGCCGAGGTGACCGGCTTTCCATTTACGAAAGTCTGGTTGTAGCTCTTCAGATCGACGAGCTCGACGCGTTCTTCCTGCGTGCGCAAGATAGCGTGTTGTTTCGATGCCAGCCGATCCCGCGGGAGCGTCAGCCCGCAGCCGGGGTCGATGGCGCGTCCGATCGAAAATTCTTCGCTACCCAGCGAATATTGCTCGTCGCACAGCCCTACCTCTTGCGAGAACAGCAGCTTGATGACCGGCAGCGGGCGAGTCGTATCGAGCGAGCAGCGATCAGTCTGGGTGCTGTGATGAGCCATGGCTAACGACGGCGTGAGGGCTTCCGAGTTCGGTTATACGCGCCGCCAGGCCGCCGGTCAACCGGGCCGCGCCGCGGGTCGCGCAAAACGGCGCTGGGCATGCCCGGGCGTGCCCACATAATGCCCGCGGCGCCGGTGGGCTTTTGATCTTCACCGACGCCACATCCAGCACTTGACCGCTGGCACGTGGGTTGCGAGAGGAAGTCAGTAGAAGGCCCGCGATGCCCGCGGGTTCGCTGCCGGCCTGAGAAACCCAAACCAACCAAGAGGTATCCCATGCGTAAGCTATCTATGCTCTGTGCGCTCGTCGTTCTTCCGCAAGTCGCCGTGGTTACTGGCTGTGGTGTGGCGCCTGGCGATGAAGCCGAGCTCCGCGCGATGAAGCTGCCGACGGTTGCCCCTACCGCCATCGCGAACCTGGCGCCAGCAGCCGACCCCGCCCCGAAATACTTCGGGGAAGCGCTGCTCTCTGCGGAGCCGCTTGCTGCCCCGTCTCTGAAAGAGCAGACCGCAGCTCTGACGCCAGCGGGTGAGCCCACCACGAACTACGACGTTGGCACTGCTTTTCTGAGCTGTTTCAAAGATGGAGTCGTCGATTGCGGAGGCGCCCACAACGGCGGAAACTGCATCACGTTCCGCTACTGGAATGCCAGCACGAACCCGGCGTGGCGGTTCATGGGGTGTGTCTCGACGATGGGGGCGGCGTGCGCAGCGCTCAACATCGGCGGCGTGCTCGCCTGCGGACTTTTCTAGCTGCCTCAGTCGCCGTGAGCTCCTCAGCTTCCAGGGAGAACCCATGTCTGCCACGTTTGCCTATCCAGGCGCCGCCTCTTTGGATAAAGTCCGTGACGCGCTGCCGGAGCTCACGGCTACCGAATTTTCCGCAGTACTTACGAATATCGAGGAGCTGAACCGCGCCACCAAGGCGGGTCTGTCGCTTCAACAGATCAGAGAAGCGACGACGCTGCTGTTCGCACTGCTAATCCGGGTCTGCGACGCGCCGAAAGTAGTCGCTCGCTTGGAGCTACGCTGGCTGGAGAAAGTCGTAACCGAGCTGCAAGAGCGCTGGTACAAACGCATCGCGCTACTTCCACCCGACGTTCAGTATGAGTGCTACCAGAGCGTCGACGAGATTTATAGCTGGTGGGCGATGAAGCGGAAGGATGAAGAGGCGCTCGCGCGGGTCGAACAGCTCTTTTTCGAGCTGCCGATTCCGGCCGTGCGCGGCGCGGTACTGCTGCTCGATACGACCATGAGACCCGGCGAAGTAACGGCTACGCATCTGCGCTGCATGAAGACCGTCGAACAGTATGCCGATGATGTCGCTCCGCTGCTTTACGTGGCCAAAGTCAGTACCTTCCTGTGGTTTCAGTACGGGCAGACTTGCGCGCAGTTTTCAGGAAAAGAGAAGCACCATCTGCACGAGCTATGGGAATTTCAGAAGCAGCTGACCGCGCTTTTCGGCGCCGACATGAGCGTCTACAAGATCGGATTTCTCGGCAGTGGCGATAAAAAGCTGGCAGCCGTAGAGCAGCGGGCGCAGCTCCTCAAGCAGCTCACAGAGCACTGCTATTTTACGCCCTCACACCCTTGGGTAAGAAACTTCGAAAAGTTTCTGCAAGCGCGGATCGAAGCGGCGACCAACGATGTCAAAGCTGCGCGCAAAGAATTCAAGAAACTTCTAGCCGCCGAATTCGCCATCTGGGATACGGCGGGCTATCTGGCGTTCATCCACAACTTCCTGAAAGACGGAAAGGATGCGCGGCTGGTCCTTGAGGAGCTGGCGCTCGCGGTGCCTGTGGTGCAAGGGCAGATCACTGCCGATATGACGCTTGGCGAGATCTACGCCGAAGCAGACGGCAGGCCCGAGCAGCTTGGCCACCCAGGCCCTCCCGGAGTGCTCCAGATTCAGGCCGAGCAGAACCGCGCTCGTCGACAAAGTGAGTCGATGCCAAAGCTTGTCGCGGCTGGCAAACAGGCCATCGCCGAGTTCTGGGCGGCCGGCGAGCAAAGCTGGCAGCGTTACCTCGCCAAGACTTTTGTCGGCGCTCACTTCGACGCCGCACTGGGCGAAATCAGCTCTTCCCTGACCATCCAGCTGAGCGCCGCGGTCCTGGCATCCTGCTGCATCGATGAGCTGCCCGCGCTGGCCATGCTCGATCGCGCTGTGCTCATCGCCGCGACCGAGCGCCCCACCGTGGCCAAGCAGGTAGCCAGTGAGATCCTGCGCTATCTAGATGCTCTGTCTGCCGGGAAACGTACGTTCGAAGATCTTACTATGGCCTTTCCCGGCTTCGGCCACTCCTTGGCGGTCGTCTGGCGCCACTTGCGTCCGCGGCTTGCGGCGGGCCGGATCGATGAAGCAAAGCGAATTTTCGATCATCTTGAAACGCTGGCTGGCATGCCCGATCAAACCCTGGCGCAGCTGTTTTCTCGCGCTGCAGAAGTCTTGCTCGCGCATTCGACTTGGATGGATACGCTGCAGCGTGGGCGCAGGTTGGTCCAGCG
>CALFYE010000531.1 GCA_937952145.1 uncultured Myxococcales bacterium
CACTTGACGACCTCGGAACCAGCCAGAGCGACTGTGTTCCTGTTCCCGTCGAGCAGAAGGCTGCGGTGCCGCGCGTCAGCGCCCCGTAAGTTGTTGTCCATAGCGGAGCCGGGGAGGTTCTGCGCCGGGCCTGGTCGAGCCGATCACTTACATAAATCAACCCCAAGCGAACCAGAACCGAACCAAGACCGAACCAGAAGCGAACTTACCGTTTTCGGAAGAGCAGCAAAGCCAGGCTCTTGCCATCAGGGCCGTAGGTCAGCAGCTCTTTGGGCTCCCAGCCGACGCCGCTAAGAGCATCGGCGAGTTTCTCTGGGTCGTAGCGACGCTGCCGCCAAGCCAGGAAGCGTCGGTCTGGCTTACTCCCCGCCATCTTGACGGTTGCGATGACATCAAGGCCGTAGCTTCCTGACACTGGACAGCGCGTATCAAGCTCTAGCGAGAACTTTACGTCGGCCACTCCATTTCCGTGCCGGCGGATGACGCCACCGAGCCATGCAACATGCGAGAGCCGTAGTTCCACCGCACGCAGCGACGGGTCGAGTCGTCGAATGTCATCTGGGCACTCGGGCGGCGCGTACGCAATCGAGATGTCTGCGAGAAACAGATCGCCTGACTCACACCCGCTGAGGGTGTCCCGGAAATAGCGGATCTCATCCTCAAGGTTGACCAGCGTGTACCCAAGCATAGTAAACAGGCGGCACGTTGGTTTGCCGGTTGAGTAACCCCGTGGGTAGCGCGGGAGTTCGTGAAAGTTCCCATGTACTGCATATAATGCGATGTTTTCCAGGCTCGCCCGCGCGTGGTTGTAGGCTACATTTAAAAGCGAGTGGCTGATATCAAGAAGATTCAGTCTAACATCAGATGGTCTTGGGAAGGCATTTGCCAAATTTTGGACAAGTGCAACTTCGGTTCTGCCATCTCCACATCCAAGAGCGTATACTTCGATGCCGCCAGTACCAACGCACTCTCTAATTCGCTTGGCCATGGGTTCAAAACCGATGCTTGAGCGATAAGCGTCGATATAGGCAACGCTGTTACAGCTCGCCATCCAGTCTGCTGCGCTCTGCGGCTCGATATACAGATAACTCTGCTCAATTTGACCGCCGTTGCCGCTCAGTATTCCTTTCAGTTCGGAGAGCATCTGGACCGGGTCATATCCATTCGAGAGCAGAGAGTTTGGCAGCCAGCCTGTGTCAGCGGATTCCCCCGTTGCTGACCGCCGGGTCACGTCGTTGACTTTGAGCTGTAGCTCAGGGATGGCGAGCAGCCTTAATAGAGTTTTTCGACCAGGCCGTTTTGTCGCATTTTCTATATACCGAATAACAGTAGAAGTAACACCGACGCGAGCCCCTAGATCATGCTGACTCATCTTAGCTTTTTGGCGTCTCTTAAACAGCGTCTCGCCAAATAGCTCCCAATTAATCGGGCCTGTTATCTCATCTTCTTCAAATGATGACGCGGTTAAACGGTGGAGTACGCTTTGCATACTGGCGATGCACTCGGCGAAAGGGAAAACATGCGAGTATGTTTGATCAGCAGATTGAAGTTCATGCAAGAGATCAACGACTTTATCCTGTATTAATTCCAACCGGCTTTGCAGGGCGGGCTCAAACGCTGATACCTCGGCGAGCGGATGAGGAAGCATAGCGATCACTCCTGATCTCAGTTTGTGGGTTGGACGGTACCACCTTTTGACCACATTCAGCTAGCTCGGCAGAAAAATTTAACGACCTCCGTTCAGGGGGTACACGCTACCGCCACCGACGATAATGCAGACTGACTGATCAAGGTTCGCACTTCAGTTCGCTTCGGTTCCGAACAAATCTCTTCACGAACTCAGCAGTTATTCGCAGTCTCTCCCCTGTGACGCGATGACCCCGATCCTTTTGTTGTCATTCTCAGAGGTTCCTGTGACACGAGTGTTCCCAGCACACCCAGCGAGGCAGAGCTCATGACAAGGCTGTGCTTGCGCTGCGGGCGCAACGGAGTGCGCAACCACGCTCGCCCCGGACGTACGATCTATTACCGATCACTTTCCGCGTTTCCAGTGCCATCCGATTTCCTTATCCCTACTTGCCGGTACTGTCACGCAGAATATCCAGACGGGGAGATCCTGACCGCACTGGACAAGGCGCTCGCCCTTCCATACGTTCGTGAGCTACAGCGACGGACCAAGGATGCTGTTTGGGAAGTCTGCCGTTACATTTCTCAACGACGCCTAGAGCTCCTGCTCGGACTTTCGCAGGGCTACTTGTCGCGCCTTTGTGCAGGTGCTGGACGACCTAGCGCCCCATTGGTCTCGTTGCTGATGCTTCTTGCCCACGATCCGCCCACTCGGCTTGTGGAGCTAGATCGGTTTGCCTCAGAACCTGTCCCTGTACCGTAAGCCTCGGAGCGAATTGATGACCCCCATGCCCTCCTCGGAATCACAGACTCAAGACAGCGACGAGTGGATCGCGACAAAGGAGCAGCGGCACTTGCTGGCATCAAGCACCCGCTCTCTGCTCGGACAAGTGCAGGCCACCGCATCAAGAGGCTCAAAGTCGCAGCAGGCGGCCTGGCATGAGCACATCGAAGCGCTTGTCGCTCTGATCTGCTTCGCAGAGCGCCCTGACTGCTCGTCCAACATGGACCGCCCCCGGATATCCATTCAGCAGCTTCGAACTTTCGGAGCTCTCCTGCGAGATCGACGAAACTCTGCCGGGCTCTCGCGCCCAGCCCTGGCGCGGCGTGCAAAACTGTCGGATGCTACCATAAAATTTGTGGAGACCGCGCGCACTCCGCCCAGTCGCGCGACGCTAATTCGCTTGCTGGCTGTGCCTGAGCTGAAGCTGACGTGGGACCACGTACCGGGGAGTCTCGCTGCCGAGCCGAGCGGAGCCCTAGAGCTGGTCAGAGATACGAGCCATCGAGCTTCCGAAACCAGAGAGCTAAATTGCTATGTAACTCCATCGCTTGATCCGGTCCAAAGCGTTCTGGATTTTGGCCGCTTTCTCAATGGCTCCGGCGGTCACATCGACCCAGCCGGTGTTTACTTGGACCATCAGAGCGCCGCCGGCTACCTGGCCGTCTGCATACAGCAGGCAGCCATTCAGGAGCATAGACGCCGGCTACCTCTGGCCTCCATAGCCAAACGCATCGTCGGAGCTTCTGGCCACACTGGTCTCAGCGTCGTTGCCCTCGGTTCCGGGGAAGCGCGGAGCGAGGTTCGCCTCGCGCAGCATCTCATCGAGCAGCAGCATACACCTGACCTCCACCTCTGGCTGATCGATATCAGCCAGCCGTTGCTGAGCGTTGGGCTGAAGCATGCGAACGAAGCTCTACGTTCGCGTCCTGGCGTCAAGGTGAGGGGCGTGCAGGGGAACTTTTATCACCTTCCGATGTTCGGGTGTGGGGACGATCTTTCTGATGTTGCCGACACGAAGTCCAAGAGAAGGACGCGCATCTACATCATGCTCGGGGGTACCTTCGATTGTCTGGATCATGAACTTCGGTTTGCCGAGCATACGGTCGCTGCGAAGCCCGGCGATTGGCTGGTGGTGGACGTGCATCCGGCCTACGGCCCGCCTAATGATCCAGAGCTGATTCGCCGCACAGACCCTTTCTTGAAGTCTCCGCTTCCCTATGCCTATGCCGAGTGGCTAAGTAGTCCTATCCGACGACACTGTATGGATGTGCGCAGCATTGAATTTTCCCTTGACCTTGACACGCATAGCATCATCCACGGCAGCTACGGAGTGGATGTGATTGCGACTGTCCAGGCCGGGGAGCAGGCTGCTACTCGGCGATTTGTCATGTTTCGCTGGAAGCGATACGACGTGACATCGCTCGCGCAGAGCCTGGCCCGGATCGGGTGGGCTCCAATCGCGATGCTGCCTTGTGGACCGCCGGCGGCCGGGCAGACGGTGGCGATGCTGTTCAGGAAATGTGAGATGAGCGAGGCGGCAGCAGTTGGCGCTCAGATGGCCCTGTGTGCCCCGCAGAACTATCAACGGCTGGCGTGCGCGAGCTTGGCGCCGTCACCCGCGCGTGATACGCCCGCAGGTGCCATGGAGACCGGACAGCCCAACTTGTCCTCACGACAGCCTGAGCCCTCCTCTCGTCAAGTTCAGGGGCGCTCGTCCTTGCGGACAGCGTCTTCAGCCCTTGTCTTGGGCATCGTGCTCCTGATCGGGCTCATTGGGTCGGCTCCTGTGTTTGGCCAGACTACGGCACCTCCAGCGCCCCGGCCGATCAACTCCACGCTCAGCTTCACCGGGGGAAGCTGCGGCACCCTGTTTACCCCCTGCCCAGCGATCTCTCGACAGATCGGAAGAGCGTCGTGTAGGGAAAGAGTGTCTTCGCCT
>CALFYE010000532.1 GCA_937952145.1 uncultured Myxococcales bacterium
CTTGCCGTTGGAGATGAAGCCGACGGTCTTGCCTGCGAGGGTGTCGACCCCTGTCCTTACAGTGAGGAGGTGCCGATTCCACCCTCCGGATGCTTGGCTGGCAAGAAAGAGCGTTTGATCAGGCAGACCTGCTACGGTGCGCAGGCGCTCTCCGCTTGCGAATGGCGTAGTGACCGTTCCGACGGGGGAAACCCCATCCCTCGACCGCAACACCGTCCCCGCATCCCCCACAATCCACGTATCCCCAGTTCCTTGGTCAATCCACAGCGCATTCAGGTTCTTACCTCCGGTTTGATCTGCCGGTTTGGTTGTGAGGTCTTCCCATTCCCCCGCAACATCCTGTTTCCGCAGGATGGTTCCCCCGTCGCCAATAGCCCATAAAATAAGTGGTTTTTTGTCGATGGCGTGGCGGCCGCTGATGGCGTTTAGGCGGGATGGGCTGTCGTAGACGGAGTGCAGGACTCCCTCTCGGCCTAGCTCAGCGATGAAGCCGACGTCGCCCTTGGGGCTTTTGTACGTGCCGACAGCCCACAGGTGTTCGTAGGCGAATGAGCTGTCTCCGACGGGGGCTTCTTCACGGGTGCCCCACAGGCCGGTGATGGCGTAGCCGGCGGGTAGCTGGGTCTTGAGGATGCGCAAGACCAGGGTGTTTGGGGGCGTTTGGTCGAGGTTTCGCTGGGGTTCTTCCTGGATTTCTTCGACGGGGATGGAGTAGGGCAGGGCCTGGGGAGGGGCGCTGGCTGGGTGGGGGTAGCTGCGGTGGATGAAGGCGCCTTCGGGGGTGCCTTGCAGGTTGATCTGGGGCTTGTCTCCGACTGGGAAGTAGGCTTGGCAGCGACGGAAGCCGAGGGCTTGCTGGGGGCAGTCGAAGCGGGCGGGGGGCTGGGCGGTTAGGGTTAGGTTGGCGGTCATGCCGTGTAGCTCGACGCTGACGGGGCAGTGCTTGGGGGACAGCGGGTCTAGGTGGACGCTGGCGACGGTCCACTGCAGGGACGGCAGGCTGACCTGCAGGCGAGCGGTGCCGCTGGCGACGATGCACTGATCGACCAGGGCTTCGATGCGGATTTCTAGTTCTCCCTGCTGGCTGGGCAGATCTTTGAGGACGACGCGGCTGGGGGCGGGGGTGAGGAGCAGGGGATCTTGGCCGATGCCGACTCCGTCCAGCGTGGCGCTGACCCGCAGGGCGCGGGTATTTTCGGGGCGACCGTCGACTTGGATCAGGACGGCATCGCTGCAACCAAAAAGGACAGAGCACAGGAAAAGACACAGCAAGCTTGAGACGGCGCGGGTATGTGGGCACATGGGACACTCCTTTTTGGACGCCTTTAGGGACGGGCGCGGTCGGCGCGGGACGGGAATGCGGTAAGAGCGGAGCCGGCGGACATCAGACCCACGCAGGCATCGCCCTGCTCGCAGGTCAGCGGGCGGAGAGCGATGGCCAGCCCAATAGCAATGCCGGCGCTGGCCACCACGCCCCCCAGCGTCGGCCACAGCCAGCGATGAACAGAGGAGCCCGAGCGCTGTGCCGGCGGGCTGTTCGCGGCCTCACTGGGCTGCGAGCCGGGGGCCGCAATCTGCACGCTGAGCTGGTTGCTGTTGTTGATCTGAACCGGGGCGGTCGCAGTGGCCTGCGTGAGCTGCGTGTTCTGCGTGAGCTGGGGGGGCTTGTCTTCTGGTACGACAGGCGCCGTGGTGGGGCTGGGAGCTTTTGGCTGGGCGGCGTGCAGGGCTGCCTTGGTCTCTGCGATGGGCAGGCTCAGCTCGCGGTGCAGCGCATCGCTAGGGGGCACGGCCGCCAGTGCCTGTTGGTAATCGACAAGCGCTTCCGCGTAGCGACCCAGCTTTTGCTGGGCCAGGCCGATGCTGGCCAGGACCCGCGGGTCGGCTGAGACGGCGTAGGCTTGGCGAAGCTCGCGCAGGGCGGACTCGGGCTGCCCGGTCTGACTGAGCTCTTTGGCCTGGGCCAGGTGTCCGCGGCAGCGTAGGTCGGTGGCACAGGCGGGTGTCGTCGCGGGTAAAGCGGGTGGGGCGGCTGCACTGTTCTGTCGCAGAACGAACAGCACACAGAGCGCGATAGGGCCACTTCGTAGGCAGGGACGCATCCATTCCTCCTTGGAGTCTGGTTCGCAGATTGCGGGCCAATCGCCCGACAAGGTCGGCGAAGCGGGGCAAAAAATTAGAGATTTAATAAACTAATGGCGTTGCGGGATATTCAGATGAATACGACATATCAAATAGAGTAACAGTGCCAGAAGAACGCATACTTGTGCTGGGGCCTTGTTCCTGAGGTGAGGCGCGCGAGATTCCTGAGGGCGTATCGGATTTGCTCAGAGGATTTGCGGAATTGCCAGGCGAAGAATTAGAAGGGTAGAGATATATTATTTGCTTGGCGACTAGAGTCATGAATAGCAAAATACTCGTAACCGCGACAGCTATCTGAAGCCAGCGTCGGTGAGATATCGAGTTATTTGGCCGCAATGAGGGCATCGCCTCTGCCGGGGCGGTTGCCTGAGCAAGGGCGAAGGCGAGGTCTTGTCGAGGGGCCAGCTCAAGCAGGAGAGTCAGCTTTTGCTGTCGTTCCATGCCTGGGGTCATGCGCTGATAGATCTTGGGAAAATAATCGAGACAAAACGCGCAGAAGTCAGCTTCGTTGGCCATATTTTGGTTTATGGCACAGCGAAGTTCGCGAAGGGAAATTGTGGACAGGTCGGGCTGTGCCATCTGGTGTGTACCCATGTAGATACGTGAATAGAAAACCACCATGGCGGAAAATACGCCCCAAAGCGCACCGCACTGCGCGACTATGTCGGAGCCAGGAACGGCGTCAAATTTTTTTGATTAGATATTCTGACGCGCTGAGGCACAGCCCTGCAGCCGACAGCTGGTAGCGACGACGGCCATGCCGGATATTGCAGAGGGTAGAATTATCCACATAAATCTAGGCAGGGCGTTCGCGATCTCTGACATGAGCGCGAAGATTTTTGTGAAAACCCAACTGGCTGGATGGCAGATGCGATGGGCAAGGTCGCTGCGTTCGCCAGGCGCTTAGAAGGTGTTTACATATTAAGCTGCGAACGCCCTCATCTCGCTGTGCTGCAC
>CALFYE010000533.1 GCA_937952145.1 uncultured Myxococcales bacterium
GTGTGATGATCTGCTGACCGCCGGTCCGCACTATCTGGTGCTGTCGCTCGATGCGCCGGATGCCGCCACACACGATTGGATTCGCGGGCGAGTAGGCACCTACGACATGGTGCTGGACACATTGCGGGGACTCCTTGCTGCCCGCAAGTCACGCCATCCGGCATCTGATGTTCGCGTACTGGTGAACGGAATTCTTTGCGCAGAGACGCTTCCGAAGGCACTTATGCTGGTCGAGTTTGTACGCGGGCTGGGGGTGGACGGAGTGATGTTCCAAGCGCTCGCGCGGACCTTCATGAATCGGGCGCAGGGAGATCCTTTCTTTGACCAGCATCGCCCCCGCGACATGACGGTGGTCGATCAAGTTCTTGATGCAATGATCGAACTCCGCAGGGTCGACCGATTTCTCAACACCGAGGTTCGCGATTTGGAGTGGATGAAGCTCTACTTCCGCGACCCCGACTTCATCTCGGAACCGGTCTGTGGCTCTGCCCATCGCAACATGATGGTCAACATGTTTGGCGAGCAGCAGCTTTGCTTTGCGATGAAGGACCTGCTTGATGGCAAGCATCTAGGCTCGGTGCGCAGTGTTTCGCTGCGCCAAGCCTGGGAGAGCCTGGAAGCAGCGCAGGCCCGGTCGGTGATGGACTCCTGTCGCAAGAACTGCGGAATGCTGCACTGCCACCGCCGTGAGGGACCCCTATGACCGCCCGCCGACAACAGCCCTTGCTGGTGAGCGTAGTCATGCCATGCCACCAGCGCCTTCGTTCCTTGGAACGCGCGGTGCGATCTGTGCTTGCCTCGGCGGATTCACTGCCCGGCGAGGTCGAGATCATTTTGGTCGATGACTGCTCCCCCGTTCCTATCGAAGCCGCGCTGCGAACCCTCTTGGCTGACCCACGCGTCACGGTCCTGCGTCATGCCCAGAATCGCGGTCCGGCTGCTGCGCGCAACACAGGGATTGCTCGTGCCAAGTTCGATCTCGTGCTGTTCACCGATGACGATGTGGTCGTAGACCACGCATGGATTGAACGATTGGCCCGCTATCTTCGCGATGCACCGCCACGAGTCGCTGGAGTGGGTGGCCGCGTCCGCGCCATGGGCACCGATGTCTACAGCCGCTACTTCGAGTATCACCACATCCTCGATCCCTTCCGCATGGATGACGGGCGAGTTCTGTACATTGTCACCGCCAACTGTGGCTACCGTCGGCACGTCTTGCAACAAGTCGGCGGATTCGATGAAGGCGTGCGCTCTCCAGGCGGCGAAGATCCTGGCCTCGCGTTCAAAGTCGCGGGCGCTGGCTACGAGTTACACATCGTTGAAGAAGCCATCGTGCATCACGACTTCCGCCTCGGCCTGCGCGACTTCTTCCGCACCTTTCATCGCTACGGGATGGGCTGCCGCCATCAAGTCGAACACCACTGGAAAGGCTTCGCGTCATCGGTGATGCGGAAAGGCAGCGACTTGGCAACCTTCGGCGGGCAGAAGGTGGCGGTCGCCAATGAACAAGAACTTGAAGGCAGGTAGCACGCGTGAAGTGGATCGCGAATACAGAGGCTAAAACAATATGACAACAACCGAGCAGACGACTGGAACGACGGCCCGCCGGATCTACACCGGCACCAAAGACACAGGAGAGCCCTTCGCGATTCTGTATCGACCCAAGGGAGTCGAATGGGTCCATGGCGAAGAGGCGCAGAAGTTCCTCAATGTAGTCCCTGCGCCAAAGGCACCAGCTCAGCAGTCAGACCGTGCCGATACGAATGGTCGCAGCACAGACAAGGATCAGACCAGCCTCCTCTCGGATGTTGCAGGCGCGCTCAATGCCGCGGCCAGCCTAGCTGGAACGGCTGCGCAGCTCGTTGGTGCGGTAGTGGACGTTCTCAATTGGTGGGAAGGTCGTCAGTATCGACTCATGGATGAAGCCCGTTTTGAAGAGGAGCGTCGCATCCCGTGGACCTACGACATGATGGCGCGCTGGGTGAAGGTCCATGAAGATGGTCGCCACCTCGACCTCCAGATTTCGCACTTCCTGGGCCGGGAGACAGCGGCGACGCTGGAGGCCCTTGCGGACAACAAGAAGATGGCAGTGCCGCAGTCGATGCTCTACGACCTTGAGCAAATCCGTGCAGTCGTCGCACGGTTACGCATGCTGCTCGGCAAGCAGTTCCGCGCATTAGAACGCACGGAGGACTTCAACATCAACGCAGTGATCGCCAAGGTATTCGGCAATCACGACTCGAAGACACTGGGACTCAACTTTGCGTTTCTGCGAAAGCTGTCGTCTGATCCCGCTGAGGACTGGGATCGGTTGCTCGGTGCGAACGATGTCAAGTCGTTTGAGTCTGAAGTCCGCGAGGTCGCGCGCCATCCCGCCAAGTTCGCAGAAAGAACCTTTGGAACCCCGCTTCCCGATAAGAATCAGGCCAGCGGCAAGGACTTTAATCTTCCGTCCTGGTCGCCCTTCGTCGTTGGGGCACTCACTGGCGCAATGAAGCTGTCACCCGCCTTGGTTGGTGCCAACCTCGCTGCGACAGGGATCCTGTACGCCTACGAAAAGCTGAATGCCGCGGATGCTGCACGTAGAGACGACTTCCGCGAACTGGCGCTGTTTTCTGCGGAAGTGGAGCGCACACGCATGCTGCACAAGCTGTGGTGCGTCATTGACGGAATGGTCCGCCGTGAGCGCAGTAGCGGGATCTTGGTCTTAGAGCAAGACGGCCGGTTGATGTTGTCCGCGTCCTCCAAGACTTCTGCGCGCTTTGATCTGTTGGCGACCGATGAATGGGCTGCTTCGGGCGTCCCTGTGCCATCGGTAAGTTGACCGCAGCACGGTCCCTTCCGATGGTCCGCTGCGCACACTCAGTCTGGTGGCGATAGTTCTCGCCGATAGGAGGATGAAATGCGGTCCCTTCAATTGGTCACCCGTACGATCGTCGCTACGATCGGCTGCTCGGTGGCTCTGGTCGTCCCGTCTCAAGCCGAGCAACACCAAAACGCCAACCTCTACGCCTACTGGGACTTCTCTGGCAAGAGCGGCTTTTGGAACGTCGATCAAGAGCTGCGTGTGCCGGTCAAGGCACCGGCAAGCTACTGGGCCTCAAACTGGAGATGGACAGACGCCAGCTATGGCGGATATGTCGGGCTTCAGACCAACGGCAATCGAGCGGACAGCTCGACGGGCGATACCGCGATTTTTTCGATTTGGAACGCCAACGGCGGCGGCCCCGGCTGCATGCGCTTCAGTGGTGAGGGTACCGGCATGAGTTGTCGGATCGCCTATACCATTCAGACTGACCGCTACTATCGGTTGCGCATCTGGCGGCTTGATGCCGATGCTCAGGGACAGTGGTGGGGGGCCTGGATTCTCGATGAGACAAGCGGCGTCGAGAGTTTCATCGGTAAGCTGCGCGCCGCGGGGCGCGGTCAACATACTCTGATGGCTCCACCTATGAACTTCAGCGAATACTTTGGAACCAAGGTGTCCTGCGATGCAGTACCGGTGTCGTGGGCCCTGTGGACGCAGCCCGCCGCCAACCACCGCGGCGGCGGCATGTACGAGTACGGTTCGCACAGCTCAGGCAGTCATCGCGGCGACTGCACAGGTGGTGGTGTCTATCCGCTTGACCTCCCGACGAAGGGCACGCGGGGTGTCTGGATCATCCAGGGAGGAGCGCGCTGAGCCATCGTCGGACAGTCGGCCTCCTCCGCCGATGCGGAGGTCGCTGAACGCGCCGGTCGTGAGGTCGAAGGAGATCTGGTGGTAGCAGGTACCGCCGTCGTTGACCGCCATGACCGTGCGCAGCCAGTCGCGAGCGTCGTCTCAGATGAACACGTTCATGAGCGGCTTGCGTCGCACATCTAAGCCTTTGCCGACGGGAACGCCCCTGTCCTGTCGTCGCCAGGTATCGATATTCTGCAAGAGCACTGAGGCCTTGGCCGGCGCGCTCGCCTGCAGATAGGCGATGAGCCCGGCTCCGCTTGACATACCGCCAACCTCCTTTTGCAGATAAATCGGTCCTAGCTGTTATCGCCCTTTGAGCCGACCGCTGAGCCTGTAGTAGAACGCAGTAACAAGGAAGGGCATATGCTCAAAACCGTTAAGGATTCCTGTAAGCCGCACGACATGGTTTTCGACTTCTCCATGGCCGAGCAAGTCGAGGACTTGGGCGAACTCATCCGTTCAGAGGCGGACGGAGAGGCGTTCTACGCCAAGAACCACGTCACCGGCGGCATGCGGACCTTGTTTGAAATGGGTTGTA
>CALFYE010000534.1 GCA_937952145.1 uncultured Myxococcales bacterium
TGTCACCGGCTTTCCGGACGTCCGCTCGTGTCCGACCGACTTCACGCTGCGGCAGGTGGCCGAGCGGGTCGCGGCGGCGCTGAGCTCGCTGGCACCGCCTGGGATGGGTGTGCATTCCGGCGAAATGGACTGCCCGTTCCGGGCGAATTGGACCATGCGTTCCGGTCGAAGTGGACCGCGTGTTCCGGAGCAAATGGACCGGGCTCATCTTTGTCGGAGCGAAGCGACGGGGTTTGCTCGGTTTTGGGTTAGGGGGTGTTTGAGATCGTGTCCTTTCGTTTTGAAGGGCCTTTTAACACGAGGCGATAGCTACGGTGCACGAGGCGGTCGAGGATGGCGTCGGCGACGGTGGGGGCGGCGAGCCACTTGTGCCAGTGTTCGACGGGGAGCTGACTTGCGACGACTGTGGCGCGGCGACCTTCACGGTCCTCGAGGACTTCGAGGACGTCGCGGCTCTGCGCCTCGCTGAGCGAGCCGAGTCCCCAGTCATCGAGGATCAGAAGATCGGTTCGCAAAAGGCGGGCAAGGAGCCGGGGATAAGATCCGTCGGCGTGCGCCAGGTGAAGCTCCTCCAGCAGGCGCGGCAGGCGCAGGTAAAGGACACGGAATCCCTGCGCGCAGGCCTGGGGTCCCCGAGTGCACAGGCGACAAAGGTCTTTCCCGTTCCCGTCGCGCTGGTGATAAGGACACAGAGGTGCTCGCGGATGTACGCCCCGCCCCCGAGCTGCGCGAGCAGCGCGCGGTCGAGATTCCTTTTTTCCGGTGTATCGATCGCAGCCAGGCTGGCGGCGCTGATGCGCAGCTTGGCCTCGCGCTGGGCGCGCGCGATGCGCTTATTGTGGACCGCGAGGTGCTGCGCATCGACGAGCAGCCCGAGCCGTTCCTCGAAGCTGAGAGCGGCGACCTGCGGGTTGCGCTGCTGATCACAAAATACCTTCGTTCTTAAGATCGTCGGCAGGTGTCAGGACCTGGCAGAGTTACTCCGTTTCCATACCCTGACGCTTGAGATAGTTGAGGAGGTCTGGCGTGACGCGCTGACGAAGCTCCTCGTGCTGGTCCATGCGCTCAAGGGCGCGCGCTAGTGCCCTCTCGGCTCCGTTGGGTGTGTTCCGTTCAAAGAAGCGGACGACGTCTTCACGGTGTGTTGCAGGCAGACGGCCGACGGCCTCAACCAATCGGGAGAGCCCCATGTCTCCGACGCGCTCGCGCAGCAGGTTCCAGCGATCGCGCAGGAAGCGCCAAGCAGACTCCTGTGAATGGCGATAGGCCAAGAGCTGACCCAGCACCTGTGCAAGCGCCTCTTGCGGAATCGACCCCTCTTCGAGCAGTCCCAGGGTTTTTTCCGACAGGCCCGGGCGTCGAAAGACGGAGAGGGTATGCAGGTATCGAGAGACCTCTTGCGGTGTGCGGCCAGCCTGCTTTCGTGCCAAAAACGTCGCAACCCAACGGTCGAAGTCATCTTCGTCTCCAAACTTGGCGGCAACAGCCACGAAGACGCCGGCTAGATTGGGGTCGACGGCATGCGGGTCGCTCTGCTCAATGCTCGCGTAGTGCTTAGACTGTGCAATGACGTCCTCGCTGCGAGCCAGGTTTCCTAGTGCACCAACCAGCAGAGCCCGACGCTGGATGTCGTTTTGTGACTCTTGCGCGCGGGGGGCGAAACCCAGCTCTTGTAGCTGCGAGGAGAGGAGCGAACCAATGAGACTACGCAGCTTCAGGCGAGCCTCACGGTCGCCGGCATCCTTGGTCAGGAGATCGAGCATATCGAGCCGATCAATGAGGGCCCGCAGCACGTTGTGTTCGCGCACTCCGGCTAGCGCCCGCAGCACGTCGATGAACGGCATGATGCCACTCCGGCCGGCGCGGACCAGAGCCCACTGATCCTCAAGCAAGCCCACCTGCTCGATCGGGCCGAGTTGTTGGAGTCCCCCATGCAGTAGGGCGGCCAGAGCCTTTTCGCCAAACTGCAGCCGATAGAAGCCGATGTCGTCGGCGTTGGCGTAGAACCAGCGGATCGGTCCCAAGCTGGGCAGCCGTTCTTGGTGTTCTGCGCGATCGAGGATAAAGCGATGTTCCTGCACGCCTCGGTCGTCCTGGTAGCGAATGACGACGGGCACGTTCCAGACTTGGCCTGTCGCTGCCGCCATTGGATCTGAAAAGAACCGACTCTGGCGGAACTTCAATACTGCGTCCCCGCTTGCGTCGGCAAACTCGACGGAGAGGAGAGGGAAGCCGGGCTGCTCAACCCAGCTCTTCATAAGGGTCCCGACAGGTCGCCCCGAGGCCGCCTCGAGTGCTCGCCATAAGTCGGCGCCTGCGGCATTTCGCCACTGGTACTGCTTCATATAGGCTCGCAGGCCGGCCCGGAAGTGTTCTTCCCCGAGGAAGTTTTCCAGCATTCGCATCACCGCGCAGCCTTTCTGGTAGGTGATGCTGTCGAACATCTCAAGGGCTTCTTCTGGCGTGGCGACGGCGGTGTAGATGGGGTGCGTGCTCTGCAGTGCGTCGTCGAATAGCGCGCGACTCTTGTCCTCGGCCGAGTCATCCCAGATGCGGTAGCTGGGTACGGTGGCGTGCACGGCTTTGTGGGCCATCCACTCGGCGAAGGCTTCATTCAGCCACAGGTCGTCCCACCAACACATGGTGACCAAGTTGCCGAACCACATATGCGCCATCTCGTGAGCGACGACGCGAGCGATGACTTTTTCCTGTCGCCAGGACGCCGACTTCGGGTCCATCAAGAGCAAGTTCTGACGGAAAAGGACCA
The DNA here is from genome assembly GCA_937952145.1 of uncultured Myxococcales bacterium. Taxonomy (GTDB): domain Bacteria; phylum Myxococcota_A; class Polyangia; order Palsa-1104; family JAEUJZ01; genus JAEUJZ01. Next base: position 2,768 of record CALFYE010000534.1, read on the forward strand.
GGCCGATGTTTTCCATGGCACCCGCATCGAAGCCGGGCACGGCGACCTGATCGTACTTGGCGAAAGGATAGGCGAAGTCAAAGTAGTGCTCGTACCAAGGCAGCAGGCGCGTCGCCAAATCCTGGGCAAAGCCCGTCTGATTAGCCTTGCCCCGCGGAGCGTACACCCGCAGCGGCACATCGCGGACGTGGGCCTCGGGGCTGCTCTCAAAATCGCCGATGGCGACGGCAGCGAGGTAGCTTGAGACTGGCTTGGTGGGCTCGAAGGCCACGATCTGCTCGGCTGTGCCGGACGCCGATAGTCCGTCGCTGCATTCCTTCTGCTGCCCATTGGTCAGGGCGGTCAGGCCCGGCGTAGTGCGCAGCGTCCACTTGAGCACTGCCTTGAACTCGGGCTCGTCAAAGCAGGGGAAGATGGCTCGCGCATCGGTGGCCTCGCACTGCGTGCAGATGGCCCGATGCACGCCATCGGTGGCGAGATAGATTCCGTGCATGCTGGGCGCGAGCTTGCCGGCAAAAGAGATGTCGACATCGAGCCGTCCAGGGGCTATCGGGCCGGGGGCGGTGAGCGTTGCCGTCTCTTGTTCCGGCTGGAGCGTGATGCTCAGCGGCTGGGTCGTGCCACTTCCGTGCAACGTTGCGTGGTGCAGCGTCAGCTCTCGCGAGTGCAGTACGACAGACGCGACGGTCTGACTGACCTCGGCGGTGATACGCACGGTGCCGGTAAAATCGCTCCGTCCGGGGTCGGTGGAGAGAGTGATATCGTACTGGGTCGGACGAACGGTCGATGGGAGACGGAAAGCGCGCTTGCTCATGAGCCCGTTAGCCTAGCTTCAGAGGCTGACGGCGGCAAAAAGAAAAAGCGCGGTTGTGCGGGGAGGCCTAGCTTCGTGGGGCCAGCCGATCGATCCAGGCTCGGAATGCGACCAAGAAGGTGCGGAGTTTTTGTCGCGTCTCGGCGTCCGTGAGCCGCCCTTCACTGTCGAACTTCTCGTGGGCCTTGGCGACGAAAAGCTCCGGCTTGTTCATCGGCACCATGTTGGTAAAGATGCACACTTGGCGCGTCGCCAGCTGGCCGCGCACGGTGCCCAGCATGCCTGGACTGCAGCCCATCAGCGCGAGAGGTTTTCCGTCGAGAGGCGGGTTGGGCGGTCGCGAGGCCCAGTCGATCGCGTTCTTCAGTACGCCCGAGATCGAGAAGTTGTACTCGGGAGAGCAGATGATCAGAGCATCGGACGCGGCGATATCCGCCCGGAAGCGCTGCACGGACTCCGGCGGACCAGGCTGATAAAGGTCGTCGTTGTAGAGCGGAATGTCGTGCAGATCGCGTAGCTGTAGCGACATCCCCTCTGGCATCTCTTCCGAAGCAGCGCGCAGCAGCGAGCGGTTGAGCGAACCCTTGCGCAAGCTGCCGCAGATACCCAGCACATGGATCGGCTTAGTCGTCGTCATGCGCCGAATCGTATCATCGCGGCGGACTTAGCGGGGGGCTTCGCTGGTGTGCTGCGATGTGCCGACGGTCCGGGAGGGCAGGACCTCGGCCACTGCCAGGACGGCAGTCATCGGCAGCACAAGCCTGGGCGGTAAATGCAAATCCATTGCATCTTCAAGCTGAGAGAAGTCCAGCGCAACGGCACGCAAGGCGATGCCCGGGCAGTTGTCATCAGCGGGGGAGCCGTACAGAGTATCGCCGAAGATGGGGCAGCCTCGCCGGGCCAGCTCGACGCGTAGCTGATGCCCACGACCGGTGCGCGGGCGAAGATAGAAATGCAAGGAACTTGCATCGACCGCGAAAAGCAGAACGTCGGTGATCGCTGGTTTGCCAGCTGGATGGACGTAGGCTCGCTTCTTGCCACGCAACAGCGTTGTGGTCCAGCGCACCCACTGACCGAGCTGGGCATCGGCAGGGGCTGTGCCGTGGCAGCGGGCCTGATAGGTCTTCTCGATGAGGTGGCGTTCGAAGGCGGAGCACAGGCCGCGATGAGCTGCGGCGCTTCGCGCAAACAGCAAGAGACCGGAGACATCTTCGTCGAGTCGGTGCACGGGCCAGAGCCGTCCACCAAGCTGCGTCTGCAGCCGGGTACCGACCACGGGACGGGGATCGGCAGCCCCCGCATGGCTGGGTACCGAGAGCCAGCCGGCCGGTTTGTCGACGACAATGACCTGAGAATTCTCAAACACGATGGGGATCGGCCCATCTGTCACAGCAATCACCGCTGCGTTCTAGCACGTTGGGCATGGACACAGCGGCTGAGGATGCGTCGCTGATGCCCCACACCCTGCCGGGAGGAGCCTTGTTCCAAGGGCAGTGAATTTTTCTGGTTGACTTTGAAATGCCGCCGCGTAGAGTGCTCTTGCTGTTCGCGACTTCTCGGCTGTCTCAGCCTGCAACAGCAACCTAAAAACTCAATTGATGCGGGGTGGAGCAGCCTGGTAGCTCGTCGGGCTCATAACCCGAAGGTC
>CALFYE010000535.1 GCA_937952145.1 uncultured Myxococcales bacterium
GGCATTCAAGCTGCGCGTCCGATCATTGTCGATAAGTCCGTCAATTACAAGGTGGGCGACATGCACGCCTTCTGGCCCCATCTCCTTGGCCAGACTCTGCGAGAAGCTACGCAGCGCTCCCTTGGCGACCGCGAAGGCAGCGCTGTTCTTACCGCCCCGGAGCGATGCCGTGGCCCCGATGTTGATAATGCACAGCTGGCCGCGTCCTCCCTGCTCCCAGGCGCGCAGCGCCTCTTTGGTAGCGTGGAAGGCACTGAAGAAGTTCAGGTGGAATGAGCGAAGGATATCTTCGGCGCTGAGCTGCAGGACGGACCCTCCGCCGGTCCAGGTCGCGGCGTTATTGATCAAGGTTTGGATGCCTCCGTGAGTCGCTAAAATCTCAGCAAAGGCCCGCTCGGTTTGGCTTGCATCAGTCAGATCTGCTATGTGAGCGGAGACCTTGCCCTGCGCCGCACCTGCCATAATCGCAGCCTGCGCGCTGGCTAACTGCGCTTCATCACGCGCAATGAGCGCTACCGGATAGCCCTGTTCACGAGCAGCTCGTCCTATTGCTTTACCCAAGCCCTTGCTACCACCGCTGATGACGAATGCTCCTGTCTTATTCATCAGTATGCTCCTTCCAGAGAGCCGTTTATTCGCACTGAGTTCCGCAGCTCCCTTGAGCGAGAGACCGCGCCGGCGAAGGTCGGCATGACCGTCAGATAGCAGCCGAGATAATCGGTCTGCTGATCGATGCTCTCTACATGTGTACCAGGTTTCTTCAAAGTGGCTCTGAACTTTACCTCTGGGGCGTCGGGCAATTCCAAGCTTTGAAATCCAAGCCGGTGCGGTGGCAGGATGTATTGCAGGCACGAGAACTGTTGCTCTCGCGGCTCCACCACCAGCGGACGGCCGAGTGCCCAGTCAAGCAGGACCTCTTGTATTGCGATCCCGTAGGCGTGGTTGATGGACCACAGGACATCCGCTCCGACAAAGCGAGGGTTCCAATCGATAATCTCTATTCGCCCATTGGCGTCTACAATCACCTCCGTATGCGAGGGTCCATCATGAAACCCGAACGACTGGTGTGCTTGGCGGACTAGCTCGACGATTCGAGCCTGCTGTGGGTGCGGATACGGAAAGCACGAGCCCATTTCTATCACGGCATTTTTCGAGTATAGGATGCGTGATAGTAGCCCCAGGCACTGGAATCGTCCCCCCTCAGAGATCGCCTCTACCGATAGCAGCTCGCCGTCAATCTCCTCTTCGAGATGATAGTGTTCGCCGTGCGAACTCAGGTAGCTGCTGACCCATAATGGCTCGTTGGCACTGCGAGCACGAAAGTCTCGCCGCGCTGATTCCAGCTCTACAAAGCTAGCGCACCGGCGCACATATGCGCTCATTACGCCGTGGGTAGGCTTGAAGTAGGCAGGACCGGGCAGCTCCCAGCTCTGCCATCTCTCAGTTTCCTGGCCGCTGATGTTACGCAACTGGGAGAGCCCTGCGCCCTGCAAGCTTCTCCGCAACCGGTACTTGTCTAGAATTAGCTCCATCGTCGCTGGCTCCACCGTGGGTAAGCCCAGGTGCCGACGGAGGCTGGTGCCCGCTACAGCGCAAGCGTCTGTGTTGAAATACACACCCTTTAGGGATCCGCGAAGACCCAGCCCATCCACCAGTCGTCATTTTTGTCTACTTAAGCTCCCCGTCCCGACGAGAACCAACGCAGAGCGTTTCCAGGATGAGATCGCTGGCCAATCAAGAAATGTGAATTGCTCAGGTTGCCATAGAGAAACGAATCTGATCTATACCGGGCATGACGACCCAGAGCGTACTGACCGGAGAGGACCTCCGAGAGCTGATGGAAACCGTACTCCCTGAGGAGGCCATCGCCGACTTGGTGGAATCCGCCAAGTTTCAGGAGCGGACCCGCAAGCGCGATGCGATCGGCTTGATCCGAGCGATGGTGATCGCGGCCTCCACAGGCTACGGCGGCCGACAGCGGGACGTGGCGCGTGTGTACTTTGAGAACGGGGCTCCCAGAGTGGCCCGCGGCGGCTTCTACGCCTGGTTCGGACCCGCGCTGGAGGCGACGATGGCGGGACTGTCCCAGCGCGCGCTTGGGTATGCACGCGCGCAGCCGCTGGACGTGCCTCCGCTGATGCGCCGCTTTGCGCGCGACTGGCACATCGTGGACTCCACCACGGTCCGGCTCCCGGACGAGCTGTTTGCGGAGTACCCCGGAGCCGGTCGGTATGCCGCGCTCAAAGTACACAAGAGACTCTCGGTGGGGACCGGGACGGTCTACTCCTATCACCTCAGTCCGGCGCGTGAGCACGACTGTCCGCATCTGGTTCTGGATGAGAGCTGGCGCGGACTGGGTCTGCTGGTCGATCTGGGGTACGCCAGCTTGAAGCTCATCACCGATTGTGCTCAGTACGGAGTCACCTGGGTGATGCGGCTGAAAGAGAGCTGGAAGCCCAAGGTCCAGGAGCTCTCCCGAGGAGACGTCCCAAAGACCTTCTTCGCCGGCACCGATCTGGACGTACTGCTGACGCAGAAGATCCTGGTG